>NZ_CP016287.1:0-313632 GCF_001679785.1 Rhizobium leguminosarum
GCCGCGATCGGCCGTGCCCAGAGTCTTGCCACGATTGAGGACGGTAAAGCGATCGCCGACAGCAAGGGCATGTCGGACGTTGTGGGTGATGAACACCACCCCTACCCCCTTCTTCCGCACACGGTCGATGGTCGACAGGACATTGGCCGTCTGACGCACGCCCAGGGCGGATGTCGGCTCATCCAAAATGAGAACCTTGGCGCCGAAATAGACCGCGCGAGCGATTGCCACCGTCTGGCGCTCGCCGCCCGAGAGCGTCCCGACGGCTTGTCCGGGCTCACGCAGGTTGATGCCCATTTCGCGCATCTGTTCGAACGTGATTGCATCGGCCTTCTTGAAGTCGATCCGTTTGAAAGGGCCAAAGCCGGTTTCGGGTTCGCGGCCAAGCCAGAAATTGCGGCTCACGCTCATCAGCGGGATCATTGCCAGGTCCTGGTAGACCGTTGCGATTCCCGCGGCCAGCGCCGCCCGGGGGCTGGTGAAGTGGACCGGCTCGCCTTGGATTTTCATCTCGCCGTGCGTGGGAGCATGTACACCGGACATCGTCTTGATGAACGTCGACTTGCCCGCGCCATTGTCGCCGAGCAGGCAGTGACACTCGCCTGCCTTGACATCGAAGGACACGCCCGAGAGGGCAATAATGTGACCGAAGTGCTTCTGGATATCGGTCATTTCAAGAATTGGTGCGGACATCATCGCTCTCCGGTGATCGCGCGGCGGATGTAAGTGTTGGCGATAACGGCGGCGAGGAGGATCGATCCGAGAAATACCCGGAATAGGGAACTCTCGACATTGGTGAAGAACAGACCCTGCTGCACGACGCCGAAGATGACGGCTCCTAGCGCGGCGCCAATAACGGAGCCATATCCGCCCGTTAACAATGCGCCCCCAATGACCACGCAAATGATTGCCTCGAATTCTTTCATCAGGCCCCGGTCGGATGCGGCCGAGCCGAACTCGACCGCCTGGGAGATCCCTAGGAGAGTGGCGCACAGGGCAGCAACTATGAACATTGCCACCTTCACGCGGGCGACAGGTACGCCGATATACCGCGCAGCCTGAGGGTCGCCACCGGCCGCATAGATCCAGTTACCGAACCTAGTCCTCGTGAGCACCCACTGGCCAACGATCACCATAACGATAGCCCAAATGATCAACATTGGGATGCCGTCAACGATCGGCTGCCCGAGGCGGGTGCCGCGGGTATAGGTCGCGATCAGCCCCTGCTCTCCGAGCCATGCGAACAGCGCTCCGAGTGCCTTGCCGCCAAAAAGCCAGGCTACGGGATCACCTGCGGAGATATCGGCAATCCCCGACACGACCGGCTGCTTATTGAAGGTGATCGCGCTCCAGATCGTCAAGCCGCGCAAAATGAACATGAAGGCCAGCGTGACGATAAACGAAGGCAGTCCGGTGCGAATGACCAGCAGGCCATTGATCGCCCCGATCAGACCGCAAGCCAGCACCGTGACGCCGATGGCCGCCCACGCAGGCAAGCCAACATAGACAGCCAGCAGACCGAACACCATTCCGGAGAAGCCGACCATCGAACCTAGCGAGAGATCAAACTCGCCGGTAATCATCAGCAGCGAGACACCGACAGCGAGGACGACGAACTGAGCCGAAACGGTGCTCCAGTTCATAATCCCGTCCAGCGCAAACATCTGTGTGTTGCCGGCAAGGATGAGGAAGAATGCGAACACCGCAACGGTGCCGCCCATGGCCCCAAGCTCGGGGCGGACAAGCGCCCGACGGAGAGTTGACGTGTGTTTAACGCGCTCGTCAGCGCCGATTGTCGTGCTCATTGCGATCACCTGAAACTGTCGTAAGGGCCAAACGGAAGCGGCGATCGCCGCTTCCGTTTGGGAGGTCGTCCGCTTACCGGTATTTGCCGGCAAGCGACTCGACGAGAGCCAGATTGTCCTTCGTCACGAAGCCGGGACCGGACAACACCGAGTTCGCCTGCAGGACGCCGTAGCGAAGGTCGTTGGTGAGGGTGATCACCGGCAGGTAGCCCTGAAGGAACGGCTGCTGGTCGATGGCGAAGTTGATGACGCCATCCTTGATCGCCTGCGAGATCTCCGGCGTGAGGTCAAAGGTCGCGAAGAAGATCGTGCCGGCCAAACCGGTATCCTTGAGCGCCTTGATCGTAGGCAGGGCGGTCATCGGCCCCAGAGTCAGAACGGCGCCCGTATCCTGGTGGTTGGAAAGGTACGCCTTCACACGGTTTGCGATTTCGGTCGCGTCGGTGCCCGAGTCGATCATCTGATCGCCGAGCGGCACACCCAGGCCAGCCGCAAAGCCCTCGCAACGCTGCTGCCCTGCGACGTTGGGGAAGAGACTGTTGACGCAGAGGAACGACTTGATGCCCGCAGCCTTCGCGCGCTCACCGGCTCCCTTGCCGGCGTCGAATTCGGGCTGTCCGACATGAAGCATGGCGCCGAGCTTCTTGGATTCTTCTGCCGTACCGGTGTTCATCGTGACAACAGGGATGCCCTTGGCAACCGCGTCTTCGATGGCGCCACCGACCGTCTCGACATCAGGAATGGTGACGATGATCCCGTCAGGCTTCTCCGCGGTGGTCTGCTGGATGATCCGCACCATGTCGGCCAGGTCGCCGGTCGGCGGGTTGCGGAAGGTGACGGTCGCGCCGACTTCTTTGGCTGCCAAGCTGGCACCGTTCTTCACGGTGTTCCAGAACGTCTCACTGTCAGGCGAATGATGGATGAGAACGTATTTCTCCCCGTCCGCCAGAGCAGTTCCGGCGAAGCCCAGAGTGGCCGAGACAGCCAAACCAGCAAGCAACGCCGCCTTCAATACACGATTTTTCATATGTTCCTCCTCATGGTGACCAAGAGCGGTCTGCTTGGCAGCTGGCTGGGTGCGGCTGCATCACCGTCTTCTTCCCTCCAACTCCGAACCAATGTTATGCATTTCTTTCCAGTCGGGATGAACCAGGGGAGGAACAAAACACTATTGCGTTGGCTGCAAAAATCTTACGCTGATTGATCGGGCGGCCGGATCATCTGAGGCGACGGGATCGCTCCCTATCCACAGTCACTACCCCAAAGTCAGACGAGTAAGACTGGCTATTACGGTCAGCATCCTTAGAGACCCATGCGCTAGCCCGCATCTCTCAGTGCGCCCCGACGGCGCGTAACACCAGTGGAGGAAGGTTCCACCCAGATAATTGTCGATAGGTCTGGTAGCTGACGAGCGGCTTGGCAGGGTAACCGGCCGGGCCGAAGCCTCGTGACAAAGGCCGCCTTGGGCGGTTGAGCAATCCAGTGGGCCGTAACGAGTGTGAAGCCTGAGCAGGCCTCGAAAGTGAAGATGCGGATGCCGACCCTCCTGAGATTAGGGGAAGGCAGCACGAGCGGGGAAGAAATCGACGAGCGCACCCGCTCGATTCGCCGGGGTAGTGGGCACGGCACGCTGGAAAGGTGGTGCGGGTAATCGGGGGAGACCCGTCCCGGGCGAGGGTAGCGGCCTCAACGGCGTGCTTGGCACGCCGGTCTGGAGCGGGAGTCGGACAGGGTCATACTACTGCTGAGGCCGGGTAATGCCGGTGGAGGGAAGGCCCCTGACTTCTGGTGTGCTTTTGACGATGATGAGGTGGAGGTGATTGGCGATGAGCCTGCAAACGCCTGATAAGATCCGGACTCTTCAGAGGAAGCTGTATCGTAAAGCGAAGGCGGAGCCTGCCTTCCGCTTTTACGCTCTCTACGACAAGATCTGTCGCGACGACATTCTGTACCATGCCTATCGGCTAGCCCGCTCCAATGCTGGTTCGCCGGGCGTCGACGGCGTGACGTTCGCGCGGATCGAGGCGGCGGGAGCGCAGGAGTGGCTGGCGGGACTGCGCGAGGAACTCGTTTCGAAAACGTATCGGCCCCAACTGGTACGACGGGTCATGCTACCAAAGCCTGGAGGTGGAGAAAGGCCGCTCGGTATTCCGACTATTCGGGATCGTGTCGTCCAGACTGCCGCCAAGCTGGTGCTTGAACCGATCTTCGAGGCGGATTTCGAGGATAGCGCCTATGGCTATCGCCCCAATCGGGGTGGTGGTCAGGCGGTCAAGGAGGTGCACCGGCTAATATGCCGGGGTTACACCGATGTGGTCGACGCTGATTTGTCGGGATATTTCGACTCGATTCCGCACGCGGACCTTCTACGATCCGTGGCCCGCAGGGTCGTCGACAGGCATGTGCTGCATCTTATCAAGATGTGGCTGAAAGCGCCTGTTGAAGAACGGGATGGCGACGGCAAGCGGCGCATGAGTGGTGGTCGCAACGCAACGAGCGGAACGCCTCAGGGCGGTGTCGCGAGTCCGATGCTGGCCAACATCTACATGAACCGTTTCCTGAAGCATTGGCGGCAGACCGCACGGGGAGAAGCGTTCCAAGCCCACGTCGTTTCCTACGCCGACGACTTCGTCATCCTCAGCCGTGGTTATGCGGAAGAGGCTCTGTCGTGGACGCGGCTGGTTATGGCGAAGCTCGGGCTCACCCTCAATGAGGCGAAAACCTCGGTGAGGAATGCACGACAGGAGCATTTCGACTTCCTTGGCTATAGCTTTGGCCCCGAGCATTTTCGCAAGGATGGTCATTGGTATCTGGGCGCAAGCCCATCTCGGAAAAGTGTCCAGCGGCTCAAGAAAAAGGTGAGCGATTTGCTCGTGCCCGGTGAGATGGGGACATGGCCCGACGTGCGGAACCGGCTCAACCGCCTTTTGCGCGGCTGGTCGACCTACTTCGGTTATGGCTCCCGCCTTCCGGCATATCGGGCGGTCGACAACCATGTTTACGAGCGTGTGCGAAACTTCCTCACGCGGCGGCACAAGGTGGCAGGGCGCGGGTCGCACCGTTTCTCCGATGACTATGTCTTTGGAGAGGGCGGTGTGCTGCGCCTTCGACGCGTCCACATCGGGCCACCTCCGAGAGCTATGCGGTGAAGCCAGTCGGAAAGCCGGATGCCGGAAATCGGCACGTCCGGTTTGACGAGCGGGGACAGGAAACGGGACTCATGTCACCGCGCCTGTCCTCGACTCTACCAGCGTCTCTGGTATTGATTGGGTGCGCTGTCGGCTGGCGTTGCGTGCACACCGAGGACGCGGGCGGCCGTCGCCGCGATGTTGGGCGTTTTGTCTGGTCCGGCGATGTATCCTCTGTCGTTGGCGGGAAGGGCTCGGGTCCGGCGGCATCATCGGGCCGCGGCGCATATTCGGGCGTGAGCCAGGGCAAATTCCTCGGCATATGGGCAGGCCGAAGCCATCGCCACCTTGATGCGGCGGACGGAGATGCGGACCTGGGCGCCGATCTTCAAGAGCTTCAATCGGATCGTGCCGCAGGTGGCATCGGCAAGGCGGCTACCGGTGAGGCCGAGGCGGCGTAGCGCACAGATCAGCACATAGGCCAAGGATGCAAACCAGAGCCGCAACTGATTGGCGCGCATGGTGTGGGCGCTGGTGCGGTCGGCATAGAGATCGAGCTGGCATTCCTTGATGCGGTTCTCCATATCGCCACGGGCGCAGTAAAGCTCCTCGTAAAGCGGTTGTGCCGCCCAGTATTCCGGTTCCAGCGAGGTGACGATGAAGCGCGGATTGGCCCCCGCCATCGTCCATTCGGCCTTGGCCACCACCCGCCGCCGGCATGACCAGCTGCCCTTCGTCGACCACAGGAAGTCGCGGAAGACGCGGGCAGCCTGGCCGCTTGCCTTGGCCGCAAGGCTCGCTTCCTCCAGGGCCTCGGCGATCTTCTCTTCCAACCGCTTGTTGCGGGCAAGGCCAAAGACATAGTCGACGCCGTTTGCCTCGCACCAGTCCATCAGTTCGTCGCGGGCAAAGCCGGAATCGGCCCGCAGGATGATGCGCACGTTGGGCCAGCGCGCGCGGATCTGCTTGACGATCCGCCCGACCTCCTCGACCGCGCCGGCGCTGGCGTCGATATTGGAGCGTCGCAGCTTGGCCGAAAGCAGATGCCGGCCGCAAAAGATGTAGAGCGGCAAATAGCAATAGCCGTCATAATAGCCGTGGAAGAACCGCCCTTCCTGATGGCCGTGCAGCGGATCGTCGGTGGCGTCGAGATCGAGCACGATCTCCTCCGGCGGCCTGTCGTGTGCGTCCACGAACAGCTCCACGAATAGCGCTTCCAGCGCCCCTGCGTCATAGGCGATCTTATGATAGCGCGTCGGCGCGCCGGGGCGGCCGTGCTCCAGCCGGTTCAACGTGGATTTGCCGGCAAGCACCGCACAGTCTTGTCGCTTCGGCGTCAGCCGCTCCGACAGCAGCGCAAGTACCGGGTCGTGGCGCAGCGTGTCGTGATCGTCGACATCCTCATAGCCCAGCGCGATCGCTGCAATGCGCTGCCCGACCAGCGTGCGCATGCTGTGGACCGTGCACTTGCGATCGCGGCCATCAATGAAGCAGCCGGCCACCCGGTCGAATAGCCCGATGGCCCCATCGACGTGGCGAAGCAGCAGCGCACCGGCATCCGAGGTGATCGCGCCGCCGTCAAAACCAGCGATAACTTTGTGGCCGTCGAAGCCTTCAAATCCGAACTGCGCGGAGATACAGTGTGTTTGCATCGGGCCTCCGTAAGGAATCTGGTAAGCCTTTGTCGCAAAAGCAGTTTCTCAGATTCGCAGGCCCGATGCACCCTTTACTTTGAGAGATTCAGGCTAGCGCCTCTGTATTCATGGATTGAGGCTCACTGCAACAATGTCCGGATTGGCGGATCCTGACGCTGTCGAGCATTTGATGCGAGCGGAAAGCCGAAAGTCTTCCTCGAAACGGGCTGTTCCACGACGAGGACGTCACCTACGCCCGGCGACTGCAGCAGGCGGGCGTGGCCAGCACCCTGCACGTAGTGCCCGGCGCCTACCACAACTTCGACGCCATCGAAGCGAAAGCCGCCATCTCCCGGGCCTTCGTCAAGGCCCAGACGACGGCATTGGACGAAGCACTCGGATAACAATGCAACGCCATGGGCTTTCCCTCGATACACGCACGTCGGGTCGCCAGTCGGCGTGTGTTCTCTCGAACTAATGGCTGCTTTCGATAGCCTAGATGTTTAGTCCCGGCATTGATGCAAAAACGATTTTATCCACGTTGACCCAATAGGAGGTCATACTTCCTCAGGATTTCAACAATCTTCTTGTCCTGTTCGGTATCGGCAAGCAACGCCGGCTGGCGGCTGGCGCCGACAGAGGAATCCTGCAGGTAGAGCGCGCGCTTGACCATGGCCGGCGGGAAACCGTGGGCGTAGAGGTCTGTGCGGAAGGCGGTGTAGATTTCCTGCTGACGTTCGGCTTCTGCGATATCGCCCGAGTTGAAGCTACCGACGATGCCGGCCAAGACGTCCGGCATGGCGTTCCCGAGACCGGAAATGCAGCCGGCAGCACCATTCTGCAGCGACCACAGGACCAGGTGGTCGGGACCGGAATAGACTTCGAAACCTTCAACTTCCTTGGAGACCTGAAGATAGGCAGCCAAGGTTTCCTGCGCGCCGCCGGAATCCTTGATGCCGGCGATGTTGCCGTGGGTGGCCAGCTTGCGGGCAGTTTCCGGCTCGATGTGATTCTGGGTGCGGGCCGGGATGTCGTAAAGATAGACCGGTGTGTTGACAGCGTCTGCCACCGTCGAGAAGTGGCGCATCAAGCCGTCCTGCGCGCAGGCGATGAAGAAGGGCGTAATGACGGCGATGCCGGTGACGCCGATGCGGTCGAATTCTTTCGCTAGCTGCAGGGTTTCGAACGTGGCGGGCATACCGGCATTGACGATGACATCGACCTTACCGCCGACTTCATCGACCACTTCCTCCAGCAGCCTGACCTTTTCGCCGTGGGTGAGTGCGGAAAAGTCACCATTGGTCCCGGCGCACATGATGTTGTTGCCGGCCGCGACCTGCCGGCGCACCTGGGCGCGGGTGGCTTCGTAATTGATGGTCTCGTCGTCGTTGAAGCATGTCACTATTGCGACGAAGGCTTTCCTGGTCATCATTCTACTCCGGTATCAATATCAGGCAACGCTTGCGAGGCGGGCGTTGCGGTTTGCGGCCTGCACGTCCGGGTCGGGATCGAGGCTGGCAGCGAGAAGCGCCTGCGTATAGGGCTTCTGCGGGTTGTCGAAGACTTGCGCGACGGTGCCAAGCTCGACGACCTCGCCCTTCTGCATGACCATTACGTAATCGGCGAAATCGCGCACCAGCGGCAAGTCGTGAGCAATGAAGATGAAGGCGATGCCCATCTCCTTGCGCAGCTTGTCGAGAAGCGTGATCACCTGCGCCTGTATCGACACGTCGAGCGCTGACACGGCCTCGTCGCAGACAATCAACTGCGGTTCGAGCGCTAGTGCGCGAGCGATGGCGATACGCTGGCGCTGGCCGCCGGAGAACTGGTGCGGGTAACGCCCCATGTGCTCCAGAGAGAGGCCGACCTGACCGAGCAGTTCGCCAACGCGTTCGCGCCATTTGGCCTTGGGCAGGATTTCCGGGTGGATGACCCAGGCCTCGGAAATCAGCTGATAGACCGTCATGCGCGGGTTGAGCGACTGCGTGGGGTCCTGAAACACCATCTGCAGGTCGCGGCGCAGCTTGAATAAGTCACCCGGCGACATGGTGAAGAGGTCTTTTCCCTTCCAATGCGCGGTGCCGCCATCCGGCTCCTCCAGGCGCAAAAGGATGCGGGCAAGCGTCGATTTTCCCGAGCCACTTTCGCCGACGACGGCGACGGTTTCACCCTGCTTGAGGTCGAAGGAAACGCCCTTAAGCGCCTCGAAGTCGCCGTAAGACTTGCGGGCGTCCTTGACGCTGAGGATCGGTTCGCCTTGTGCTTCCGGCTCGTGCATTTCGCCCTTCCCGGGGGCGGCGGCGATCAGCTTTTTCGTATAGGCGTGCTGCGGGTTGCGGTAGACGTCGCGCACCGTGCCGCTTTCGACCAACTGGCCCTTTTCCATGACGACGACGCGATCTGCGACTTCCGAGACAACGCCGAGATCGTGGGTGATGATGAGAACGCCCATTCCTGTTTCGCGCTGCAATTCCTTCAGAAGCGCTAGCACTTCCGCCTGCACGGTTACATCGAGTGCGGTGGTCGGCTCGTCTGCAATCAGCAGGTCGGGTTTCAGCGCCAGCGCCATAGCGATCATCACGCGTTGGCGCTGACCGCCGGAAAACTCGTGCGGGTATTTGTCGAGCGCCCGTTCGGGGTCCGGCAGCGCAACGCGCTTGAAAAGGCGCAACGCTTCGGCCTGTGCCTGCGTCGTGCTGATGCCGTGGGTCTTCAGCGCCTCGCGCATCTGCCAGCCGACGGTATAAACCGGGTTGAGGTGGCTGAGCGGGTCCTGAAAGATCATGGCGATGCGGCGGCCGTTCACCTCGCGGCGGGCTTCGGCGGACATTCTCAACAGATCTTTGCCGTCGAGAAGAATCTCGCCGAATGTGATCTTGCCCGGCGGCATGTCGATCAGGTTCATGATCGCCGATGACGATACCGATTTGCCCGAACCGCTCTCGCCGAGGATGGCAAGCGTTTCGCCACGGTCGAGATAGTAGGAGATGTTGCGCACGGCGTGAACGGTGCCGGTGACGGTGTGGAAGTCGACGGAGAGGTTACGGACTTCGAGAAGATGATCAGCCATTTTTCGGTCCTTTCATTTCCAGGCGCCAGCGCTGGACGGGGTCGAGCGCAATACGCAGCCAGTTGGACAGAAGGTTGAGCGAGAGCGTGGTAAGAATGATCGCCAGACCAGGCCAGAAGGACAGCCACCAGGCATTGGTGAGGTACTGGCGGCCCTGGGAGATCATCAAGCCCCAGGTGATTTCCGGCGGCTGGATGCCGATGCCGAGGAAGGAAAGCGCGCTTTCCGCCAGCATGACATAGGCGAAATCAAGCGTGGCAAGCGTCGTCAGCGTCGGGAAGACGACGGGCAGGATGTGGCGGAAGAGAATGCGCTTGGACGATGCGTCCATGACACGGGCGGCCTGCACGAACATGCGGCTCTTGATTTCCAGAACCTCGGCTCGGGTGGTGCGCAGATAGACCGGAATACGGGTGATCGAAAGGACCAGCATCAGGTTGAGGATGGACGAGCCGAGAATATAGAGCACGATCACGGCGACCAGTAGCGACGGGAAGGACATGATGACGTCGGCAAGACGCATGATGATCTGACTGGTTCGCTCCGACGCGAAGCCGGCGATCAGGCCGAGCAGCGTGCCGACAACAGCCGAGATCAGCACGGCGCCGGCAGCGACCATGATGGTGTTCTGAGTGGCGACGATGATGCGTGGCCAGAGCGGGCGGCCCAGCGCATCGGCGCCAAGCCACATGAACCATTCGCGGCTGAAATCGAACGGCGCGAGGTTACGGCCGCGCAGGTTCTGCTTGGTGGCGAGATCATCGAGAATAGTCGGGCCGATGATCGCCATGACAATGACGAAAACGAGGAAGATGGCGGCGCAGAGCGCGAACTTGTCCGCCCACAGCATGCGCGCCATGCGTACGAAGGCGCTTGGCTCGGCGGCGACGGTGTTGTCGGTCGTGTCGGATGGGATGGCCATGGTCACGTCGATCCTCAGTAGCGGATGCGCGGATCGAGCAGAGCGTAGGCAAGGTCGATCACGAAGTTCATGAGGAAAATGGCGAAAGCTGTGACGAGGATCGCCGCCAGCACGACGTTGAAGTCACGCTGCAGGATGCTGTCGATCATCAATTTGCCGACGCCGGGGAAACCAAAGATGGTCTCGATGATGACTGCGCCGTTCAAGAGGCTGGCGGCCTGGTCGCCGATGACGGTGATGACCGGCAGCATGGCGTTGCGCAGTGCGTGGACAAAGATGATCGACCCGGATTTGACGCCCTTGGCGCGGGCCGTCTTCACGTAAGCGGAAGAGAGCGCCGAAATCATTGAGCCGCGCACCACCTGAACGATGATGCCGAAGGGGCGTACGAACAGCACGCCGATCGGCAGGATCCAATGCGACAGCGTACCTGTGCCAGATGTCGGCAGCCAGGACAGCTGGATGGCAAAGACCACGATCGCGACGATGGCGAGCCAGAAATCAGGGACGGAAGCGCCGATCAGCGACACCACCGAGGAAAACCGGTCGAAGAAACCGCCGGTGCGGAAGGCGGCAAGCGAGCCGACGACGATAGCCGCGATGGTGACCAGCGTCATGGTGATGATGGCGAGCCACAGCGTCCAGATGAAGGCTTCGAGAACGACATCAAGTGCCGGCCGGGCTTTGCGCAGGCTTTCGCCGAGGTCGCCGGTCACCACATTGCCGACATACTGGCCGAACTGCACGAGAAGCGGCTGGTCGAGTCCGTGCAGTGCACGAAACTCGGCCTTCATTTCGGCGGATGCTTCGACGGGGAGGAACAGGGAAGCCGGGTCGCCTGTCAGGCGCGACAGGAAGAAGACCATGACCAGCAGGCCGACGAGCGAGATGAGGCTGGCGAAGGCGCGCTTGCGAATGAAAGTGAGCATGGTGACCTCGATCTTGCTGGAATGGACGGCGGCACGACCGCCGCCCATTTCGCTTCGATTGGGGCGATTAGGGTCGCCCTTCAGATTATGGTCCGGGGTTAGTTCTTGATGCCAATCTCGGAGAGCTGCAGCATCGAGTTCGTGGCGATGCTGGGCTTGAAGTCCAGACGTTCGGACACGCGGGAATAACCGACCATGTGGAAGAGCAGGACATCGGCGACGAGATCGTCGTGGACATAGGCGATCAATTCCGACCACAGCTTTGCACGTTCATCACCAGTGGCGGCCGAAGCGCGGGCGATGAGATCATCGACCTTCGGATCGGAGTAACCCGACTGGGTGCCCTTCGAGTGGTACTTGAAGAACATCGTGAAGGACGGGTCACCCTTGGAATTGTCGTGCATGGCGGCAACGATCTGCGGACCACGACCTTCCTTGAACGGCTTCGAGTAATAGACCTCATGCTCGGCCACCTCGACGAAGCGCAGGTCGATCTTGAAGCCGACGTCCTGCAACTGTGTCTGGATGGCTTCCATGATTTCCGTCACGTTCGGGAAGTTTGCCGTGCGGGCGACAACAGTGATCGGGGTATCAACCGCAACGCCGTCAGCCTTTGCTTCTTCAAGCAGTTTCTTGGCCTGATCCGGTTCGTACGGGAAGACCTTTACGTCCGGGTTCCAGCCGAGCGTCGTCGGCGGCACCAGAGCAGTTGCCAGGACCGCGTCCTGTGGCACGAGTGTGCCGATGAAGGCCTGGCGGTCGATGGCGAGGTTCAGCGCCTTGCGGACACGGATATCATTGAGCGGCGCGATGTTGCCATCGATGCGCAGATACACCGTTTCGCTGTCGAGATAGGAGAAGTCGGTCTTGTCGTTGGTGGCTTCGACCTGCGAGATCGACGGAGCGAGATCGGCTTCACCGGTCTGAACCATGGCGGCGCGGACGGCCGGATCGGCACGGAAGAGATAGGTGGCCTTGGTGACGGCGGGCTTCTTGCCCCAATAGTCGTCGCGCGCGTCGAGAACGATCTGCTGGCCCGGCGTCCAGTTGGACAGCTTGTAGGGGCCGGTGCCGACCGGCTCGCGGACGAACTCCAGTGGCGTGCCTTCCGGAACGATGGTGACGAGCGACAGCAACAGCGGCAGGATCGGCTGAACCGGCTCGACCTTGAAATCGATGGTGTTGTCGTCGACGACCTTCACGTCGAACTTCATGCCGCCGAAATAACGGCGGGATTCGCAGACGTTCTTGTCACTGAAAATGCGATCGAAGCTGTATTTGACATCTTTGGCGCCAAAGGCCTTGCCGTCGGAGAATTTTACGCCCTGACGCAGCTGGAAACGCCAGGCGCCATCGCCGGTCTGTTCCCATTTTTCAGCGAGGCGGGGCATGACGCCCTGTTTACCGCGCACATCGAGCTCGGTCAGCGTTTCACTGACATTCTCCATGATGACGCGGCCGATATTGGAGCGCGTCGCCATGCAGGGCTCGAGCAAGTCGGCTTCTTCCGGCAGAACGATCTTGATGTCGTTCGACGCGGCCTGTGCCGGAGCGACGCCGGTACCGAGTGCAAGGACAGAGCCCAGAATGGCTCCAAATAGGCGCGAGGTTTTCATGTCATTCTCCTCCCTTTGGGTGCAGATCGCACCGCTTGCTGTTCATCTGGTCAATGGCCTTTCGGCAGTGCGGCCTAAAGGCATTCCTCCTTGAGGCCCTGTGCGTCGGTCGGGATGCCTCCGTCCTTTTCGTCGCATGAGCGGGCTGCCGCAGACCATCGGATTTCTGGGCAAGTTTGTCAAATTAAATATTTGGAACTATCATTTTGTACAAAATTTACTTTCATAAAACTACCTAATTTCAAATACATGCATCTATAATTTGGATCGTCAATGGCAAACGTGTGAGTTTTTAAAACTTGACAACTTTTTTATTTCGGTGATTTTCATGGGGTTAAGAGGAGACCCCGATGACGCCTGAACAGATCGCGACCGTCATGACCGGCACGGTGAAAGCCGCCGGAAACGGACGACACGAGGCCATGCTGGCCTCACCGATGATCCAGAACCACGCATCCTTCCTGCACCTTGCCGTGAATGGCTCGCTGATCTGCGCTTGGTTCGGCGGCACATTGGAAGGAAAGTCGGATATCTCGATCTTTGCTTCGGTTCTGGCGGCGGGGTCAGATAGATGGGGTGAGCCGCAGCGGCTAGGTTTCGATCCTGACCATTCCGAGCAAAACCCGGTTCTGTTTGCGGCGCCCGGTGGCGGCCTGTTTCTGTTCCACACCTCGCAGCCTTCCGGCAATCAGGACGAATGCCGTATCCGCATGGCCGAGGTAAAGCGCGATGCCTCCGACCAGACAAAGCTGACAGCGAGCGAAGGGCGTTACCTCGACCTTCCGCGGGGCTGTTTCGTTCGCGCACCACTGACGATTCGCGACGATGGCGCTTGGCTTCTGCCGATCTTTCGCTGCATTCAGCGGCCGGGCCAGAAGTGGAACGGCAGCCATGACCGCGCCGCCGTCGGCGTTTCCGAAGATGGCGGCAAGACCTGGCGTCTGGAAGATCTTGAGCATTCGACCGGCTGCGTACACATGAGTCCGGTGTCCATTGGCGACGGAAAATTTGCCGCCGTGTTCCGTCGCAGGCAGGCCGATTTCGTCTATCGCACCGAGAGCGCCGATGGCGGGCGTACGTGGTCTGTGCCGCAGGCGACCGACGTGCCCAACAACAATTCATCGATCGCCGCGATCCGCTTGAAAGATGGCCGTATCGCAATGATCTGCAACCCGATCAATGCGGATATGTCCGCAGATCGCCGCGCCTCGCTTTACGACGAGCTGGGCGAGCACGACGACCGGCCGGATGCCAACCCGGATGGCGGCTGCGTGCCGATCTGGGGCGTGCCGCGCGCACCGGTCAGCGTCTGCATTTCCGATGACGGGGCAAAGAGTTTTTCGCAACGAATCATCATCGAGGAAGGTCTGGGCACCTGCCTGTCGAACAATTCGATCGACGGTCACAACAAGGAAATGTCCTATCCGTGGCTGCTCGAGGGAACCGACGGCAGTCTTCACATCGCCTATACTTATTACAGGCGCGCCATCAAATACGTTCGTCTGGCGCCAGGCTGGGCCAGTGCAGTAGCCGGAGAATAATCATGAGCAATATCATCGGCATCACCATGGGTGACCCTTGCGGCGTCGGACCAGAAATCACGGTGCGGGCGCTGGCCGAAATGGGCGATACGGACCGTGCCGCCACCCGCATCTACGGCAACCTGCCGACGCTGGAAGCGGCCCGCAAGGCGCTGAACGTCGATATCGATCTTGCGCCCTACGTCGTTGATCTGCCGATCGAAGGTGCACCGCTGCCATGGGGCCAGTTGTCGCCGGTCGCCGGTGATGCGGCTTTCCGTTTCATCGAAAAGGCGGTCCGCGATGCCGAAGCTGGGGTGATCGGCTGCATCGTCACCGCGCCAATCAACAAGGAAGCGCTAAATCTTGCCGGCCATCATTACGACGGCCATACCGGCATGCTGCGCAGCCTGACGAAATCGGCAGCCGCCTATATGCTGCTGGCGTCCGAAAAGCTGAAGGTCATCCACGTTTCCACCCACGTCTCGCTGCAGGAGGCGATCCGCCGCGCGACCAAGGAGCGGGTGCTGGCGACCATCAAAGCCGGCAATGACCACCTAAAGCGCACCGGTTACGAGCGCCCGCGCATCGCGGTTGCCGGCATCAACCCGCATTGCGGCGAGAACGGCTTGTTCGGCACCGAGGATGACGACCAGATCGCGCCGGCCGTGGCCGCGGCCCGAGCCGAAGGCATCGATGCTTATGGTCCGATCTCGGCCGACACGGTGTTCCACCGCGCCTATTCCGGCGGATTCGATCTCGTTGTCGCGCAATATCACGACCAGGGCCATATCCCGATCAAGCTCGTCGCCTTCGATACGGCCGTTAACGTCTCCGTCGACCTGACGATCGACCGCACCTCAGTCGATCACGGCACCGCCTTCGACATCGCCGGCAAGGGCATTGCCAACCACGGTAACATGCTGTCGGCCATCGCCTACGCCCGCAAGCTGGTTGCAGACGGTAAAGGAGAGCAGGCATGAGCAGCGTTCCCGTCATCATCCTGCATCAGCCGCAACGGCTTATCGTCGGCGCCGGAACGATCGGCGAGGTCTGCACCTGGGCCGGAGAGGTTTCCTCGACGCTCGTGATTGCCACGCCGATCACCGCGGGCTTCGTCGACCGGCTGAAACTGCCGGGCAAGGTCGCCGTGTTCGATGCCATTCCCGGCGAGCCGGAGATTGCAACGCTCGACGCTGCGCTGGCAGCGGCGCGCGCGGCAAAGCCGGATCTGGTGGTCGGTCTCGGTGGCGGTTCCGTCATGGACGTCGCCAAGCTGCTCGCTGCCCTTTGGGACAGCGAGCAGACGCTGGCCGATGTCGCCGGCTCCAACAAGGTAGCAGGACGCAGCACGCGTCTGGCGCAGATCGCCACCACGGCCGGCACTGGCTCGGAAGCGGGCATCCGCTCGCTAATCACCGACCCGATCAAGGGCGCCAAGATTGCGGTCGAAAGCCCACATCTGATCGCCGATCTTGCCGTGCTCGACCCGGAACTCACCTATTCGGTGCCGCCGGCCGTGGCCGCTGCAACCGGCGTGGACGCCATGGCCCATTGCGTCGAGGCATTTACCAGCAAGCGCGCGCATCCGATGATCGACGGCTTTGCCCGCATGGGCTTTCGCCTCGTCGGCAAATATCTCGCCCGCGCTGTGAAGGATGGATCCGACCACGAAGCCCGCGAGGGGCTGATGCTGGCGTCCTATTACGGGGGCATCTGCCTCGGGCCGGTGAATACGGCGGCGGGCCATGCCATCGCCTATCCACTCGGCACGCTATTGCACCTGCCACACGGGCTCGCCAATGCCATCGTGTTTCCGCACGTGCTCGCCTTCAACGAGCCAGTGGCGCAGGAAAAGACCGCAGAGGTGGCGCAGGCGCTGGGCCTCGGTCACGGTCTTTCGCAGGCGAAGCTGCGCGCAGAGGCCCTTGGTTTCTGTGCCGATCTCGGCATCGAGATGTCACTGGCGAAACACGGCGCGACCGAAGCCGACCTGCCGCGCTTTGCCGCGGATGCGCATGCCATCCGCCGCCTGATGGACAATAACCCGGCTGATATGAGCGTCGATGACGTTCTGGGAATATATCGGGCCAGCTTCTGAGATGCCAGCCTTGAGGACGAAGGCGGTGCAGTGATGCGCCGCCTTTTTTGTTTTTGGGGAGTGGATCGTAGGGGGCTAATCTGGACGAATCGTCGAGGCCTAATCGAGGCAAGCGGTGAGCACCCCCTTGTGGTGGGGCCGAAGGGCGACGTCAGGCCAGAGGGGACCTGCCAACAGCCTGGACAACCGCCCTACTGATGTGACGACTGGAACAGCCTTTCGCGCGAGCCCTTCAGATGCTCCAGCATCAAGCGTCGCGCTTCGTCCTCGTCGCGGTTGGCGATGGCTGTCGCAATCGCTTCATGTTCGGCGAACACGCGGGACAGGCCGGATGCTTCTCGTTTGATCGAGGCGCCGTGGAACTTCATGCCGACAGCAATGTGGTCCTTCAGCGCTTCCATGGCAGTGGAGAAATAGTTGTTCTGCGCGGCGCGGGCGATGGCGAGATGGAACTGGAAGTCAGCGTCCTCACGATGCGATTGGCGGTTCGTGGCATCGCGCAGCAGTTCCAGCGCCTGACGGATCGCTTTCAGACTGTCGGCATCGTGGCGGATTGCGGCGGCCGCGGCGGCTGTTGGTTCCATCGTCAGGCGGAACTCGTAACAGTTGAGAAGGTCGGCGACATTTTCCAGCTGGCCGAAACCGAGCGGATTTCGCAGGCCGACCGAGCGGACGAAGCTGCCGGCACCGCGACGCGAATAGATCAGGCTCTGGTCCCGCAGGCGTTTCAGCGCTTCGCGGATGACCGGGCGAGAAACCTCGAATTCTGCAGCAAGATCATGTTCGGTCGGCAGGCGCTCGTCGGGCTTGTAGGCACCAGACTTGATGGCGCGCAGCATGCGTTCGAACACGATATCGGCGAGCCCCCTTCGGACGGTTCCAGTTTCCAGTCCCATATCTCAACCCGCCTTCCGCAGCACCATTTCTGCAATGTTCTTCAACGTGTCCGGCTGACCAAATCCGCCGGATTTGGCAATGATGCAACGCCCATTTGCGGACGCTAGACCGAGACCCGGCAGGCATTCGCCATGCAGCCGCATTCGCGACAGCCCAAGTCGGCGCAGCACTGCTTCCGCCGTTGCTCCTCCAGACAAAAGAAGTGTACCGTCATTGCGGACAAGGTATTCTAGCACACCATCGGCCAACGCATCCGCCACGGCTTTCGGACTCACGCCTTCTGAGCCTGGCGTCGCCTGAACGAGCGTTAATTCGGCATCGGTTGCCGGGGATCCGTTGAAGATACCGTTCGGGGCTGGCAAATATTGTAAGGCCAAGTTCATGCGCAAGTGCTCGACCTGCGCAAGCGTGATCGGGTCCCGCGAGCCGATCACAAAGGTGATCCGGCCGGCCGGGATGGTTGCCGCTTGCGCCTTGGCCATCGCCGTCATTCGGCACGCGAGTGCTTCGGCAAGGCCACGCGCGCCAACCAATAGGTCTGTGCCGTCGGTTTCAGCAATCTGGAGAACGGCCTCCATGTCAGCGGACGAACGGGTATCCGGCGCGCTGGCACGACCGGCATGCGCCCCAAGCCTGTCGGCAATGTCGATCGGCGTGGCGACACCGAAACCTGTAACTCTGCCGGCTTCGACGAAACGATCAAATTGAGGAATGGCCGGTGCAACAACGGCCCGAGAATAAGGTATTGCGTCAAGTTCGGCGGCGATATTGCCCTTGAGCCGCGAGTCGACTTTCTTGAACAACCGCGTTCCCGCCGGCAACAGAGCGACGACGGCAGCGGTAGCCGCCCGCGCTTCGTCCGGACTAATCTCGCGAGTATCAAGGTTAATTGAAAGGACGTCGGGCGCGCGCTTCACGATGTCAGCGATAGCTTCCTGATGAAGAGCAACTTCCGTGTAGAGACCCCGGCCGGCAAACGGCGCTGCCGAGTCTAACGCACCGGTCAGATCGTCTGCGAGGATCGCTAGCATTCACTTTGTCTCACACCATGTTGTAATCTTTATACATACGGCTTGCGCTTAAATGTCAACGCTTTCGGCATCGAGAATTACACATCATCGGCTTTCGCACCTGCAAATATCCATGCTCACCCTCGTACACTGGGTGGTTTAGTCCCTGGGTGTTATGGCGTATTCTTATCGCGATCGCAGAGGGAGTCTCTATGGGCCAATTTCTTCATGGGCAGCGCCAAGACCACGTACGTCGTTCGAGCAGGGCTACCGTTATCGGAAGCTCCCAACCGAGGCGCTTGCACGGCGATACGGCACCAACGAGAGAACCGTGAGGAATGGCGATCTCGACTAAGCGAGCTCGTCGGCGCTTCGAAATGGGCAAAGCCGTGTCGCTGGCTCAAGCTGTGCGGCTGCTACTGGAGGGAGGGGTTCGGGCCGTGACGCATCCGGACCGAGAGCGTGGGTGCATGATCTCCAGCGGCACGACAGCCTGCCATCCAGACCACGCGACGCTTGCCCGTGATGCAGCTGCCCGACGTGATGCCATGCGCGAACGCATCGCTGACGCACTTTCATCTTTCGCAGCTAAGGCCGACGCGCACCGTCTCGCACGTTCCTTATCGGCTGTCATGCAAGGCATCTCGGTCCAGGCGCGCGACGGTGCGACGCCGATGGAGTTGCAGGAGATCGTTGAAGACGTGGTTTCGGGTGTCGAAGCGCGGCGTCCACGGGACGCACGAAGATTTTCATTGCGCCCGAAGAGTGACTGAGTACCGGGCTGCAGCCGATATCGCCCCGGCGCCATTCATTCTCTATCTCGACGACCTCTGGCCGGGTTCGGCGGCAATGCAGGCTCCGTCCAAACATCGGAGGCCTGCATTGGTCGTGCCAAGACCGGTGCCCTCAGTCGCCGGTCTTTGTCAGAGGCGGGCTTCGAGGATCAGGTTGAACGGCGTCTGCATCGCCTTGCGGAAGCGGGTGAAGCCCGCCTTGCGGAAGATGTCCTTGAGCCTTGCCTCGCCGGCCTGGGCACCCAGCACGGTGTGCCCTCCATCAGAAATCGCATGGGCGCAGCAAATCGTCGTCGAAGCCGCATAATAGAGCCGGCCGACAGGCGAGATATTGTCCTCTACCCTGTCGTTGGCGAAGGGCTCGACCAGCATTACACTGCCGTCCTTGGCAAGGGCGTTGGCTGCATGCGTGGCGGCTGCCACCGGATTACCCATGTCGTGCAGGCAGTCGAAGAAGCAGATGAGGTCATAGCCCTCCCCCGGATAGTTCTCCGCCCGCGCGGTCGAAAAGGTCGCGCGATCAAAAACGCCCGCCTCGCTCGCCACTTTGCGTGCTTCGTCGACCGACTTCTCGTGCGTGTCGAAGCCGTGGAATTTCGACTTTGGGAATGCCTCCGCCATCAGCACCGTCGAATGGCCGTGGCCGCAACCGACATCGGCCACCAGTGCGCCTGCCTTCAGCTTCTCCACCACGCCATCGAGCGCCGGTAGCCATTCCGGCACGAGGCTGGCGCGGTAGGCGTTGCGGTAGAAGGAAGCGACGCCGCAAAAGAGTCGGCCATCATGGTCACCCCAAGGGATGCCGGCGCCGGTGCGGAAGGCCTCGACCGCCTTTTCCTCGTCGGCCCACATGGAAGCGGGCGTTGCCCAGGCATTCGGGATGAAGACGGGGCTGTCCTCGTTCGCCAGCACGAAAGCCTGTTCCGGCGTCAGCTCATAGGTGCCGCTGACGGCATGATAAGTGACATAGGCACCGGCCACCTGCGAATTCAGCCATTCGCGCACATATCGTTCGCTGCAGCCGGCGCGGCTGGCGATTTCACGAGATGTGAGCGGCCCGCGGTCGGCCATTGCCTTATAGAGACCGAGGCGGTGGCCGAGGCTGACCATGACCCCGCCATAGCCGGCGGAAAGATCGCTAACGACGCGACCGACCAGCGTCTCGAGCTTTGCACTGTCGATGGTCTTGGTCTGCATGGTATCCATGATGTTTCTCCCTGGTTGGAAACCTCCGTTCGAGGTGAGGGGAGGATCGCAGGCGACGAGGGTGAGCGGCAGAGCGGTGCAGGCCATGATCGGGCCATTTACGCCACGCAAAGCCGGAAGCTGTCGCGTTCGACGTGGCCCCCGCTGCGCTCCGGGGTCATTATTGCTGCCAAAGGGGAACCGATGATGACGAGAACGCAGCAGGAGGCTGAGCGGGCGCCGGGACCGCAGCCGCTCCATGTCAGCCTGGTGGCGCTGCCGGAGGCGGCACTATCGACGTTGAGCGGTATCTTTGATGTAATGAACGCCTTTTCCATCGTACCTCCGGACGGCGGCATTACGAAGACACCACCTTTCCACGTCGAGATCGTCGGCGAACGGGCCGGCCCGCTGACGCTCGCCAGCCGCGTGCCGATTGTGGTGCAGCGGCCGGTCGCCGAAATCGACCGGACCGACATCGTCATCGTGCCGTCAGTAGTGCTCGGGCCGGAAGGCTGGGTGAAGCGCCGCTATCCTGCGCTGGTGGAATGGTGCCGGAGGATGCACGCGAAAGGGGCGCTGATCTGCTCAGCCTGTTCGGGAATCTTCCTGCTTGCCGAGACCGGGCTGTTCGATGGCGCGGATGCCACCGTCCATTTCGGCTATGCCCAGACGTTCCGCGAAGCCTACCCGCAGGTCCCGATCCATCCGGAACAGGTGCTGGTGGTCGCTGGCCAACGGGACGAGTTGATTACGTCCGGCGCCTCGATGACATGGCACGATCTCGTGCTCTACCTGATCGCCCGCCATGCAGGGGCGACGGCGGCGCAGACGGTGGCCCGCTATTTTGCGCTGCAATGGCACCAGGACGGGCTGGCTCCCTACATGGTCTTCGAGGGGCGGCGCGACCACCGCGACCAGGCGATCCAAACTGCACAGGACTGGCTTGCCGCCCATTATTCCGTCGCCAATCCGTTGGAGGAGATGGTCAAGCAGGCGGGGCTGACGGAACGGACTTTCAAGCGACGGTTCACCCAGGCGACTGGCATGAGCCCGATCGCCTATGTCCAACGGCTGCGGATCGAGGAGGCGAAGCGGCGGCTAGAGCGAACTGAGGCTTCCGTCGACGAGATAAGTTGGCAGGTAGGGTACGAGGAATCCGCCTTCTTTCGACGTTTGTTTAGGAGGATAACCGGCTTGGCTCCGGGGAACTATCGCCGCCGGTTTCAGGTGCCGGCCTATGCTAGGCGGCCTTCTAGAAGCAAATAGAATTCTGGCCGATCATTTCCCCTGTTGAGCCTGGCATATGGTCGAAGGATGTGCAGCAATCAGCGTTCTGCGGCTGCTCGACAAGAGTGCGCCTCGACGCAATGATCCTTCTTGAAGCCGTGTTTCCGTGCATCGGGCAGGATCCGCGCGGGGAGCATAGAACCTCATGGTCTGGAAGTTGCTGGCGGCCTTCTGTTTGAGAGGCGACCATTTGATGAACCAATCGAACACGGCGCGATCAAAAGCAGCAAATCCTAAAGCTTACTCTCGGCTGTTCCCCTCTGGAGGTTTTGACCTTCACATCTCAAGGGCCGCGGCTCTCCGCTGGCCCTTTTTCCGGCGGCTTTGCAGCGATCGAGGCGTCTTAGCCGCACCTGGCTCCAACAATCCGACCGGACGCAGGATCGGTCTCGATCGTCACCCGGTCCTCTCTGAAGTCATGGGTCACCATCTGACCCGGCTCGATCTGGCGAACGGTCTTCGAGTTCGTGATCCGCATCGCCTCGACGTCTGTCTGCTTTGGCTTGCCAATGAGGCTTTGGGCGGCGTCAGCGTTGCACGGCCCTTTGCGCGGCGTTGTCGAAGCAGTATCGGCTCTGCATGAGGCCAGAACTGAAACCAGTCCTACGACAAGTAGTGGGACGGGCTTGAGCATGGAATATCTCCTTCAGGATCGCTGTAATCGTTAGTCGAGCTCAGCCAACAGAACCTTCAGGGGCGTCTAAGCCGGATCTGCCGCTGGCCTTTGTCAGAGTTTCGTGATTGATATTTGCGACTATGACTACGCCGCAAGTGACATGCCCTCGGCCTTTGCCTTGCAGATGGTAACGTTCACTAGGCAACTCCGCCACGCCCAAGGTTCTCTGCGACGACAAGGGCAACGCATTGGTGCTCGAAAACGGTCAGCAATGCCTGGACGGAGCGCCTGGCACGTGCCGCCACCGTCGAGATGGGCGGCTCGGCGCTGCTCGCCTTCTGCCCGATGAGCGGCAGGCAGGCCAAGGCCTGCGTCGTTTGCGGCACGCTCTCGCTCTGCGCCAATCTGGGCTTGGAGTTGCGTGAAAGCCGTCTTTCGAACGGCGATCCGGTCGGCGCGATTCCTAACAAGCTCGGCGCCTCCCTCCTCTTTCACGGTCGCCTGACGGACATTGACCGCCGTACGGTCGGCGGCTTTGCCCGATCTATAGTTGCACATAAACAATCCGAACCTGATCCGATAAGGCAGATGTCGATGCCACACGATCGGCATCAAGGAGTCTGTTCTCCGTCAGCTCAGCGTTTCTAATGAGGGGGACGCATCACTCAATGTCTTTCAGCGCATCGAGTGGGCCGGTCAGCGCCGTGCGTGGGGGTACGAGGGTCGGCCGCACCAGATGTGTGATTGGCGGGCCGCGGTCTGCATCGAGGATCGCAAACCCCTTGGTGATCATCGCCTCGCTGTCCTGCCGGATCATGAAGACGGGGAAAGGCAGGAAGGAGCCGAAGGGATCGTAGTCATAGCAGCCGACGATGATGTCGGCGAAGGTCTCGTGCGGGTGCAGCGCTAGGAAGCGCATCAGCCCTTCGCGCTCATTCGCAGATGTTGCCGAAAGAAGTTTCTGAATTCGCGAAAGCCGCCGAATCCTAGTGCGGTGGAAACGCGCAAAACGGTTGACGGGGAGACCGAGCAGAGCCTAGCAACGGATGCAGTCGTGCCAAATGCAACGACATCCGGCCTCGCAAGCACCGCTCTCGCGACGAGCTCCTGTTGCGTTGGGAGAACCAGCCGATTTGCCACGACCCACTGTTTGAGATCAATCAGGTTCGCTGGTCGCTCTGTGTCCAAACGTTCTGTCATTAAAAATCTCTGACGTTGAGTGGCTGACAAAGGGATGGTAGGACGCGCCGCTCCTCGCACGCCCTTCTGTTACTCTCAATTGGCAAGGTCGGGCTGATGGAGTTCTAGATGGCTGTCGATTTCCGCTTCCAACTCGGCCATCGCTTCGCCACCTGCCATCAGGTCAGTGATCTCTTCACGGGATTTCTGACCCCTACGGAAGTCAGCTGCCTTTGCCCCTCGGATGAGCACGGCAAAATGATCCCCAACCGTTAAAGCATGAACCACGTTATGGGTGATAAAGATGACCGCCAGACCTCGCTTGCGGGCCTGAAGAACGATCCGCAACACATGAGCCGCCTCCTTTACTCCAAGGGCGGCGGTCGGTTCGTCCAGGATCAAGAGACGAGCGCCGAAGTGTACAGCCCGAGCAATAGCCAGTGATTGACGTTCACCGCCCGAAAGCCCGCCCACAAGACGATCACCATCGTCGATGCGTGTAATGCCAAATTCTCTGACAGCACGGACAGCGATCTCGTTCGCCTTTTTTCTGTCGTAGATTTTCAGTGGCCCAAAACGCTTGGTGGGTTCAACGCCAACAAAGAAGGATCGGCCAATGCTCATGAGGGGAAAGGTCCCACCAAACTGATGGACGGTGGCGATGCCACGTTCACTGGCATCGCGAGGACTGGTGAAGGCGACCGGCTGGCCGTCCATTTCAATTGTGCCGGATGTTGGCTTGTAAACGCCTGACATTGTCTTGATAAGAGTCGATTTCCCGGCGCCGTTGTCTCCGAGAAGACAAAGTACCTCACCTGCCCGCACTTCAAGCGAGATGTCGTGCAAGACGTCGATGGGACCAAAAGATTTGTTGACGCCTTCAAGTTTCAAAATTGGAGTGGCCATGGTTGCACCTCACTTCTTCTTGCTGCTGTAGGACAATGCCATCGTGCGGAACGTGTTGTTGAGCAGAACCGCCAGCAACATCAGCACACCGATGATAAGGCTCGCCAGATTGGCATCGAACGACGTGAAGTAGATCCCCTGGTTGACGATCGCGAACGTGATTGTTCCCATCACCACACCAACGATCGAACCATATCCACCCGTCAACAGGACGCCGCCCACGACCACGCTGATGATGGAATTGAAGATAAAAGAGCTACCTGACGATACCTGAGCGGAATTGAACAGGATTGCCTGGCTCACGCCGACGAACGATGCCGACACGCTGCTCGCCACGAACAGTGAAACGGTTATCTTGTCTGTCGGTATGCCGGCATTCCTCGCGCCGACCTTGTCACCCCCCAAAGCGAAAATCCAGTTTCCCGCCGGGGAGAAATGCAAGATGAACGTGTAGATCGCTGCAATGCCGATCCACCAGAAAATCGTAACCTGGAACATTCCGCCGACGAATTCACCGAGAATTGTCTTCACGAATGGAGGCACGTTTACAGCCACGCTTGTCGTCCCAGTGATGAAAACCGAGAGACTGAGGGTAAGGCCCGCGACTGCAAACAGGGTGCCAAGCGTCACGATCAAGGATGGGACCGATGTCTTGAGAACGAGCAATCCATTGATCAGTCCCACGACAATGCCGAGCAGCAGGGCGGTGGCGATCCCGGCCCAAACCGGGAAGCCATAGTAGCCAGTGATGATCGCAAAAATCATGGACCCAGCTGGGATCATCGAGCCAATGGAGATGTCGAGTTCGCCTGCTATCATGAGCAGCCCAACAGGCAGCGCGACGATCCCAAGGGTTGCCGCAACGTTTAGCCAACTTGCCACCCCCGCCGCGGAAGTGAAATTCGACTGGCCGAAGATCACGAAGAACCCGAAGACCGCCAGCATTCCCAGAAACGATCCCATTTCTGGGCGGCGGAGCATGCCGCCGATTGACGAGACTTTGCGGCGATTTGAGATTGGAGCGGCATTCAGGACATCGGTCATCTCAACGCGCCCCTTTCTGGACACCGCCGAGTGTCGCGTCGATATTCGCGCTATCAACGAAACCAGGACCGGTGAGAATAGGTGACGTTGGGAGCTCCAGACCATACTCCAGGTAGCTGTTCATCAAACTCACGGCGAGATAGCTTTGCAGATATGGTTGCTGATCGATGGCGAACGTCTGGCTGCCAGCCTTGATACGGCTCAAGCCTGCTTCGTTCATATCAAACGATCCTAGCGCCACTTTCCCGTTCATGCCCGCCTGCATGATGCCGCTTGCAGCCCAGTCCGCGACCGCTGGATTGAGCGTGAGAATGGCATCTATCGTTGGGTCTGTCAGAAGCGTCGCCTTGATGGCCTGCGCTACCGCAGCGGCGTTGTCGGATTGGGATGACGGCAGAGGCAGTTGCTTGCTTTTCCCACCCTTCGGGGAGATTGCGTCCACAACGCCCTTGCAACGCTGCTCCAGAGGGAACGATCCAGGCACGTGGTTTACACAGAGGACGTTTTTGAAGCCCTTCCCGGAGAAGTAGTCGCCGGCTGCCTTCCCGGCGACATATTCGTCGCTTCCGACATAGTTCATAGCGCCGAGTTCTCGCGCCTTATCGATATTGCCGGCATTGTACAGGATGACCTTGACGCCCTTTGCCACTGCGTCCTTGATGGCAGCATCCATCGCGTCAGGCACCCAATTGGCCACGACGATCCCGTCGACACCCTGGCTTACCGCCGTTCTGACCATATTCGCAGCGTCCGGACCGAGGTTGTCATAATTCGCGAGTTGGAGAAAACTCACGGTCCCCTTTGTGAGCTCGACCACCTTTCGCGCATCATCGACGCCTTTCTTGACCGGCTGCCAGAATGTATCATCTGGCTTGCCAGCGATGACGGCAATGTTTGCAGCCTTGGCAATTGTTGCCGAACCTGAAACTGCAATGGTGACGGCAAGGAGCCCCCCGACCAGCTTTGAATAAGTCATCATTTCTTTCCTCCTCCAGAGTAAACGGCCCAGGTTTCACAACAGGATGTGGCCGAAGCATCCTGCTGGTATTGTCTACGGGCTCGGATCAAACCTTGAGCTACGGGGACTGCTCTTTCTGAACTGTTTCCCTTTTTGCCGTTGGATATCCTAAAGGTCGTGAGCCGCCAGAAAGGTAAGTGCGGCCGAGATTATTCGGTCTCGATCCAAGTCAAGTTGCGACACATGGTAAGACTGCTCCAGCCAAAGAACGTCTTTGCTCGACGCTCCACTGCGAGCCAAGATTTCGTCAGCGCTAGCCTTGGGCACAACGGGATCCAAAATGGATTGCACGACCAGCATTGGAGAAGCGACGAGCGGGAGCAATTCGCGCGCCAGGCCGCACATTGAATACAAGTCCGCGCCGCTCTTCTTGTGTCTTTTAGGATAACTTATCTCTTCGACTGGCTCACCGAAGAAGCTCGGAGCGTTCCAGCCTTCCAGATAGGGATCTGGTGAACTGGCGACTATCTCGCTTGCGAATGACGAATTGCCCATGAAAATGGGCGCGTTGATAGTGATCAGTCCGTCGATAAGCTGCGGAGAAGTCGCGGCAAGTTGGATAGCCAGCGCTCCGCCCATCGAGACACCCATCACGACAACGGACTGAAAATTGTCTCGCAGTGTTTTGGCAGCATCGCGCGCTGCCTCGTTCCACTCCACAGGCCCGACGGTCAACATCTCTAAGTTTGATGAACCATGTCCTGGCAAAGTCGGGGCGAGCACAGCGTGCCCTGCTCCAGCAAGTCCCGATGCCAGGAACCTGACACTCTCCGCACTGGCGGACCACCCGTGAAGCAGTAGAAACGCGGTACCCGACGATCCTTCAATAAAATAAGGGGTTGCACCGGCAATAGTGACCAACTGCTTTTGCCGGGCAACGTAGTCCAATGGGTTCTGTAAATTTAGATGCTGATTCATGTCGCGCGGGTCTGCAATGCCTGCAACAGCCGCTGCAGGTGAGCGAAACCTCCTCCTAATTCATCCTCTGAGCGCCAGTTAAAGCGCTTTACCTCGGCTAATTGAAGCGCTTTACCTTGTTTTGTCAAGAGGTGATTGCTACAGAAATTCACGACGCATTGTCGTTTGATGAAAGCTTGCTCCGGGGATCGGAAAACAAAATGGCTACGATGGATGACATTGCCGCTCGAGCAGGTGTATCCAGGGGGGCGGTCAGCCTAGCCCTTAGGCGCTCGCCGAAGATTTCCGCCAAAACGACAGAGCATATTTTGAGGGTTGCAAGTGAGATGGGTTATCGACCCAACCTCAATGCCAGTCGTCTGGCGGCAAAGGATTTCTCCACTTTCGGACTTCTCGTTTCCGATCTTCATAACCCCATTATGGCGGACATCTTGGATGGTTTCGTCATGACGGATGATGGGGACATACCGGATACCTACCTCGCCTCGGGCTTCAACTCGGCCAAAACAGAGCGTGCAATGATCGACTCGTTTCTCTCGCACAGGGTGAAAGGGGTGGTGCTTTTGGGGTCGTTGCTGCCCGACGACGAAATCCGGAAACTGGCGCAGCAATTGCCTACCGTAGCTGTGGGACGCAGCATCGACAGTGTTGACTGTGTGCTTGTCGACGACGTCCTGGGAGGGCGATTGGCAGCAGACCATATCAAAAAGCCCAGACACACCCATGTAGCGCATATCGATGGTGGCGATGGAGCGGGGGCGGCACCGCGAAAAAAAGCCTTTCTAAACGCCTTTGAAACCACCGACGCTGTCGAACTGACGGTATTGAAAGGTGACTATACGCAGGAATGCGGCTATCGGTGCGCACGCGTGCTTTTCTCGGGGCGGCGGCCACCAAGCGCCATTTTCGCCGCAAATGATCTAACCGCTCTCGGGGTGCTGGGCGCTGCCAGAGAATTTGGACTGATCGCTGGAAAGCATTTCGATCTTGTCGGTTTCGATGACATCACATTAGCGGCCTACGACTATATCTCACTGACGACAATCTCTTACTCAAGGGCCGATATGGGAAGGATTGCAAGGGAACTCGTACAGCGACGTTGTTCCGACGTTCATGCGCCTTTTCAAACTATCGAATTGCCGCCCCAGCTGATAGTTCGGAAAACGTCAATTTCGTCACTGGATTGACTGCCGCGAGGGAAGCTGACAGCAGCGTCACATTGAAGGAAGTTTCGTCGTGCTTCATTGGCTGGGACTGGAGCAGGCATGCGTCTGGATCGATACCAGCGTCAATTAGGCCGCTAAGAGAGGGTCGTCCCTACCAGAGGGGCTCCAGTGTTAAGCCGTGCGCCAAAAAACGCTGTTGAAGGACCGCGAAACAATGCCGTGACGCGTGTCACTGAAAGCACACTGAAAACATATCGAATACAAGGTGCAACCGCGATGACCGGCTTAGAATAGTCGATGGGTATCAAATGCTCACGCAGTCCCGCGCCGAACAGCCAACGGTGTTGTTCCGGTCCACCCCCGGAATGCTCTCACGAAGGAATTCCCATCCTCAAAACCGAGCAGCAAGGCTATTTCGGCGCTCGACATCATGGTCTTGCGCAAATAGTGCTCGGCCAACGAGGACCGCACGTTATCCAGCGTCTGCTGAAAGGAAGTACCCTCCTCGTGCAGTCGGCGCTGAAGCGTACGGGTTCCAACCCCTAATTGCTTGCTGACAGACTGCATGGAAACGTCGCCCGCTGGCAGAGCTTCGAGCAGGGCGCTTCTGACCCGCTCGACCATGCTTGCCGTCCGATCCAAATCCGCCAAGCGCTGGCGCAGCGAAGGTTCGAAAAACAGCCAGATCTTGTGGTTCTCGGTCAGAAATGGGCGTTCGACATCCGCCGTGTCAAACACCAGGGTACCAAGCACCATGTTCTCGACGGGCACACCGAAGAACTCCCGGTACAAGCCAGCGTCCGTTTCCGGCACATCATCCGTGAGTGGCCAGCCGACTTTCAGCGGTTTCATGGCCGTGCGAGTTGCAAGACGCGCAAGCTGGACAAAGAAAACCAGCTTGAAGGCTGAAAAGACATTCGGAGGCGGCTTTGTCTGATCCAGAAAGTCGATGGTAAGAGTTGTCTGAACCGGAGTTCTGTCGAGCGTGATCACCATCGGAGCGATCAGCCGGACATACTTTCCAATGCGCTCTATGGCATTGCCCAAGTTGGCGCTGCACAAGGCGGCAAACAACTCGGGATCAAACCAATCGCTGGTCATGGCCTGCGCAATTCGCAGCGGCGCCGGCAATGCGGCGTCCAAGGATCGTGCTTCCGCCTCGATCGCCTCCCAGAGCTTGAAAAATTCTGCGGACGTCAGGCGCACCTGGTCGCGAGCGAACAGATCCCCTGGCAGTTCCGCGCGGCGCAAGATTGGAGGAGCCGCCAAGCCCGCATCCTGCATGAGCAGTCGCCAGCCTGGCCAGACCGCATAGTCCAGAGTTGAAGTAAATCGGCCAGCGGCGGGTGCGTGCGTCTCGGTCATGTTCCAATTTTATCGAGCAGATCATGCCAGTGCAATCGCAGATGACGCCAATCTACAGTCCTGACATCGATCCAGATGAACGACCGAACCTTCGAAGACCTGTCAAAAGATTGGCATCATCCGAATTCCCTTTGGCATGTTTCGCTAGTGAAAAGACGTCTGCTGCAAGGCATATTCCGTCTCACACAACATCTCATCCGCAGTCACACGACGGAGTAAAGACATGACGAAGACAGTTCTCATCACCGGCGCATCATCGGGTTTCGGCCTGATGCTCGCCAACAAGCTTCATAGCCAGGGTTTCACCGTCATCGGCACGAGCCGCGAGCCTGAGAAATACGCAGGCAAGGTCCCCTTCAAGCTTCTGCGCCTCGACATCGACGATGATGCTTCTATCCAGGCATTTCCGGGCGAACTGTTTCAACAGGTCAGGCAGCTGGATGTCCTTGTCAATAACGCCGGCTACATGTTGACTGGTCTTGCCGAAGAAACACCGCTCGACTTGGCCCGGAAGCAATTCGAGACCAATTTCTGGGGAACCGTGAAGGTCACGAATGCGATCCTGCCGCATTTTCGCAAGCAGCGCTTCGGCAAGATCATCACCGTCAGCTCGATCGTTGCCCTGATCGGTCCGCCCAATCTTTCCTTCTACACGGCCTCGAAGCATGCTGTTGAAGGGTATTTTAAGTCGCTGCGTTTCGAGCTGAACCCATTCAATATTAATGTCAGCATGGTCGAGCCGGTCTGGTTCAAGACCAATCTTGGCAGCAATGCTATCAAGGCGATTGCCGGGACTATCTCCGACTACAACAGCTATCGCAAGCAAGCCAATGCCGCGACGCAGAAAGGGATTGATGATGCTGAAAAGCCGGATGCCGTCGTGACGAAGATCGTGGATCTGATCGCCGCGAAGGATCCGAAATTCAGCAACCCCGTCGGGAAGATGACGGGAATGTTCCTCTTCCTGCAGAGCTACGCGCCGAAAATGTTCGAGGGCTCGATCCTCAAGAGCGTCTCCACGGCAGCCTGAAGGCAACGTACCGCCAGCAACCCAACCATGGGATCTCGAATATGAAAAACGATCTCGCACAGGACAGCTCTGGGCAGCCCAGAGGCAGTTCACGCCGCGACGCCTTGCGCGCAGGCGCTGCCGCCCTCACCGCCCTCTCCTTGTCTGGACTTGACTTGCCTGCCGCCGCACGGGCGAAATCGCAGCCCGCATCGGAGGCGCCCACTCAGTTAGTAGAGTTGGGTGGCCGTAAGCTCGCATACCGATCCGTCGGAAAGGGCAAGCCGATTGTCCTGGCACACCGCTTCCGCGGCGTTCTGGGTCTGTGGGATCCGGCATTCATTGATGCTCTGGCGTCTCAAGGCCGTCAGGTCGTGACCTTCGCAGCCTTCATCAGGAATACCCACAAGGCCTGAAGCCGATGGGCACCTATTGAACACCAAGCAAAATCCGCCGATGCCAAAAGCGCGCGGATCATGGAGCAAGTCAATGAAATGTTACCTTTGCAAATACATCCCGCCACGCGACGATTTCCTGGCGACGATGAGCGCCGACGAAAAGACATGGATGGCGCAGCACGGTGCTTTCCTCGACGACTTGCTCGAAAAGGGAGTGATCGTTGCGCATGGCCCCGTCATGGATCCGGCAGGTGGCTATGGCGTCTCGCTTTACCGGATCGCCGATGATCAGGACATCGCGACGATTACCGCGCGTGATCCCATCGTGGCGAATGGCGCCGGCCACTACGAGCATCACCCGATGCTGCACCTGAAGGCGCGCGACTGACATCGCGATACCATAGCCACGCAGGCGCATTCCAGGCCAGGGTGGCGATTGACGCCGCCACAAACACTCCGAGGAAAAATATGACAACCGCCCTTATCACCGGCGCCTCCAGCGGCATCGGTACAGTATACGCACGTCGTCTGGCTGCCCGTAGCCATGATCTTGTCCTGGTAGCCCGTGCGACAGATCGGCTGAACAAGCTGGCCGAGGAGCTACGGACAGCTCATGACGTAACCATCGAGGTCATCACGGCAGACCTGACGGATACGGCACAGCTGAATTTGGTGGCCGAGCGGCTTCGCGCCGATCCGCCGATCGACATCCTGGTGAATAATGCCGGTGCCGGTTTAAGCGGCGGCTTCGCAAATGCCAACCCAGTCGCCCTGGAGAACCTGCTGCGTCTCAATTCTCTGGCACCGACGCTTCTGACAGCGGCCGTGCTCGGGGGGATGCTGAAGCGCGGCCACGGTTCTATTGTCAACATCGCCTCTGCCCTTGCCATTCTTCCAGAATACGCGGATGGCATTTATGCCGCGACCAAATCCTATGTGTTGACGATGTCGCAGAGCCTCAATGCCGAAGTCGGGCAACAGGGCATTTACGTGCAGGCCGTGCTACCGGCCGCAACCCGCACCGAAATCTACGAGCGTTCCGGCGGCGACATCAGCAAGGTGCCCGATGTGATGGAGGTCGATGATCTCGTTGATGCCGCCCTCATCGGCTTCGACCGCAAGGAACTGGTCACATTGCCGCCCGTCCCAGAAGAAGCCGACTGGAATGCCTTCGAACAGGCTCGCATGGTTCTGGCACGGGGCTTCATGAACGCAAAACCCGCCGAACGGTACCGCAGTTGAGACTGGCGGTCGGTGCGCTCCTTTCGGCACGAGCAGCCTCATAGGTCCCGATTTTTTCGGGTGCGTAGCGGAAATAGAAGGGAACCACATCCATGAACAAGCCCGCCGCGGAGCAAGCCGACATAAGCCATCTGCCGCAGCATGAATTTGCTCGAGTCTGCCGCCGCTCGGAAAGCTTCAATTTTTTCGCGCCTGTCTTGCAAATCCCCTGCGGGTGGCATCCATCGTCCCATCCAGCGCGCAACTGGCATTAGCGATCACGAAGGAGATATCCGCGGCCACCGGCCTGTCCTAGATCTAGGCCCCGGAAGCGGTGTCTTCACCCGCGCGCTTCTGGCGCGCGGGGTTGCGGAGGCAGACATCGTCCTTGTTGAAAGTGGCAGCGATTTTGGGGCGGGGCTTCGCCTCTGGTCGGCGATCGATTTCTCGAGGTGGCGCGCGCGATGATCGAATCCTCCGCGCGGCACTAGGTGTTTAGTCCCGGCATTTGATGGTGCATTATTTTCCTTAGAATGGAGGGAGGCACTATGGGCCAGGTTCTACACGGGAGCGCCACAACGACAGAGGCAATCCGTCGAGCAATACAAAATAGTGAAGAGAGCCTGAGAGCGCTTTCAAAGCGGTATGGGGTCAATCAGAAGACAATAGCCAAATGGAAGAGACGGACATCATTGGCCGATCTTCCGACAGGCCCGAAGGACCCGCATTCGACAATCCTCTCCCTTGAAGAAGAAGCCGTCATCGTCGCCTTTCGCAGGCATACATTGCTGCCTCTTGATGACTGCCTCTATGCCCTTCAACCGACGATCCCGCATCTGACACGTTCGTCCCTGCACAGGTGTCTGCAGCGCCACGGCATTTCACGCCTGCCGGAAGTGAAAGGCGACAAAGAACCGAAGAAAAAGTTCAAAAGCTACCCGATCGGCTACTTCCACGTCGATATTGCCGAGGTGCAGACGGCTGAGGGCAAGCTCTATCTCTTCGTGGCGATTGATCGCACGTCCAAGTTCGCCTTCGCTGAGCTCTATGCCAAAGCTGGCAAGATGAATGCCGCCCAGTTCCTGCGCAACCTGATCGCGGCGGTGCCCTACACCATCCATACTATCCTGACCGATAATGGCATCCAGTTCACCAACCGGGCCTGTGACCAAAATGCCTTCCAGCACATCTTCGACCGAGTCTGTGAGGAATACGAGATCGAGCATCGCCTGACAAAGGTTAAGCACCCATGGACCAATGGGCAGGTCGAGCGGATGAACCGGACGATCAAGGAAGCGACTGTCAAGCGCTTCCACTACGACGATCACGCACAACTGAAAAAGCATCTCGCCGACTTCATCGACGCCTACAATTTTGGGCGCAGGCTCAAGACACTAAAGGGCCTCACCCCCTACGAGTTCATCTGCAAAAGGTGGACTTCCGAGCCAGATCGATTCATCATCGATCCTATCCATCAAATGCCGGGACTAAACAACTAGGGTCATCAGGCGCGCTTATGTGGTGCAAGCTGCACGCCCAGCATCCTCCGCCATCCTTGATCGTAGCGAAACGAGGCAGGACGCATTACTCGATATCTTTCAGTGCATCGAGTGGGCCGGTCAGCGCCGTGCGTGGGGGCACGAGGGTCGGCCGCACCAGATGCGTGATTGGCGGGCCGCGGTCTGCATCGAGGATCGCAAACCCCTTGGTGATCATCGCCTCGCTGTCCTGCCGGATCATGAAGACGGGGAAAGGCAGGAAGGAGCCGAAGGGATCGTAGTCATAGCAGCCGACGATGATATCGGCGAAGGTCTCGTGCGGATGCAGGGCGAGAAAGCGCATCAGCCCTTCGAGGTTGATCGAGGAATTGACGAAGAATGCACGCGGCAGCTTTCCGTGGCCTTCGTAGAAGGCTTCGAAGGCGCGGGCAGTCATGGCGGGTGAATAGCCGGTCGGCTGGATGCAGACGTCGGGATCCGCGCCCAGCGATGCGCGCTTTACGTCGCGGAAACCGCGAATTCGCTCATGGCTGGCATGGTCGTTGCGGCCGCCGAACAGGTACAGATCGTCAGGTGAAAGCGGTCCATCTTCCTGCGCGCGCTCGATGATCGCCTGTGTCAGCATGCGCGCACCTTCATAATTGTCGCTGATGATCGACGGTGCCAGCATGCCCGGCAGATCGATGTTGACGTGTTTCAGCCCTGCCTTTTCGCAGACCTTGTGCACGCCATCCGGATCGGTTGCGCCGGCGATGAAAAGTTCGTCGATCGAATAGGAGATCAGTGTCTCGACGACCTTGCGCTCCTCCTCCGGATCGCGACAGGCACTGACGACGAGAGGGCACTGACCGCGGCTTCTGACTTGCGCCTCGAAAGACTGCGCCATGGAGGAGAAATAGCGGTTGTCGTGCACCGGCAGGAGAAGACCGACGAGGCCGGAGCGGGACGAACGCAGGCCGCGGGCCTGCAGATTTGCCGTATAGCCGTGCTCGTTTGCCAGGTTCTGAATGAGCTGCGCCGTCGCCTCCCTGATGCGCCGTTTCCGCCAGCTTCCGTTCAGCACAGCGCTGACGGTGGAAGGCGACGCACCCGATAAGATCGAGAGATCGTAGATCGTCGCCTTCTTCTTGCTGATGTCAGTCATATCTCGCCTTTCCTTTGTCGCTTCCCTTAGGAACAAACCCCTCTTGACGAAAGCCATACCTTGATCGATAGTTATTGCACCATCGATTGTGCAAAAAAGAAAGATCGATTGCGCAAAAATTGGTTCGCCGGAGGAGGCGGGACGGGAGGCAAGGGTATTCCCTCGCCGTGAAGCAACCAGGAACAACCTGCCGCAAAGCGGCTGGTGGTCGTCGTTCGCCATGAGCGACCTTGAGGAGGAGTGAAGATGAGGAGACTTATCGTAGCGGCATTTGCCGCATCGCTGTCGCTTGCCGGGGCGGTGGCCGCGTTTGCAGAGGACGCGCCTAAGGTCGGCATTGTCGTCAAGATCGGCGGCATTCCGTGGTTCAATGCGATGGAAGCCGGCATCAAGGAGCAGGGCCAGAAACTCGGCGTCGATGCCTTCATGATCGGCCCGACCAGCGCCGACCCGGCGCTGCAGGTGCGCGCCATCGAAGACCTGATCGCCCAGGGCGTCAAGGTCATCGGTGTGGTTCCGAACGATGCCAAGGTGCTCGAGCCCGTGCTCACCAAGGCGCAAGCCGCCGGCATCAAGGTCATTACGCATGAATCGCCCTCGCAAAAGGGCGCCGACTGGAATTTCGAACTCGCATCTGCCACCGGTTTTGGTGAGGCGCACGGCAAGCTGCTCGCCGAGAAAATGGGCGGCAAGGGCGAATATGCCGTCTTCGTCGGTTCGCTGACCGTGCCGCTTCACAACGCCTGGGCGGATGCCGCAATCGCCTATATCAAGGCGAATTATCCGGACATGAAGCTCGTCGGCGAGCGCTACGGCGTGGCGGAAGATGTCGACAAAAGCCGCTCGACGGCGCTCGATCTCATTGCCGCGCATCCGGATCTAACCGGCTTCCTCGCCTTCGGCAGCCAGGGTCCGATCGGCGCTGGGCGCGCCATCGAGGAACGCCGCAAGACGGGCAAAATCTTCGTGCTCGGCCCGTTCTCGCCCGGCCAGGGCCAGAAGCTGATCAGGTCCGACGCGATATCGGGCGGCTTCATGTGGAATCCGAAGCAGGCCGGCGAAGTCTTCGTCACGCTCGCCGATCGCCTGATCAAGGGCGAGAGCGTCAAGGAAGGTGATGACATTCCGGGTCTCGGCGTGATCAAGCCTGTTGGTAACGACATCATCGTCGATCAACTGCTGCCGATCAACAAGGATACGGTCGACGACCTGGCCGCAATGGGCCTCTGAAGAGGCCCCCTCCCCGGGTGTCGGGCTGGTCCCATGTCGACCGGCCCGACGTTCGGGAAAGAGAGCGGTATCCGGCCATGGCCGGACCATTGACCTTTCATGGCATTCGACTGGACAGGCAACCAGCATGAGCACGGCAACGGATGATGGTGTGAAGGCGCAGCCGCTTCTTTCGCTTCGCGGCATCAACATGACATTCGGCGGTGTGAAGGCGCTGAAAAACGTCTCCTTCGAAGTCTTGCCCGGCGAAGTGCATTGCCTGGCCGGCGAAAATGGTTCTGGCAAGAGCACCCTTATCAAGGTGATTTCCGGCGTCTATCGGCCTGCAGACGGCGCTGAGATTGTCTTCGACGGTGAGACGATATCCCACATGACGCCTGCCATGGCCCAGTCCCGCGGCATCCAGATCATCTGGCAGGACCTCGCGCTCTTTCCGGAAATGAGCGTGGCTGAGAATATCGCCTTCCAGACCCTTTCCGGTTCGCGCCCGCGCTTCGTCAACTATGCCGCGATCCGCGGCATAGCCGAGGAGGCGCTTGCCCGGCTTGGCATCACTCTCGACGTCGATAGACCTCTCAAGGACTTCGCCATCGCCCAGCGCCAGATCGTCGCCATTGCTCGCGCGCTGGTCGGAGAGGCCCGGATCGTCTTCATGGACGAGCCGACTGCCTCGCTCACCCAGTCGGAGACCGATCATCTGCTGGCGATCGTGCGCACGCTGTCGGCTTCGGGCGTTGCCGTGGTCTTCGTCAGCCATCGTCTTGCGGAAGTGCTGGACATCTCCTCGCGCATCACGGTGCTGCGCGATGGCGCGCTGGTCGGGGTCTATCCGGTGGAGGGCATGACCCAGTCTGACATCACCGAGCTGATGACCGGACGCACCTTCGACCAGAACGTTCGCCCCCGCGATGTATCGCAGAACCCCGTCCTGCTCTCGGTCAGCAAGCTTTCCCGACCCCGCGAATTCGAGGATATTTCCTTCGATCTGCGCCGTGGGGAGACGCTCGGGATCACCGGCCTGCTCGGCTCCGGGCGCACCGAACTTGCGCTGACGCTGTTCGGCATGCGCCGGCCCGCCGCCGGCACGATAATGCTGGAGGGAAAGCCGGTGCGTTTTGCCTCCAACCGCGAGGCGATCACATCAGGCGTTGCCTATCTTTCCGAAGACCGCCTTTCGCTCGGTCTCAACCAGCCGCAATCCATCGCCGACAATCTGGTCATGGCCTCGCTTAACCGCATCCTGAGCGGCCGGCTCATTTCGCCGGAAAAGAAGCGCTCGCTCGTCGCGCGCTGGATCGCCGATCTGGGCGTCAGGATCGGCAGGCAGGACGATGCGATCTCGACGCTTTCGGGCGGCAACCAGCAGCGCGTCGCGATCGCCAAATGGCTCGCCACCGATCCAAAGGTGCTGATCCTCGATGCGCCCACGGTGGGCGTCGATGTCGGTGCCCGCGCCGGCATCTTCGAAATCGTAGCGCGCCTTGCCGAGGCGGGGCTTGCGATCATCCTCATCTCGGACGAGGTGCCGGAGGTCTATTTCAACGCCAATCGGATCATCCATATGGAAAAGGGCCGCATCGCCGGCTGGCACGATCCGCGCGCAACCACACTGAAGGACCTGGAGGCGGCGGTCTATGCGTAAGCTGTTCCTGTCCCATACGACTGAATTCGTGTTGTTTGCCGTCATCATCGCGATGAGTATTGTCCTGGCTTTTACGACCGACCGTTTCTTCACGCTCGGTAATGGGTTCGACCTGCTCAATATCAGCGCGGTCAACATCATCTTTGCCGTCGGCCTCCTCGTGGTGCTGATATCAGGCGGGATCGACATCTCCTTCGCCGTCGCAGCCTCGATCGTACAATATGTCACCGCACTTGCGCTCGAGCGCATCGGCGGGGGTGGATGGCTATCCGGTCTCCTGATTGCGGCCTGCATCGGCATCTTGCTCGGCGTGATAAACGCCTTCCTGATCCACCGCTTCCGGATCATCTCGATCGTCGCGACGATCGCGACCTTCAACGTCTATTTCGGCCTGCTGATGTTCTTCACCAAGGGCGTGTCGATCTACAATCTGCCCGACTGGCTGACGAGCCGCGTCATCATCTACGAGCGCGAAATGGCCGATGGGAGCTGGGCTGAAATCACCTTGCCGGTTGTTGTCATGGCCGTTTGCACGCTCGCCACCTGGTTCTTCGTTACCCGCACGACGACCGGCCGGCAGCTCTATGCCTTCGGCGACAATCCGGAAGGGGCGCGCCGCTTCGGCATCAATATCGGCGCCATGCAGTTCATCGCCTTCGGCTGGCTTGGACTGATGGCAGGCATCGCCGGGCTCATGCAGGCGCATTATGCGCAGGAGGTCGTGCCGAACGCACTTTATGGCCGCGAGCTCGATGTCCTGGCTGCAGTGGTGCTTGGTGGCGCGCGGCTGGGCGGCGGCAAGGGCTCCGTGCTCGGTTGCGTGCTGGGCGTGCTGCTCGTCTCGATCACCCAGAACGGCCTCAACCTGATGGGCGTCTCGCCCTTCGCCTTCAAGATGATCGTCGGCGCGATCATCCTCGTTGCAATCACCTTGTCGAGCGCCCGCATCGGCAATCTGGTGCCGGTGTTTGCGACCCGCAAATCGACCGGCGACAGGCCTGCAGACAGGGGAGAGAGCCGATGAACACGCTCGCCGCCCGCTTCAACGCCATCTTCGGGGCAGACATGGCCGGTCCCCTCGCCGCACTGGCGGCCGTGCTGATCGTCTTCGGTGTCGCATCGCCGCATTTCCTGACGAGCGCGACCTTCGGATCGGTCGCCTTTCAGCTTCCCGAGCTTGGCATCCTGACGCTTGCCATGCTGATGCCGATCCTCACCGGCGGCCTCAACCTTGCGATCACCTTCACCGCCAACATCGCCGGCCTGACGCTCGCCTGGACGCTGCAGGCCAATGGCGGCATCGATGCCGGCCCGGGCGCCTTCCTGCTCGGTTCGGCTCTGGCGCTCGCCGTCGGCGCGGCAAGCGGCCTGGTCATGGGGCTGGTCATCGCCTTTACCCGGGCCCACCCGATCCTCGTCTCGCTGTCGATGATGATCTTCCTGCGCGGCCTCGGCGAGTTCCTGACGCGCGGCGGCGATATTTCGGGCTTCCCCGCCTTTATCGCTCCAATCGGCCACGGCAGCATGCTCGGCATCCCCGTCCCGTTGCTGATCCTGATCGCCTGCGTGATCGCCAGCCACATCCTGCTCTCGCGCTCCAAGCTCGGCTTTTCCACCTATATGATCGGCTCCAATATCGAGTCTGCCCGCTATTCCGGCATCAACACCCGCAAGGTCCTAGTGCTGGTCTATATGCTTTCCGGGGTGATGGCTGCGGTTGCCGGCATCATCATGCTTGCGCGTTTCAATTCGGTGCGCGTCGGCCACGGCGAATCCTATCTGCTGATCACCGTGCTCGCCTGCTTCCTCGGCGGCATCAATCCCTTCGGCGGCTTCGGCCGCGTCCTGCCCGTCTTCGTGGCGCTCATCGTGCTGCAGCTCCTCTCTTCGGGGCTCAACCTGCTCGGCGCCAACCAGCACCTCACCACCGCCGTCTGGGGCATCCTGCTCATCGTCGTGATGGTGCTGCGGTGGCTCTCGGCCAAGTTCATCAGAATCGTGAGATAGGAGATACGACCATGGAAGGTTTCGGTGTTCACACCAGCATGTGGACCATGAACTGGGATCGCGCAGGCGCCGAGAAGGCGATTGCCGGAGCCGTGCATTACAAAATGGACTTCATCGAGATCGCGCTGCTCAATGCGCCGGCCGTCGATACCAAACACACCCGCGACCTGCTTGAAAAGCACAAGCTGCGCGCCGTCTGCTCGCTCGGCCTGCCGGAACATGCCTGGGCTTCCGTTCGCCCGGATGCGGCGATCGAGCATCTGAAGGTCGCGATCGAAAAGACCGCGGAAATGAACGCGGAAGCTCTGTCCGGCGTCATCTTCGGCGGCATCGGCGAGCGTACCGGCGTGCCGCCGACGCAAGGCGAATACGACAACATCGCCAAGGTGCTCGACGCGGCGGCAAAACATGCGAGGAAGTACGGCATCCAGCTCGGCGTCGAGGCCGTGAACCGCTATGAGAACCACCTGATCAATTCGGCGCAGCAGGCCGTCGACATGGTGGAGCGAGTCGGTGCGGATAACATCTTCGTGCACCTCGACACCTACCACATGAATATCGAGGAGAAGGGTGCGGCCAACGGTATCCTAATCGCCCGCGATCACCTCAAGTACATCCATCTTTCCGAAAGCGACCGCGGCACGCCGGGCTACGGCAACATCCCGTGGGATGCGATCTATGCCGCGCTCGCCGCCATCGGCTTCAAGGGCGGACTTGCGATGGAAAGCTTCATCAACATGCCGGTTGAGGTCGCCTATGGCCTGGCCGTCTGGCGCCCCGTTGCACGCGATATGGAAGAGGTCATGGACAAGGGCCTGCCATTCCTGCGCAATAAGGCGGAACAATACGGTCTCATCTGATCCGGTTTGCCGGATATGCCCATTCGGTTGCATCAGCCTTAAATCGAGGCTGATGCTGGCCGTCTGTCATTGGCCATAAGCCACAACGCAGCGGCCATAGGGGATGCCAGGCTGAATAGCTCTCGCCATCGCTGGCAAGGGCCGTTTCTTCAGCACATGCCCTGATTTGATCTGGCTCGGGCATGCGAAATGACTCTCGAAAAATATCAAACTGTTTGTGATATTGTTATTGCCGCTTGTTACATTCCGCCTCCTGTGCCATTTTGCCTATTAAAATAAGACGCTTGAACGGCTCGCGCCCGGGCTCTAGTTTCGAGGAGATGGCGGCATTTCGTTCGACCATCGATATGGGGGAAATTTTGGATGGCACGCATTACGCTGAGGCAACTGCTCGACCATGCTGCGGAGGAAGGCTACGGCGTTCCCGCTTTCAACATCAACAACATGGAGCAGGCGCTCGCCATCATGGAAGCCGCCGACGCGTGTCATGCGCCGGTTATCATGCAGGCGTCGCGCGGAGCCCGCGCCTATGCCCATGACATCATGCTGAAGCACATGATGGATGCCGTCGTCGAAATCTATCCGCATATTCCCGTCTGCGTGCATCTCGATCACGGCAACGATCCCTCCAATTGTATGACGGCGATCCAGGCGGGCTTCACCTCGGTGATGATGGATGGTTCGCTGAAGGCGGACGCCAAGACGCCCGCCGACTGGGCCTATAACGTCGGTGTCACCAAGATGGTGACTGACATGGCGCATTTCGGCGGCATCTCGGTGGAAGGCGAACTCGGCGTTCTCGGTTCTCTCGAGACCGGCATGGGCGAGGCCGAGGATGGCCACGGCGCCGAGGGCAAGCTTTCACATGACCAGCTGCTGACCGATCCGGACGAAGCCGTGAAATTCGTCCGCGAAACCAAAGTCGATGCGCTCGCCATCGCGATGGGCACATCGCATGGCGCCTACAAGTTCACCCGCAAACCGGACGGTTCGGTACTGGCGATGAACGTCATCGAAGAAATTCACCGTAAGCTCCCGAACACGCATCTCGTCATGCATGGCTCGTCCTCGGTCCCGATCGAGCTGCAGGAGATCATCAACAAGTATGGCGGCCAGATGAAGCCGACATGGGGAGTGCCGGTCGAGGAAATCCAGCGCGGCATCAAGAACGGCGTGCGTAAGGTCAATATCGACACCGACGGCAGAATGGCCATGACCGGTCAGATCCGCCGCGTGCTGCAGGAGGACCCAAGCGAATTCGACCCGCGCAAATATCTGAAGCCGGCAATGACGGCGCTGACCAAGCTCTGCAAGGAGCGCTTCGAACAGTTCGGCACTGCCGGCATGGCCGGCCGCATCACGCCCCTTCCCGTTTCGGAAATGGCGAAGCGTTATAAATCCGGTTCCCTCGATCCGGCTTTCTCTTGAAACTGGGTTAGCCCAACGCCGGGCGGGCGGCCTTTTCCGGCTCGGCGGCGGCAGGCTTGCCCGTCAGCGTTTGGCCGTGGAAACGGCTCAGCTGGCTGACAACCTCCTGGATTTCGCTTGCCGTCCGTTCGCCGTTCCAGCCGAGCGCTGCCTCGGCAACGCCGGCAATTTCCCGCAAGCCTTCCAGCGTCAACCGACCCTCGATCGCAAGGGTCGTGCGGCGCATCACGATGTCCGACAGGTGGACGACGAGTTCATTCCGGGCGATCCAATCGATCTCCCGGAGACTGTAACGTGCAGCACCCGTCAGGCGCTGTTCGTCGGAATAGCTTGAAGGGAAGGAAAGCAGGGCCACAGCCGTCGTGCCGTAGCGGCTGAGCAGTTCACCGGCACGCTCGGCGGCAACGCCGCTGCGCGCCGCGGCATCGCTGATCCAGGCGTTACGTTGCTTGGCCTCAGCCGGAAAGGCCTTGCCGCCGCCGATCGCCAGATAGCGCGTCGACTGGCTGCGGCGGCGCTGCAGCCGGGAGAGAATGGTGTCGGCGACCTCTTCCGCAAAGCCGCGGAACGTCGTCCACTTGCCTCCGACCAGCGAAATGATCGGAAAAGGTCTGCCGTCCTCTGGCTCCTTCACCGGCGCGGAGTGATCGCGGCTGATCAGCCCCGGTGCGGTCGCATCCGATGCCGGAAGCGGGCGGATGCCGCTATAGCTGTAAACGATCTGGTTGCGATCGAAGCGCAGCGTCGGCAGCAGCGAGCGGATGCTTTCGAGGAAATACTCGGTTTCCGGCTCCTCGCAGGAGACATTGTCCGGATCACCTGCCGGAATGTCGGTCGATCCGACCAGCGCCAGCCCGAGATAGTCGTAGACCAGGCAGATGCGGCCGTCGTCGGCCTCGAAATAGATCATGTGGCCGTTGAGGCTTCGCACCAATTCGGGATGGTCAAGCAGGATATGGGAACCCTTCGTGCCGCCGATCAGCCGCGATGGAGCGCCGAGCAAAGTATTGACCTGATCGATCCAAGGACCTGCCGCATTGACGACCAGCTTGGGAGCGACGCTGAACTCGCGACCGTCGGACTGCCGGAAGGTCAGACGCCCTTCTGAAACGGCGGCCAGTGTCGTGAAATTCGCCGCGAGGCTCCTCGCATTCGCATCGAGACCGTCACGCACGAGCTCATAGACGAGCCGTTCCGGCCTGCTGATCTTGGCGTCGTAATAGATGCCGCCGGCGACGATGGCGGGGGTAATATGCGGCATCTCCCTGCGCGCCTGTTTCTTCAGGATCAGCCGGTGGCGCGGCATGACTTGGTCGCGCGAACCGAAGAAGTCGTAGAGCCGAAGCCCGATCTTGATGAGAACCGCGCCACGGCTGCGCGGCGCCGTCTTCGACCCAAGGAGCGTCCGGATCGCCGCCCAGATGCCGCGTGTCCAGGAAAAGACCGGAATGAAGGTCGGCAGCGGCTCGACGCAATGCGGCGCGTTCTTGAGCAGGAGGTTGCGCTCAAGCGTCGACTGCGCAACCAGTCCGAACTCACCCGTTTCCAGATATTTCAAGCCGCCGTGAATGAGCCGCGATGGTGCGGCGCTCGTGCCGGAGCCAAAGTCGGCCTTGTCGACGATCAGGCAATTGACATCCTGTAGCGAGAGGTCGCGAAATAGGCCGGCGCCGTTGATGCCCGCCCCGATGATCAAAACGTCGATATCGTTCTCGCTGAGATTCGAGAAGCGCTGCTGCAAATCGGGGGTCATGCTCATCGTCCTAAATCGCCGGCCGCAGCAGGCATCTGTCTTTTCAGTTTGCCGATTGCTCCGGTGCAAGCGCGGCAATCCTAGGCCAAAGGGGGATCATCGCGTCGGCAATGTCGCGGAATACCCGGTAACGCTTTTCATAATCCGTGCTGCGCGCCGCATCCGGCCGGCAAGTTTTCGCGATGGAAGCCGTGTCGCGCGGATCGCTCTGCGGATCGGCGAAGATACCGGCGCCGGACCCGGCACAAAGCGCAGCACCCCAGGCGGCCGCCTCATCCGTCTCGGTTACCGTGACCGGCATGCCAAGCACATCGGCAAACATCTGCACGACGGCAGGATTGCGCGAGACGCCACCGGCGAGCCGCGCCTGATCGAAGGCAAAGCCGTCGCGAAGCGCGTCGACATGGATGCGATGATTGAAGGCGATGCCTTCAAGCACGGCGCGCAGCATGTCGCCGCGGTCGTGCCATCCACTGAGCCCGAAGAAGCCGGCGCTCGCCGCCGCGCCATAAGGCGAGCCGAACAGATAGGGATGAAAGAGCGCCGTCGAGGGGCGTTCGAAGGCGGCGTCGATCTCGGGCGCCAGCAGGGCGTGGATCGAGTTGCCTCGCACCTCGCCATTCGTTCGCTCGGCAGCGCAGAGCGTGTCCAGAAACCAGTCGTAATTGGCTGTCGATGCAGGGGAGATCGACATGCTGTTCCAGATGCCGGGCGCAATCCCGTTGCGGCAGAACCAGCGTCGGTCGACACGCGGTTCCGACGAAAGCGTCTCGTTGATCGAATAGGTCCCGGCAATGACCGCGACAACGCCCTTGGCATAACCCCCTGCCCCGAGCGCCGAGGCCGTGACGTCGTGCAGACCGGCAACGACAGGCGTTCCTTCGGCAAGGCCCGTCAGCTGCGCGGCTTCACGGGTCACGCGTCCGACGATCTGGTCGGAGCGCGAGGCCGGCGGCAGGGCGTGGACGAGATCCTGCAATCCAAACAGCCGAAGGGCGTCCTCACTGTAGTTCTGCGTTTTGACATTGGTGAATGAGGTGCTCGCTTCGGTGCGGTCCGTACCGATGATCCCGGTCAGGCAGAACCGCAGCCAGTCCTTGCAGCTGCAGAAATGGCCAATGCGCTTGTAGCGCTCAGGCTCCATTTCGCGAATCCAGGCCAGCAATGCCGATGGAGCGGAGACGTGCGGGATCTGCCCGGTCAGTTCGATCGCCAGGTCGGCGACATCGCTCTCTGTCCACCGGTCGACGATCGCCCCTGCCCGGCTGTCCAGCGAGAGAATGGCCCGGCCGAGCGGCTTTTGGGCGTGATCGAGCAGGTAGATGCCGTCTCCATGCGCGGTAGCGGCAATGCCCTCTATGTCGCTTACCGGTCGCCCGCTGAGCGAAATCGCTTCGCGGATGGCATCGGCCGTCGCGTTCCACAATTCATCCATGTCGCGCTCGATATGACGGGCCTTCGGAATGAACTGCGTGACGCGGCGACGGGCGGCTGCAAGCGGCGTGCCGTCGATATCGAAGATGACGGCCTTGGTGACTGTCAAACCACTATCGATCCCGAGCAGTGTCGGCATTTAAATTTACCTCACGAGGAGCAACGGGCTCGCGCCGTCAGGTGCGCCCTCCGGCGCCCTTGGCGATGACCACGTTGATATCTCTGGACCGCATGCGGTCGATGTGCACCGGCTGGGTCTTGTCGTCGACGATGACGACGTTGAACTCATCCAGTGCTGCGAAACTGTGGAGTGCACGCCGTTCGAACTTGGTATGATCGGCAAGCAGGATGCGTTTTACGGAACAGTCGAACATGGCGCGCTTGGTATCGACTGTTTCAGGAGACTGGTGCAGCACCGTGCCATCGCTGATCGCCGACATCGAGATGAATGCGACATCTGCCCTGAGAGCCTTGATCTCGTTGATGGTCATGCGACCCATGAAGGCATTGCACCAGTTGTAATACTGGCCGCCGAGGGCGAGCAGCGTCACGTCATGCAGGCCAGTCAGCGCATTCATCAGCGTCAGGGAATTGGTAATTGCGGTAACCGGCACCTTCGACGGCAGATGCGCCGCCATCTGAAGAACCGTGGTCGAGTCGTCGAAAAAGATTGCCTGCCCTGGTTCGACGAATTGCATTGCCGCCTCGGCGATCAGCTTCTTTTCGGCCGACTGACGGTTCGAGCGATAGACGTCGCTGGATTCGATGAGATTGGTCGCCGCCGCCGTGACGATGCCGCGCGTCTTCCTGAAGAGGCCCCGGCTGACGAGTTCATCGACATCGCGATGAGCCGTCATCAGGCTGATCCCAAAGCGGTCGGTCAGGTCTTCAATCCGCATCGAGCCTTCACCCATCACGGCCTCTGCAATCATGCGGCGGCGCGCGATCTGGCGCGTCTGCCGGCTGTCGCTGGTGAGCTGGTCCAACAGATCGTCGTCCCGGCTGGTCTTCTGTGTCACGGGTCACCCCTGTCGCTGAATTATGGATCCCAGCTTCGTACAGTGATTGCCGCGCCAAGGCAAAAAGGCGAAGCGCAACCGGCGGTTGATCGTCGGCCATCGCTTCCAGCATGAAAATGAGGGCGCTCTTGCGAGCGCCCTTTACCGTTTACTGCGCCAGAACGAACGGGCCAGTGTACTTGTCGATGTTGTCCTTGGTGATCAACAGGCAATCGAAGAGCTGTTTTTCGCTCTTGGCACCTGTGTTGCCCGTCTTGATCAGGTTGTCGGCCTGCTTGACGGCTTCTTCGGAGAAGACGGCAACCGGTTGGAGGACGGTGTATTGGAGTTCGCCCGCCTTGATGGCAGCAACGGCATCCGGCGAACCGTCGAAGCCGCCGACTTTCACATTGGCGAGCTTGCCGGCTTCCTTGAGCGCGGCGATCGCACCGAGCGCCATTTCGTCATTGCCCGAGATGACGCCGACGATATCCGGGTTGGCCTGCAGCATGGACTGCATCTTGTTATGGCCCTGGGTGCGGTCCCAGTTGGCAACTTCCTGGGCGACCTTCTTCAGATCCGGATACTGCGAAAGGACGGTCTCGTAGCCATTCGACCGCGTTGCGGCGTTGTTGTCGGACGGAGCGCCGAAGAGTTCGGCATAGTTGCCCTTGTCGCCGATCGCTTCGACCCATTGCTGCGCGCCGAGTGCGGCGCCCTGTGCGTTGTTGGAAACAAGCTGCGCCTTCGCCAGGCCTTCCTGGTTGATTTCGGCGTTGACGAGGATGACCGGGATGCCGGCAGCAACGGCCTTCTTGACCGCACCGACGGAACCGTCGGCGTTTGCCGGGTCGAGGATGATCGCCACCGACTTGTTGGTGATCGCGGTATCGATCAGGTTGCTTTCGGTATTGGTGTCACCCTTGTGGGCGTTGACCGAGGCGGTGTAGCCCAGCTTTTCGGCGGTTGCCTTGGCGACATTGCCTTCCGTCAGCCAATAGGGATTCGACGGATCGTTGACGATAATCGTCATCATGCCCGCTGCCCAAGCCGAGCCTGCCAGAAGCGGTGCTACGGCCGCGGCGGCCAGAAGTATGCGCATGCCTTTCTTAAACATAGTCTCTCTCCCATTCGTGAGCTTAGTTATTACCGGGGATCCGGCAGGGCTTTCCGCAATCGGCTTTCTGGACTCCAGGCTGCCGTCGTGGATAAGTTTCGGTCTCAGCCGTCAGGACGATTTGACCCGGCGGCCGTATTGGATGCTGTTCATGAGGACGGCGAGAACGATCACAGCGCCGGTAAATACTGTCTGCCAGTAGGCCGAGACGCCGATGATCACGAGGCCGTCCGAAAGGAAGCCAATGACGAAGGCGCCGAGCATCGTGCCGCGGACAGTACCTCGGCCGCCGGTCAGCGCCGCCCCGCCGATGACCACGGCTGCGATCGCCGTCAGCTCGTAGGTTGTGCCTGCCGTCGGACCGGCGGAGGTCAGCTGAGAGGAGAGGACCAGGCCGGCGATTGCGGCACACACGCCCGAAAGCACATAGACGATGATCTTCACGCGCTTGACCGGAACGCCGGAGAGGTCGGCGGCCCGCTCGTTACCACCTGAGGCGTAGAGCCAGCGGCCGAAGGCAGTGCGGCTCAGCACGATGCCGCAAATGATGGCGAGAACCGCAAGCACGATGACGCCGATCGGAATGCCTGCGAGGCGGTTGAAGCCGAGCCAGTCGAACCCTGTATTGCCGAGTTCCGGACGGCCACCGAGATTGTTGTAGGTCAAGCCGTTGGTCATCAAGAGCGCGATACCGCGGGCCACGTAGAGCACGCCGAGCGAGGCGACGAAGGCCGGCACCTTGAGATAGGCGATCAGCACGCCGTTGACCGCACCGACCAGCGCACCGAGCGCACATGTGATGACGACGACGGCCCAGACCGGCGGATAGAGGATGACGCCGAAATAGGTGAGCGTGACGCCGTGCATCAGGAAGCCGGCGATGCAACCCGCAAGCCCAAGCGTCGAGCCGACCGACAGATCGATACCGCCATTCAGGATGACGAGCAGCATCCCGATCGCCAGAATGCCGAAGATCGCGACGTGCGACGCCATGATCAGGAAGTTGTTCAGCGTGAAGTAATAGGGCGACAGGAATGAGAAGACCGCGATGATGACGATCAGCGCGAAGAAGGCCCGGCCCTCCAGGATGAGACGCACGATATTGGTATTGCGCTTCGGCCCGCTGGAAACTGATTTCTTTTCGGTGACGTTCGTGACTGACATAATCAGTGCTCCATAATCCAGGCTAGTGCGCGATCACGGCTTCGCCGGAGGCGGCCATGATCTTTTCCTTGGTGACATCCGAGCCGAACTCGGCCGATATCCTGCCGCGGTGCATGACGATGATGCGGTGTGCGATACTCAGGCATTCATTGACTTCGGACGTCGAATAGATGACCGCCAATCCCTGCTTGGCGCGCTCCGCGAGCAATTTGAAAACTTCCGCCTTGGCGCCGATGTCGATGCCGCGGCTTGGCTCATCAAGCAGGATGACCTTCGGCTGGGTTGCCAGCATCTTGCCGATGACGACCTTCTGCTGGTTGCCGCCGGAGAGCGAGCCGATCGAAGCCGCACCGCCATCGGTTTTCACATGCACCCGCCGGATCGCGTCATTGACGAGATCGCGCTCCCGATGGCCGGAGGTGAAAAGCCCCTGGGTGAAGGCGCGGATACTCGCAAGCGATAGATTGGAGCCGACCGTCATCGTCTGGACGAGACCGTCGCGCTGGCGATCTTCGGGCACGAGCACCAGACCGCTGGCAATGCGCCCGGCGATGCTGAGCCCACTGACGTCCTGTCCTTCGAGCAGAACCTGTCCGCCACTTGCGCGCAGACGTCCGGCAACACACTCGAGCAGTTCCGTGCGCCCGGCGCCCATCAGCCCGTAGATGCAGACGATTTCGCCGGCACGCACCTTGAGAGACAGACGATCGACTGCATTATAAGCAGCGCCGGAGGGACCGGGGACACTGAGGTTTTCGATGGAAAGCGAGACGTTTCCGAACGGGTGACCTTCCGGTGGGCTGCCAAGGTCGAAATTCTCGCCGACCATGTTGCGGACGATCCATTCGAGATCGATATCCTTGCGCTCGGCATAGGCCGTCATGTTTCCGTCGCGCAGAACGACGGCGTGATTGGTGATCTGCAGCGCCTCTTCCAGATGATGCGAGATGTAGACGATCGACACGCCGCGGCTCGTCAGGTCGTGGATGACTTTGAAGAGCACTTCCACCTCGGTCGCGCTCAGCGCTGAGGTCGGCTCGTCCATGATCAGGATGCGCGAATTGACGGAGAGTGCCCGTGCAATCTCGACGATCTGCTGCTGGCCGAGGCGAAGATCCTCGACGCGCGTCAGCGGATCGATGTCTTCCTCGAGCTCTTCCATCAGCGCCCGGGTCTGACGCTCCTCTTCAGCGAAGTCGACGACACCGCCCTTGATGATCTCCCGGCCCATGAAAATATTGTCGCGGACACTCAGATTGGGTGCGAGGCTCAGCTCCTGATGGATGATGGAGATCCCGCACTCGCGCGCATGGGTCGACGAGGTAAAGCTGATCGGTGAGCCGTCGAGAATGATCTCGCCGGAGCTTGGCTGCGCCACACCCGAAAGGATCTTCATCAAGGTCGACTTGCCCGCGCCATTCTCCCCGAACAGAGTTGTGACCTGGCCGCGATGGATGTCGAAGTTCACTCCCTTCAGGGCGTGAACGCTGCCGTAGGATTTTGCGATGTTGCGGGCTGCGAGGACGACCTCGCCTTTCGCGCCGTTGCTGCGTTGCGGCTGGCTCATTTGAGCTCGACCTTCACCGGCGTGACCAGCCAGTTCTTCGGGTTGATGAGCTTGAACACGCCGACCACGGTCGCCTGCTTTCCGTCCAAGGCGTCAGCATCCAGGCCGGCAAAAACCGCCTTCTTCATCTCGTTATTGATGGCCGAGCCGGCATCCTGATACTGGATCTGGTTGGTGAACTGGCCGAATTCGATGCTACCGGTTGCGTCGCGGAGGTCCGTGCCGTTGACCGCAGGGCCGGTCTGGACACGGACCACCGTCTCGGGAGGCAACCCATCGATCTTCATTTCGTTGGTGTTCGACTTGCGGGCGCCGAAAACGCCGGTCAGCGTGACCGGAATGACCGGTCCGGTGCTCGTCGCGGTACCGTATTTCTCGGCCGCCGCCTTCTTGTCGGCGGCAATGGCGGCCGCGAGATCGGCGGCTGCAATCGCCCGCTCCTCGACATTTGCCTTGATCTTCGGGAACTGCTCGGCGCCGAAGGTTTCCGGAGAGAATGCCTGCTGCCGGACATCGTTTTCGGAGCCGATCCTGACGACCGTCGTGTCGAACGCGATCGCTGCAACGACGATGACGGCCAACGCCGCGCTGACAAGGAGCCCGCGATTGCCGCTGCTCGGCTTTGATGCTGCATGATCGGGCGAGGTACTCATGTCCGGACGGCCTTTGGCTTGGAATGGCAAGATGGAGAGGGCTAGCGAGATGATGATCGCAGGCGGGCTGAAGCATTGCGCCGCACCGGAACAGAAACCGGCGGGCCACCCGCAAGAGCGCAACTCTGGACGAATATTCGCATCGGAAGCCTCCTCAACAAGACCGGCGGCTGTCTCCTCTAACCGCCTGGGCCCGCAAATTCTCCATCAGGAAGCGCGCTTCCGTGATAGAAGTATGTTAGTTATGCCGTAAATGATGTTATAAATTTTATTAGCTGTCAACGGCACTTTCGCGGCAACTCGAGTGAAATGCACGACCTCACATCTTGTTTATCACGCTGCGGCGCAGCAAAAAGCGACAGCGAGTGCAGGCGCTTTGACACTTGTCATTCAACCGAATAATTGCAACATCCATCTGTTTTTAATGCAATATATTACTGATAGAACATTGCGCGCACTGCCGCTTTTGCTGCCGCCCGCCGATGGCGCGGCGGCGCTGAAGCAAACTCCTTACCCTTCTATTTTAGATGAAAAAAATTACATCGCTAGAAAAATCTTACTGGCATTGTGGTATCTTTATGTTATCTTTTCGAGCGAACTTAGGGAGGTTTCGGCTGCACGCCATCTGGGATTTGTCAAAGGCGGCGCGCTTGTCGTTGCCCGTGGAAGGGCCGAAGTTGGAAGCCGGATGCATCATCCCAGATGAGTTTAGGGATCGGGAGGACTTCAGATGAATTTGATGCGCGTATTGCCCGCCGCGGCGCTTGCGGTGGTGGCGAGATAGGCCTGCAATGATATCGACCCAGAAGATCATCATTGGCATAGATGCCGGCACCTCGGTCATCAAGGCCGTCGCCTTCGATCTGTCCGGCCGCCAAATCGCCACGGCCTCCGTTCGCAACAGATACACAACCGGAGACGATGGCTCGGCAACGCAGTCGCTGGATCAGACCTGGCTCGATTGCGCCAGCGCGTTGCGTGGCCTCGGAGAAAAAGTCCCTGATCTTGCGTCACGCACTGCAGCCATCGCCGTCACCGGACAGGGCGACGGCACCTGGCTCGTCGGTCGCGCCAATAGGCCGGTCGCCGATGCCTGGCTATGGCTCGATGCGCGCGCCGCAGCGACGGTTACGTCGCTCGCCGGCGGAACGCAGAACCGTGCCCGCTTCGAGGCGACGGGCACCGGCCTCAACACTTGCCAGCAGGGTGCGCAACTCGCCCATATGGACCGCTTCACGCCGGACCTTCTCGATCGGGCGGAGGCGGCGCTGCACTGCAAGGACTGGCTCTATCTCAACCTCACAGGCGTGCGGGCAACCGATCCATCGGAGGCGAGTTTCACCTTCGGCAATTTCAGAACACGCCAGTATGATGCCGTGGTGATCGACGCGCTCGGCCTTGACCACAGGCGCGGGTTGCTGCCCGAAATCATCGACGGCAGCGAGATCAGTCACCCGCTGACATCGGAGGCGGCGAAGGCCTGCGGGCTTCTTGCCGGAACGCCGGTCTGCCTCGGCTATGTCGACATGGTGATGACGGCGCTTGGTGCAGGCGTGCGCAGCGGCGCTCGCAACGCCGCCTGCTCGACGATCGGCTCGACCGGGGTGCACTTGCGCGCCAAGGCCGTTGCCGACGTTCAGCTCAATCGCGAGGGCACCGGCTATGTGATCGCCCTGCCCATCCCCGGCATCGTCACTCAGGTCCAGACGAATATGGGCGCCACGATCAACATCGACTGGATCCTCGATGTCGCCGCCTATCTCATGGCCGAGGCCGGCAAGCCTGCTTCGCATGCAGACCTCATTGCACGCATCGACGGCTGGTTTGCAGAAAGCCGGCCGGGATCGGTGCTTTACCATCCCTACATTTCCGAAGCGGGCGAACGTGGGCCTTTCGTCAACGCCAATGCGCGCGCGGGCTTCACCGGGCTTTCGATGCGTCACGGCTTCCCCGACCTGCTGCGCAGCGTGGTCGAAGGGTTGGGGCTTGCCACGCGCGACTGCTACGCGGCGATGGGCGCGATGCCCGAAGAGTTGCGGGTCACGGGCGGGGCAACACGCTCCGTCGCCCTTCGCCGTTCACTTTCGGCTGCCGTCAACGCACCGATCCGCCAGTCGCGCCGCGAGGAGACGGGGGCGGCCGGCGTGGCGATGATGGCTGCGGTGGCTGTCGGCGTCTATTCCGGCATGGACGATTGCATTGCCGACTGGGTGACGCCGCTGCTCGGAGATCCGGAAACACCGGATGCCAGCGAGGCTGCCCGGTTCGACCGCCTTTTTTCTGCCTACACCGATATACGCCAGGCAATGGCGCCCGCCTGGGACAAGCTTGCCGAAGCCGCAACGACGTCGCCGGTGGGCGCGTCATTCTGATGCAGCAGGCATCGAAGGAGCATGACATGACCGAACCCGAACTCCTGGATCTCTTCGTCATCGGCGGAGGCATCAACGGCGCGGGGATAGCACGCGATGCTGCCGGCCGCGGCCTGAAGGTCGTGCTGTGCGAAAAGGACGACCTGGCCCAGGGAACCTCGTCGCGCTCGGGCAAGCTGGTGCATGGCGGTCTGCGTTACCTCGAATATTACGAATTCCGCCTGGTGCGTGAGGCGCTGATCGAGCGTGAAGTGCTGCTCAACGCCGCGCCGCATATCATCTGGCCGATGCGCTTCGTCCTGCCGCACAGCCCTGAAGATCGCCCCGCATGGCTCGTGCGGCTCGGCCTCTTCCTCTACGATCATCTCGGCGGCCGCAAGAAACTGCCCGGGACCCGAACGCTCAACCTGCTCCGCGACCCGGAAGGCACGCCGATCCTCGATCAATACACACGCGGCTTTGAATATTCCGATTGCTGGGTCGACGACGCCCGCCTCGTGACCTTGAATGCGGTGAGTGCAGCGGAAAACGGCGCTCTGGTGCTGACCCGCTCGCCGGCCGTATCGGCCCGTCGCGAGAATGGCGGTTGGACGGTGGTCACCAAAAGCAACGCCACGGGGGAGACGCGAACCTTCCGTGCCAAATGTCTCGTGAACTGCGCCGGCCCCTGGGTGATGGACATCATCAATCGCGTCGCCGGTTCGAACTCCGGCCGCAACGTCCGCCTCGTCAAGGGCAGCCATATCATCGTGCCGAAGTTCTGGGCAGGCGCCAATGCCTATCTGGTGCAGAACCACGATAAACGCGTCATTTTCATCAATCCCTACGAGGGCGACAAGGCGCTGATCGGGACGACCGACATCGCCTACGAAGGTCGGGCCGAGGATGTTGCCGCCGACGAGACGGAGATCGAGTATCTGCTCAAGGCGGTCAATCGCTACTTCAAGGAAAAGCTTCGTCGCCACGACGTGCTGCACAGCTTCTCCGGCGTGCGCCCGTTGTTTGACGATGGCAAGGGCAACCCATCCGCCGTTACCCGCGACTATGTCTTCGATCTCGACGAGACAGGCGGCGCTCCGCTGCTCAACGTCTTCGGCGGCAAGATCACCACATTCCGCGAGCTCGCCGAACGCGGCATGCAGCGTCTCAAGCATATTTTCCCGAACATGGGAGGCGACTGGACGGAGAAGGCGCCGCTGCCGGGTGGCGAAATTCCGAATGCCGATTACGAGAGCTTCGCCAACAGCCTGCGCGATATCTATCCCTGGATGCCGCGCGAGCTCGTGCATCACTACGGCCGTCTCTATGGCGCCCGTGCGAAAAATGTGGTTGCCGGCGCGACTGGCATGGAAGGGCTTGGGCGGCATTTCGGCGGACAGCTCTACGAGGCCGAGGCCCGCTATCTCGTTGTAACGGAATGGGCCGAAACGGCCGAGGACATCCTCTATCGCCGCACCAAACACTACCTCCATCTGAACGAAGCGGAACGCGCGGCCTTTGGCGAGTGGTTTGCTTCAACCCGCCTTGCCGCCGCCTGAAGGATGCCGCCATGCCGCTGACCCTATCGCTCAATACCAATCCGCTGGTGAACCGCTTCGCCGACCCAGACGATCTGATCGACACGGTTGCGCGTGACCTGCGGATCCGCGACATTCAACTGACCCACGAGTTCATCAATCCGAGCTGGCAGGCGCCGGTGATCGGCCGCCTGACGCGCACGATGAGCGCTGCCCTGAAGCGCACCGGCGTGCGGGTCACCTCGGGCATGACCGGTCCCTATGGGCGCCTCAACCATTTCGGACATCCGGATGCCGATGTGCGCCGCTACTACGTCGACTGGTTCAAGACCTTTGCCGACATCACCGCCGATCTCGGTGGCCATTCGGTCGGCACGCAATTTGCGATCTTCACCTATAAGGACTTCGACGATCCGGCCAGACGCGAGGAGTTGATCAAGATCGCCATCGATTGTTGGGCCGATGTCGCCGAACATGCGCGCACAGCAGGCCTCTCCTACATGTTCTGGGAGCCGATGAGCATCGGCCGCGAGTTCGGTGAGACGATCGGCGCCTGTCTGTCGCTGCAGGAGCGGCTGACATCGGCCGGAATGGCCATCCCGATGTGGATGATGGCGGATATCGATCATGGCGACATCACCTCCGCCGATCCCGATGACTACGACCCCTATGCCTGGGCACGCGCCGTCCCGCCGGTATCGCCAATCATCCACATCAAACAGAGCCTGATGGACAAGGGCGGGCACCGGCCCTTTACCGCCGAATTCAACGCCAAGGGCCGCATACAGCCGGCGCCTCTGCTCCAGGCACTGGCCGAAGGTGGAGCAAAAGACAATGAAATCTGCCTGGAACTCTCCTTCAAGGAACGCGAGCCGAACGATCGCCAGGTCATCCCGCAGATCGCCGAAAGCGTCGCCTTCTGGGCGCCGCATATCGACACCGGCGTCGCTGACTTGAACATCTGAGGCGGAGATCTTTAAAAGGCAGCGCTGCGATACGGCGGAATTGCCGCATGACCTTAGAAAAGGAGCCGTGATGACGGACGCCGATGATACGCTTGCCGTGCGTGCTGCCTGGCTTCATTATGCCGGTGGCCTGACGCAGTCCGACGTTGCGCGCCGCCTCGGTGTGCCGTCGGTAAAAGCCCATCGCCTGATCGCCAGAGCGGTCGCCGATGGCGTCGTCAAAGTCACCATCGACGGGGATATCGTCGAATGCGTCGAGCTGGAGATGCGGCTTTCGGAACGGTTTGGGCTTCAATATTGCGAGGTCGCACCCGATCTCGGCGAGGAAGGCTTGCCGCTCCGCGCACTCGGCCATGCCGGCGCCGGCTATCTCAAGCGCGAGATCGAGCGCGGCGACAATACGGTCATCGGCCTTGGTCATGGCCGCACGCTTTCCGCGGCCGTGCAATATATGCCGAGGGTGAGCGCGAAGAACCTGCGCTTCGTCTCGTTGCTTGGCGGGCTGACACGAAACTACGGCGCCAATCCCTATGACGTGATGCATCGCATCGCCGAAAAGACCGGCGCCCATGCCTATGTGATGCCGGTTCCCTTTTTCGCCAATACCGGCGAGGACCGCGAAGTGCTGAAGGCGCAGCGTGCCGTCAAGGAGGTCTTCGATCTTGCCAATAATGCAGATCTGAAGCTCGTCGGCCTGGGAACTGTCGATGCCGAGGCGCAGCTGGTTTTGTCCGGCATGGTCGAACCCGGTGAAATCGACGACATTGCCGCCGCAGGCGGCGTCGGCGAAATCCTCGGACATTTTTTCGATGCCGACGGTCATATCCTCGAGACCGCGCTGACGGCGCGCACGCTCTCTGCATCTTTTCCCAAAACCAAGAAAGAGCGGCTCGTGGCGCTGGCGGGCGGACAGTCGAAAGTGGCGGCCATCCGGGCAATTCTGAATAGCCGCCGCCTTTTCGGGCTGATCACCGACGAACGAACCGCGCAGGCGCTGCTGAAGTAGCTATGGAATCACAACAATATTTGATCGCAAAATAACATAATAAATGTTGATTATCACGCATACTCCGTTATCTTAACATCAAACGAGGGTGGAGACCGGGATGAGGCGGGAAGAGCGGCAGCAGTTGATCGTCAACCTGCTCGTCGAAAACAAGACCGTCGATCTCGACGACCTTGCCGATCGCTTCACCGTGTCAAAGATGACGATCCATCGCGATCTCGACGATCTCGAGCAGGCCGGCGTCCTGCGCAAGGTTCGCGGCGGCGCGACCATTGACGCCGGAACGCAGTTCGAAAGCGACTTTCGCATTCGCGAACGCCAGGGCAACGAAGCCAAGCTAGCGATGGCTGAGACCGCGCTGGAACTGGTCGAGCCGGGGATGACGGTGATGGTAAACGACGGCTCGATGGCGGCCGTGCTCGGGGAAATGCTGCTGCAGAAGCGGCCGCTGACCTTGATCACCAACAATGCGGCGATCATGGAGCGGCTGAAAGGCGAAACCGGCATCACGCTGATCGCGCTCGGCGGCATCTACTCGGCCAAATTCAACGCCTATCTCGGCGTCGTCACCGAGGAGGCCCTGTCGCGGCTGAGGGCCGATATCGCCTTCATTTCGACGCCCGCCGTCAGCGGCGGGCGCGCCTATCACATGGACGACAACGTCGTGCGCGCCAAACGGGCGATGATCGCGTCGTCGACCAGGACCTGCCTTCTGGTCAACCACCAGCGCATCGGCCACACCGCCCTGCATGTCATGGCGGATCTGGCCGACTTCGACGCGATCATCACCGACAGCGCACCGGATGCTGCTGTCCTGGAGGAATTCGAGCAGGCGGGCATTACGCTCACCATCGCATCAACGCAGGATCCGACATGACCGAAAAGCCGCGCTTCTGGATTGGCACCAGCTGGAAGATGAACAAGACGCTTGCTGAAGCAGAACACTTCGCCCGCGGTCTCGAAGCTGCCGATGCCACACGCGACCCGCGTATCCAGCGCTTCGTGATTCCATCTTTCACGGCCGTGCGCGAGGTCAGGGCGATGCTTGCCAAGACCTCGGTGAAGGTCGGCGCCCAGAACATGCATTGGGCCGACCAGGGCGCCTGGACCGGCGAAGTCTCGCCGGTGATGCTGAAGGACTGCAATCTCGATCTCGTCGAGCTCGGCCATTCCGAGCGGCGCGAACATTTTGGAGAGACCGACGAGACCGTGGGGCTGAAGACCGAAGCGGCCGTTCGCCACGGTCTCATTCCGCTGATCTGCATTGGCGAGACGCTTTCCGACCGCGAAGGCGGAAAGGCTGCCGACATCCTTGCGACCCAGGTGCGCGGCGCGCTTTCGAAACTTTCAAGCGCCCAGAAAGGCGTCGAGATCCTGCTCGCCTACGAGCCCGTCTGGGCGATCGGTGAGAAGGGCATTCCGGCGACTGCGGATTATGCGGATGCCCGCCAGTCTGAAATCATCGCCGTTGCCGAAGCTGTGCTGGGCCGGAAGATCCCCTGCCTTTATGGCGGGTCGGTCAACCCGCAGAACTGCGAAGAACTGATTTCGAGCCCGCATATCGACGGGCTCTTCATCGGCCGTTCGGCCTGGAATGTCGAAGGTTACCTCGACATCCTGGCCAAATGCGCCGCCAAACTCTGAGGAGAAAGACAATGAAACTTGCCATTGCAGGAGACAGCGCTGGCGAAGGTCTCGCCAAGATCCTGGCCGACCATCTGAAGGACCGCTTCGACGTCTACGAAGTCTCGCGCACCAGCGCCGGCGCCGATCCGTTCTACGCCAACCTCTCGGACCGCGTTGCCTCGGGCGTCATCGGCGGCACCTATGACAAGGCGATCCTCGTTTGCGGCACCGGCATCGGCGTCTGCATCTCGGCCAACAAGGTTCCGGGCATCCGTGCCGCCCTGACGCACGACACCTATTCTGCCGAGCGTGCAGCACTTTCCAACAATGCGCAGATCATCACCATGGGAGCCCGCGTCATCGGAACCGAGCTTGCAAAGTCGATCGCTGATGCATTTCTTGCCCAGACCTTCGACGAGAACGGCCGGTCTGCCGGTAACGTCAAGGCCATGGATGATCTCGACGCAAAGTACAGCGCTCGCTGATCCTGCCGCGAAGAGAAAAGGGATGTCGGCGGCAAGATGACCCGCATCGGCTGTCTGGCCGGGGAGGCCGATGCGTGAGATCGATGCGGCTGGCGACCGTCAATGCTTGATGTTGCGATCGCCTCGATCGCCCTCGCCGGCCTTTGCTTTCGTCTTGGCCGTTTGGCGGGGATCGGCAGCTAGCGAGCGACCGACGTCATCACTCTCCTTAAACTGTCCCTGCTTATTACGGCGGACATAGCGTTTGTCGGTGCCGGTATCGATAAATTCGCGCTTGGTCATGTCATCTATTCCTGTGGTTGCCGTCTTCTTGAAACGCAGGCTGTGGCAAAAAGATGCATCGAATCAAGAACATCTCCAGACTCGGAATCCGGGAGGCTGTCGTCCGTTAAGTCCTTGAAATTAGATTCGTTTCGCGGCGGAACAATCAGCCGGGTGATTGAGTTGACTCGCGTTGGTTGTGTGAGGGAGTCGCGCAGATGGTTGCCCCGCGGGCGAATTGGAAAGGCTACATCAAGTTTGGAGAAGTTGCGTTTCCCGTCGCGCTCTACACGGCCGCATCCTCGTCCGAACGGATCGCATTCAACACCCTGAACCGAAAGACTGGCAATCGGGTTCGGCGTGAGTTCGTCGACAGCGAAACCGGCGATCCCGTCGAGCGCGAGGATCAGGTCAAAGGTTTCGAGATCGAGGACGGGCGATATGTCGTCCTTGAACCCGACGAAGTCGCGGCCGCGATTCCGAACAGCGATAAGACACTTACGGTCGAGGCGTTCATTCCCTGCGATGAAGTCGATGATGTCTATTTCGACAAGCCATACTACCTTGCTCCCGACAAGTTGGGCGGAGACGCCTATAAACTGCTGCGCGACGGCATGAAAAAGGCCAAGGTTGCTGCAATTGCTCGTACGGTCTTGTTCCGGCGTCTGCGTACCGTTCTCATTCGGCCGCACGGCAACGGCTTGGTCGGCTCCACCTTGAACTATGACTATGAGGTCCGTTCGTCGCAAAAGGCTTTCGAGGAAATGCCGGACCTGAAGATCGAAGGTGAGATGCTGGAACTCGCCAAGCACATCATCAATACGAAGAAAGGTGAATTTGATCCGAAGCAGTTCGATGACCGCTATGAGGAGGCGGTCGCCGAACTGGTCAAGGCCAAGATCGAGGGCCGGACGCTGCCGAAGAAGAAGGCGCCCCCCGCATCAAAGCCGAGCGACCTGCTTCAGGCGCTGCGTGAAAGTGCCGGAATGGCCTCGCCCGCCAAGAGCAAGCGCACTGCAGCTAACGCCAATGCCGGAAAAGGTCGCCAGAAGGCAGCGCGTGCTACATCGGCGAAGTCGCGTGGCACCGGCGCCGCTCAACACCGCCGCGCCAGCTGATCGGAGGATGCCATGGCCCTTCGTCCCCACTGGAAAGGCTACCTCAAGCTCTCGCTTGTCACCTGCCCCGTGCAGATGATGCCGGCGACCTCGGAAAACGAGAAGGTCCGCTTCCACACCTTGAACCGAGAGACGCAGAACCGCGTCGTCAGCCATTATGTGGATTCCGTCACCGGCAAGGAGGTGAAGGATGAGGACGAGGTCAAGGGTTATCAACGCGGCGAGAACGAGTATGTTATTCTCGAAGACGAGGAACTCGAAAGTATCGCGCTCGACAGTACCAAGACAATCGACATCGAAGTTTTCGCACCGCGCGACGGCGTCGACTGGATTTGGCTCGATACGCCCTACTATCTTTCTCCGGACGATCCGGTCGGCCAGGAGGCGTTTTCGGTCATTCGCGACGCCATGGCCGCCGAGAATATGGTCGGCATATCGAGACTGGTGATCTCGAGACGGGAACGCGCCGTCATGTTGGAGCCACGCGGCAAGGGCATCGTACTTTGGACGCTGCGTTATGGGGATGAGGTGCGCGATGCAGAGACCTATTTCGAGAGAGTCGATGACCAGCCTGCCGACAGCGAAATGATGCCGCTTGTCCAGCAGCTCATCAAAAAGCAGACGCAGCACTGGAGCCCGAAGATGGTTTCCGATCCGGTTCAGGACAAACTCCTCGACATCATCGACGCGAAGAAGAAGCAGATGAAAAAGCCGAGCAGGACAACGTCCAAGTCCAAGGAAAAGCAAGAGCCGGCACCGAGCAATGTCATCAACATCATGGATGCCCTGCGCAAGTCGGTCGAAGCGGAAAACCGCCCGGGGAGGCGCTAGACCTGATCATGACGCACCCGCGCCGCCCAATTCTGCCCTTGCTCGACGAATCTCACTCAACGCTGCAGTCTCGTCCGATCCGCAAGCGCGATCCTGACCAGCCCAGTCTGCCCTTCGATCCAATGCCGTCGCGCATTGAGCCCTGCCTTGCACTGCTGAAGCCGACTGTGCCCGTGGGGCCGGATTGGCTCTATGAGGTGAAGCTGGATGGCTATCGATTGGCGATCCATATTGAGCCGAAAGGCGTGCGGGTCATCACCCGCGGCGGCCATGACTGGACCCATCGCTTCCCCACCATCGCCGCGGCAGCGAAACGGCTTGGCGTAACGACCGCCATTTTCGATGGCGAGGCCGTTGTGCTCGATAATCACGGCCGATCGGATTTTGGCGCCCTGCAACGTTCGCTCGGCGGGCGGGGCGGCAAGCGGGTATCGACCCAGTCGATCCTCATCGCCTTCGACCTTCTCTATCTCGATGGACACGATCTGACCGGCACCGAGCTTGACGTACGCCGGCACCTGCTTGAAGACCTGATACCGGAAGGCGATGATCAGGCGATCCGCCTCTCCGAGGAGATAGAGCTGCCGGCCGAAGATCTCCTCGAGCATGCCTGCCAACATCATCTGGAAGGCATCATCGCCAAGCATCGCGGCCGGCCCTACGGCAGTGGTCGTACCGGCGACTGGCTGAAGATCAAATGCGTGCAGAGCGAGAGCTTCATGATCGTCGGTTATGAGCAGTCCGCATCCGCCCGCGGCGGCATCGGCAGGCTGCTGCTGGCCGGCAGACGAGGGCTCGACTGGATTTACGTTGGGTCGGTCGGAACCGGTTTCGGTGCCAGAGATGCTGAATACCTGAAAAAGACGCTGGACCGGTTGAAGACGAGCCGGCCGGTCGTTCCCCTGAAGGGCAAGCGTCTCGTCCTCGTGCAGCCGACGCTGATCGCCGAGATCGAGTTTCGCGGCTGGACAGATGACGGCAATCTCCGCCATGCCTCGTACAAGGGGCTGCGCGAGGTTCAGGATAACGCCGCGGTCTTCGATATGAACGGCACCATGAGCAGTTGAGGACCGCGATCACCGCGGCCCCACAGGGGCGGCCGAGCAGGCCGGCTAGAGTCCCGTGTCGTAAAACAAGCTAAATAGTCGACGAAGCAGCCGAGATCCCGTATGCCGCTCATATGTCGATCCGACAGGCAATAGAAAGTCATAACGATGGCAAATTCACCCCGCAGACCTGTCAATCCAATGGATGCTGCCGAAGCATTGTTCAAACCCGCGAAGAAGAAGACGGAACAAGCTGTTGAGCGGCCCGCGCTGCCGAATACAAAGGAGCTTGTTTCGCTCAAGATCGACAGTGATGTGCTTGCCTATTTCCAGGAAGATGGCCCTGGCTGGCAGGATCGGATCAACGATATATTGCGCGCCGCGATGAAGAACAGGCTCTGACCCTGTTGCACCATCTTGTCCGCCACGGGTGGTCGTTGTGATGCCGAATGCACTGCACCGGCTTCTCCGCAGCGGCCTTGTCCATGTTCTCTTGGCCTTTTTGGCAATGGGCAGCTGGGCGGTCTTCGCCAATCGCGCGCACGCCATGCCATTGCCGCTCTATGCCGGCCTTGTGCAGGGTGCGATATCCGCCTGCCTGACGCTTTTCCTGAAATCTGTGATCGATTGGCTTTCCAAGCGTTTCGTCGGATCTGCACGATTTTGGGCGCCGCCTCTGATTGCTTGTCTTGGCTCAGCCAGCATTCTCGTGGCAATCCATGCGGCAACCGGTACGCCGGAAATACTCAAGACCATCGCATTTCCGTTGCTCGTATCAACGAGCTATGCGGCGATTTACAATTATTCGATCTCGGCAAGACGAGGTTTCGACACATGATGGGAAGGCCCCTGATCCCATTTTGCGGACACTCCTCCTGCACACGATAACAAGCAGTCGCAACTGCTGCAGGAGCAAGAGGCGTGTCCGCGGAAGACTGTCACTCCTTTACCGCCCCGGTCATCGATGAGACGTAGTAGTCCACGAAGAACGAGTAGAGGATGACCACCGGGAGCGAGCCGAACAATGCGCCCGCCATCAGTGCCCCCCATTCGAAGACGTCGCCGCGCACCAGTTCGGTCAGTACGCCCACAGGAATGGTTTTGTTTTCCGACGACTGGATGAAAGTCAGCGCATAGATGAATTCGTTCCAGGACAGCGTGAAGGCGAAGATGCCAGCCGAAATCAGCCCGGGTACTGCGAGCGGCAGGATGATCTTGGTGAGAATCTGCCATCTGTTGGCGCCATCCACCAGCGCGCTTTCCTCCAGCTCGAATGGGATCGAGCGGAAATAGCCCATCAGCAGCCAGGTGCAGAAGGGAATGAGGAAGGTCGGGTAGGTGAAGATCAGCGCCAGCCGCGAGTCGTAGATCCCGAGCTTGAAGACGATGAAGGCAAGCGGGATGAAGAGGATCGACGGCGGCACGAGATAGGCGAGGAAGATGACGAGGCCGACCGAACGTGACCCTGTGAAGCGGACCCGCTCGATGGCATAGGCGCCGAAGACCGAGGCTACCAGCGAGAGAAAGGTGGAGCAGACCGCGACCAGCATCGTGTTCCACAGCCAGCCTGGGTAGGATGTCTCAAGGAACAGATATTTGATGTGCGCGAGCGTCGGTCCCACCACCCAGAAGGGGCTGTAGTTGCTGTAGTCGGTCAGCTGCTCGTTCGGTTTCACGGCGGTGATCGCCATCCAGTAGAACGGAAAGAGCAGCACGAAGACAAAGACCGCCATCGGCAGGTAGAGCATCACGATCCGCCGCGGCAGACGGTTCAGATAGCTCATGCCTTCGGCATTATCGGTCACGACCTGATCAGCGGCGTTTGAATTTATCGACATCATCACTCTCCCTAACCCCAATTTGGCTCTAACCCTGGCCTTAATCCTGGCCGCCCTGTTGCCATTTGCGCCGTTGCAGGCCGAAGAAGCTGAACATGATGGCGCCGAGCAGGAAGGGCACCATGGCGACCGCGATGGCGGCACCCTCGCCAAGCTGACCGCCGGGAATGCCGCGCTGGAAGGATAGCGTCGCCATCAGATGCGTCGCATTGACGGGTCCCCCCTTGGTCAGCACGTAGATGAGCTGGAAATCCGTAAAGGTGAAGAGCACCGAGAAGGTCATCACCACGGCGATGATCGGCGTCAGCATCGGCAGCGTCACATAGCGGAAACGCTGCCAGCTCGTGGCGCCGTCGAGCGAGGCGGCCTCCTGCAGCGACGCCGGAATAGTCTGCAGCCCCGCAAGCAGCGAGATCGCCACGAAGGGAATGCCGCGCCAGACATTGGCGATGATGACGGATATGCGCGCATTTATGGGATCGCCGAGGAAGTTGATCGGCCCGCTGATCAGCCCCAGCTGCATCAGCGACCAGGAAATGATCGAAAATTGGGAATCGTAGATCCACCAGAAGGCCAGCGCCGAAAGCACCGTCGGCACGACCCAGGGAAGCAGCACGATTGCCCGGAAGAAGGACTTGAACGGCAGGTGCTGATTGAGCAGCATCGCCAGCCAGAGGCCGAGCGCGAATTTCAGCACCGAGGCAACGGAGGTATAGAGAATGGTGTTGAAGACCGACAGCCAGAAGACGCCGTCGTCCATCAGGAACTGGTAGTTCTCCAGCCCGATGAAGATGCCGTCGCGGCCGATCCTCGTATCGGTGAAGCCGAGCCAGACGCCGAGCCCCAGCGGATAGGTGAGAAAGCAGACGAGGAACACCGCCGCCGGCAGCATGAACAGGAAGCCGAGCACGTTGTTGTTCTGCAGGAGCGAAGAGATCGGCCCGCGTCTATCCTCCGGATTCACCATCGACATTGCTTATCTCCAGATTACGTTTTGAACTCGCAGAGTGCTTGCGGCATGCCGCAGCCGGCATGCCGCTTGCTTTGAAGCGCGGCTCAGACGCGATAGTAGCGGTTTGCCCGGCGTTCAGCTTCCTTCATCGCATCTTCGGGCGACATCTGGCCGGTGACGGCCGCCGCATACATGTCGACCAGAACGTAATCGGCCATGGTCGCAGCCGAGGCATAACCGAGTGGGCCGGCATAGCCGTTCGGGCGCAGCTTTTCCGAGGCACGTGCATAAGGCGCGTGGATCGGATCGGATGTCCAGATCGGGTTCTTGGCGAAAGCCTTGAGCGGCTGGCAGCAATAGGCGCTTGAGCCCTGGATCCAGGCATTCATCTGGTCGGCTTCCATCATGAACTTGATGTAGGCCTTCGCCGCTTCCGGATACTTCGTATGCTTGAAGAGAAGCAGTGAGCTCGTCTGGAAAAGCTCGACGCTCTGGCCAACCGGGCCGACGGGGAAATTCGTCGTGCGGATGTCCTTGGCGATCTCGGCGAGCTTCGGGTCGTTCTTGGCCGTGTAATAGACCGAGACGCCGTTGGCGATCAGCGACACCTGGCCTGCGAGGAAGGCGCGGTTGTTGTTGACGTCCTGCCAGCTTTCCGTGCCCGGAATGAAGGTCGCATAGAGCTCCTTGGCATAGTTGATCGACGCCAGCGTTTCCGGGCTGTTGATCGTCACCTTGCCGCCTTCGTCGACCATCTTGCCGCCGTGGCTCCAAAGCAGCCAATGGGCGTAGTTGTTGCCGTCGCCGACGGCCTTGCCGTGCGGGAAGCCGGCCGGCGTGCCCTTGGCTTTCATCGCCTTGCAAAGCTCGAGGAAGCCTGCCGTGTCTTTCGGGAACTCGCTGAAGCCGGCCGCCTTCACGTGAGTGTCGCGATAGACCACCGCATTGCCGATTGCCGCCAGCGGCATGGCGATGAAGGTGTCGCCGCGCGCCGCATAACCCTTCACGCCGTCATACCAGCCCCCATACTTGTTTCCGAGATAGTTGGCGAGCTCGGTCAGGTCGACCAGCTTGTCGGGATACTGATGAGCGTCGTCGAACCAGCACATGATGAGGTCCGGGCCGGAGCCGACATTGGCCGCGACGGCAGCCTTCGGGCGGATATCTTCCCAGCTTTCCTTGTCGATGCGCACCTCGACGCCGGTCGCTTCGGTGAACTTCTTGGTGTTGGCAAGCCATGCCTCCTCGTCGCCCTTGACGAAAGGTGTCCAGCGCAGCAGCCGCAGGCTGGCGCCGCTTTCCGGCGTATAGGTCGGTTCGGCCTGCGCGAAGGTCGGCCGGATGCCGAGGCCGGCGGCGCCGGCAACGGCAGCCGAGGCGGTAAGAAAGTCACGTCTCTTAAACCTCATGATATTCCTCCTCTTCAAAAAGCGGGTGCGAACTCCCCGCCATTCACCTCCCGCTTGGTGAACGACGGTCCTTGCATCCCTGAAACGGGGTGCTGCCGGCCTGCGGGCGGCGGGGCTCCTCCGCCCCGCGCAGCCGCCGGACGGCATCAGTCGGTCAATCTCCGGCCGCTCTCGGCATCGAAGAGATGAACATGCGCGGCGTCGATCGCAACGCGCAGGGTCTCGCCCGGCCGCGCGCTGACGCGTTCGCGGAAGACGCAGCTGAGATCGCTGCCGCCGAGCCTGAGAATAAGATGCGTCTCGTAGCCGGTCGGCTCGATCACCACGATTTCACCGGGCAGGCCATTGGCATCGAGCAGGATGTATTCCGGGCGCAGCCCGTAGACGAGGTCGCGCCCCAGCGCGTCGGCAGGCGGATTGGCAACCGGGAGCGCCGTGCCGTCCGGCGCCTTGAAACTTTTAGGGTTTTCGGGGTCGAGCCTGCCCTTGATCATGTTCATCGCCGGCGAGCCGATGAACCCGCCAACGAAGAGATTGGCCGGCTTGTCGTAAAGCTCGAGCGGCGTGCCGATTTGCTCGACGACGCCGTCATGCATGACGACGATCTTGTCGGCCATGGTCATGGCCTCGATCTGGTCGTGGGTGACGTAGACCGTCGTCGTTTTCAGCCGCTGGTGCAGTTCCTTGATTTCGGCGCGCATGGCGACGCGCAGTTTCGCATCGAGGTTGGACAGCGGTTCGTCGAATAGGAAGACTTCCGGATCGCGGACGATGGCGCGGCCCATGGCGACGCGCTGGCGCTGGCCGCCGGATAGCTGGCGCGGATAACGGTCGAGCAATTTGTCGAGACCGAGGATGCCGGCGGCATATTTCACTCGCTTCTCGGCTTCCGCCTTCGGCGCCTTGTTCAGCATCAGCGAGAAACCCATGTTCTCCTGTACAGTCATATGCGGATAGAGCGCATAGTTCTGAAACACCATGGCGATGTCGCGGTCCTTGGGCGGCAGCGTGTTGACCACGCGCCCGCCGATCTTGATCTCACCGCCGGAAATATTCTCAAGTCCCGCCAGCATCCGCAGCAGCGTGGACTTTCCACAACCCGACGGGCCGACCAGGATCACGAACTCCCCGTCGGCAATGTCGATATCCACGCCTTTGATCACCGGAAATGACCCGAATGATTTCCGCACATCCGCGAATTGAACGCCTGCCATACCCACTCCTCCCAGAAATCGAGCGCTACATGCTATGTCTTCGTATTTTCGTATATCTTGCCGGCGGCCTTATCTTCTCAAGTCCTTCTGCCGCTGCAACCTCGCATATGCGGGTGTGCCATGGCAGTCATCTCCTCCTATCGGGCGATTTTAGCCCACCTCAATCTCATCCGGACGCACCCGGAGCGTCTTCGGCGAGATAGACCTCGATCAGCTCGTCCACCGTGGTTTCGGCGGAAAAACCCAGTTGCGTCGCGCGTTCGGGCGTAAAGGACTTCGGCCATCCGGCGACGATCCCTTCAATGACCTCGTCGGGGCGACGATCGATCAGGTCCGCCGCCTCGGGACCGGCAGCACGGCGCAAGGCGGCAATCTGGTCGGCAACGGTGGCGGCGACGCCCGGCATGGTGAGGGTGCGCCGAACACCCAGCGCCGCCGTGTCGAGCGTGGCCGCATGGATCAGGAACTTGATGGCGGAACGCGGGCTTGCCAGCCAGTGCTTGACCGTTTCTTCGACCGGGAGAACGGCCCGCTGGCCTGCAAGCGGTTCACGCAGGATTCCGGAAAAGAAGCCCGATGCGGCGGCATTCGGCGCACCCGGCCGGATCACGATGGTCGGCAATCGAATTCCGACGCCGTCAATGAAGCCGCGCCGCGAATAGTCCGCAAGCAGAAGCTCGGATATCGCCTTCTGGACTCCGTAGCTGGTCAGAGGTGCGAGCACGTAATCGTCGGGAATGGGATCGGGAAACGGCGAGCCATAGACCGCGATCGACGAGGAGAATACGAACCGGGGAACATAGGCCTGGCGGGCTCCTTCTCGGCGGATCGCTTCCAACAGCAATCGCGTGCCGTCCAGATTGACCCGGTAGCCGAGTTCGAAATTGCGCTCGGCTTCGCCAGAAACGATCGCGGCGAGATGGAAGATCACGTCGGCACGGCGAGCCGCCAGGGCTTCCGCTGCCCCGCTTTCGGAAATATCGGCAGCTAGCGCTTCCACCGGCACGGAGACGTTGGCGGGCAGCGGTGGAGGCGTTACATCCACAAGCGTCATCCGCTTGATTGTATCGCCGCCGAGGGAACCGCTGCGCCCCAGTGTGGCGGCGAGCTTCCGGCCGATCATTCCTCCCGCTCCGATAATGAGAATATGCATCGTGTTTCGCCTCCCTGCGAACTACGAGAAGAGTAACTTGGTCGTCGTATAAATGCGGGTTTCGTGGATCGCGAAGGCCGCGCATGCGGCGTCCGGATCCTGCCTCTCCAAGCCGGCGAGGATCAACCGGTGATCGGCGATGCTGGTGGCGATACTCCCGGGCTGCGAAACGACGCGCTTTCGGTGGCTCAGGAGATAGGAATAAAGGTCGGCGGCCATATCAGCCAGCACCGCGTTGCCGCTGGAACGGTAGATAACGGTGTGAAATTCCCGGTCACAGATCAAAAAACGAACAGGATCGTCACAGGCGGCCTCCTGCGCTGCGATCGACTTGCGGAGATAATCAAAAGTTGAAGGCTCCATCTTGAGCGCGGCAGTCCTGACGACCTGTGCTTCGATAAGAAGCCGAGCCTCATGAACATTGTCGAGACTGTAGGCCGCGATGTCGCGATACCGCGCAGCCTGGACGGCCAATTCGCCAACGTCCTCTGATGCCACCACCGTGCGCGTTCCGTGCACAACCGAGAGAATCCCATGCGTGGAAAGGATAAGGATCGCCCCACGGACGGTCTCGCGGCTGACCGAGAGTGCGGAGGCGAGTTCACGTTCGCTTGGCAGCGGATCGCCCACCTTGAGAATGCCGGTGGCAATGAAGGTCGCAATCTTCTGGACGACGAAGTCTTTCATCGACTTCTTCGGCGCTCCACCGAGCGCCGCAACGTCGTCTTCGAGCATCGCTCGAACGTCCATTGCTTTCCCCTCCCCGCGCTCTGGTCTACTGGTCCGGTAAGTGGACCAGTAGACCAGAGCAAAAGAGGATTGTCAACGCATGACGGCGCGCGATCTACCCAACCGTTATTTGGAGCAGTTTTGTGAATGGCAATATCAGCACGCCGAGAAAACCAGCTGATCACAGCGCCGGACGGACTGACCCCTCCTTCACAAAGGAGGAAACGATCATGGAACACACCAACCACGTACGTTTGACGACTTCAGAACTTACCCCTGCCGCCCTCGAAGGTGCCACCATCTATGGAGCCGACGATCACAAGGTCGGCAAAGTCGATCATATCCATGGCGCGGGCGCCGGCGGCTCCGCGGTCAGCGACGTCGGCGGCATTCTGGGTATCGGCGCGAAGCCTGGTTGCAGTCCGGTCTCGGATCTTGAGTTCATGCGCGATGAAGACGGCGACGTTCATGCCGTTACGAGCTGGACAAGGACGAGCTTAAACAGATGCCCGAGTACCGCGACTGAGCGTAATCACATGATGCCTTCCGTCCTGACGTAGTCGTTGACGCTGCAGAGCGGAAGGCCCATCTACTCGTACATGGCAAAACCCAAAACCACTGACGATGCGGAGCTGATCAAGGAGTGGCCCCTATCGACCGCAGCCACGCTCGGATCATCCGTTCGCGCGAAGGGGATTCTGCTGGAAATTCGCGCACGTCTGCCTTTGGCGGTGAGAAAGTCGCTCGAAATCGAGGCGGGTGCTCTGACATTGGCGATGGCTGAAACGGCTAAAAGTGCGTTCCGTGCTGCTTCGTCAGTCGTTTCCAACGCGCTCGAAGACATCGAAAACCTGCCTGTAATCCCCCGTGAAATCCAGGATATCCTGACGATCTCTACTACCGAGAGACAGCGCTGGCTCAGCGACGGGCGCTTGCCCAGTGCAGGAACCCGCACGGTGAAGCTGCGTGGGCGGGCGAGGAAAATTACCTTCCACGTATTCGACCCGCGCGTGGTGGAGGACATCCTCGACCGAGACCTGGTGACAGTCTGGCGCGAAGAGGATGCTGAAGCGACGGCCGAGAAACGACGACGGGCAGCCTTGAAAGCGAAGTTGACGCGTTCGCTGAAGACCAAGGCCAAGACCCCTTCGAAACCTGATGCCGACCACGACGATGCGTCACGTTCGAAACCTCTCGGCTGGGAAGAGTTCAGTCGCGATGGGTTGCTCCGCTGAGGCGGCGGAACCTCTGCAACGCAGTCTTCGATCCCTTCCTGTCTAACGGTGTCGATCCGCTGATCACTTCTCGCAAAGCTTGGCCACGTTCTTCTCCAGACTTCGCCGGAGGGCGCCAGAGACTTCAGTCTCAAGTCCTTTGACGATGTCGCCGAACCGGCCACCGGTCTTCACGATCTCGATGGAGGTCCCGGTCATCTTGCAAGTCGTAAGGTCGACCTTCAGCCGAACCTCAGCGGTCGCTGAAAACCCTCCTTCTACCAGCGCTTCGTCCGAGGTCTTGCAAGCAAGCGTGCCGCGGGCGCTCGCCTCCGCGGTGTTGCCATTCACCGACAATTGCAGGTTTTCGATCTTCACGGAATCGAGCTTGTCGACGCCTACCTCCACACTGATGCCGAAGCTCGATACCTTGGTCTTCAACGACCTGCATGGCTGCGCATCTCCGATGGCCCTCTCCAGGGCATTCGGTGCCTGTGCGTTGGCGAAGGAGCATAGCTGGAGGAGAGAGACTCCTGCCGCTAGCAGGCCTAAACAATTCCGCATCGCTCTCCCATCTCTGTGGCTTTCATGCAGGCGCCTCTGAATAATAGGGCGGGATCGGTCTGCGGGAAAGGCAATGGCGGTTGGCCGACCATGACCGTCGCATAATGAACTTAGACGTCAAATATTGTTTTACGACCGATGGAAACCACGTCGTTTGCAGTACGAGCTCGTGGCCGCGGCGAATGGCGAGCCACATCCCTCGCTTTCCGATCCGATTACCTGCCCTGAAAGATCCTGTGCCGTCTTTCGACCCACTCGTCGATCTTCCCGCGACATGTTTCGGAAACTGTAAGCACAGGAGACCGCAGCTCCGCGGATCGCTCTTAGAACACTGATCTGTTCGAAAGAAAGTGATGATCTTTCAGAGCGGTATTGGTTTCATGAGCGGCGACTGTGTTCAGGAACCGGTCGAGCATCGAGTTGAAGCTCTCCGGTTTTTCCCAGAAGGGCGCGTGACCAGCACCTTCCATTACATGCGCTTTGTCTTCGAAGAGCAACTGGATGTTCAGGCCCGAAAAATAGCTGAGTTTGACAAAGGGGTCATGAAGTCCATTTACAAAAGCAATGGGTATATCAGCCTGTTCGACGGTGCGCCGCTGATCCACCCCCTGCCCCCGCAACATTGCGCGAGAAAAAACGCTCCGTAGTCTCCCGTCTGCGCGCGCTATGGCGTCACGAAAAGAGGGGTTGCTCGTGTCTCCAAAGCAAAGAGACTGAAACCGCTCCACATCACGCGATGTAAAGTTCTCTTTTGATGCCAGAAGAATATCAAATGATGGATGGAATCCCCGCAGCATTCCGATGAGACCGCCGGGGACCGGTGGCGTGCCGCACAACATCAGGCCCGAAATGCCGTTGCCGCGGCCCGCCATCTCAATCGCGACGTGACCGCCAAGCGACCATCCCAGCACGGGAAAGCGACGAAGACCCAAGCGGGCTGCCACCTCTCCTACGCACTCGGCAAGACCGGTGGCGGTGTAAGTCGACTGCGGATCTCGAGCGTCGCTCGATTCGCCGTGCCCCGGAAGATCAAGCGCAATCAGACGCCAATTTCGGGACAAATGGCTGTGTATTTGCCGTGAAAAGACCGTCCGCGAGCTGCCGGAACCGTGTATCATAATCAGTGGTGCAGCGCCATCGATAGTGTCACTTATGCGCACGGCGCCGTGGCTGGTGTCGATTGTACAGTGAAATACGTCCATAAGCTGCGACCCCTAAAGCCCAGCCCGAAGTCTTGCACGAAAATATCTACGGCAAGTGCATGATTATCGTAAACCAGAGCTGAACCAGGTCGTGCATCACGTCGCGATTCAGTGCGGTTGCGTTTCATGCGTCGATCAGTTGCCTCGGCGTTGCATACAGGTTAGGTCTGTCGCAGCAGCAACTGTAACCAACCTTTCAAGCTGGGCATCGAGATGCAATTTCTTCTGGACTTCATTATTTCGATCACCAGCCTGATTATCGTCGGGTGCTGGGCGTGGTCGTTGCGAGGCCACTTCAACTCGCCGAAGATGGAAGCCGGAGCAAAGCTGATCACCGTCGGCGTCATCGCGACGACGGCGTTTTTCCTGTACCTGGTTTGGTCTGGGCCACAGACGCTATGGGTACAGGTAGTAGGACTCGGATTTGAACTCGGGGCGGCGGGCTTGTTCTGGTGGGCGGTGTCGGCCTCGCGACAGGCCAGGTTGCGCTTTGTGTTCGACCGCGATCACCCAGATAGTCTTGTCACCGACGGTCCCTATCGCTACCTGCGGCACCCTTTTTACACCTCCTACCTGCTCTTCTGGTCGGGGTGGGCGCTGGCATCTTGGTCGATATGGTCGATCCTGCCGGTCTTGTTTTTTACGATTGTCTACGTGATTGCAGCCCGCAATGAAGAGAGGAAGTTCTCCCTATCACCGCTGGCATCCGAATATGAAGCCTATCGGCGCAAGACGGGCCTGCTGACACCGTGGTTCGATTGGCGGTAAACCTGCCTCCTAGGCAGGGTACGCATGGCGGAACCGCGTCAGTCGCGATGCAGCTGTACCACGAGGCAGCGGCCCGATAGGCGACTGACCTCTCGACGATGCGATAAAGCAATCAGCGTCGAAAGCCTCCGACCGATGGACTTTTCGGACTGCTCCACGGAAACTGTCGATCGTGGCCAGGCGAGTGTCGTTGCCTGCAACAAATCCAACTTGAACACCACGGCATTAATCCGACGCCTGGCCCGACTGTCGCCACGGTGGATCGCCGGGCGCGAACTGCCAAAGCAATTCCGTTCGGGCTAACTATCACCTCGAACCCGGTCCGCGGTAAGCCCCTCAATCAAGCCGCGACCCGCGCCTTGGCGAGGCGCTTGATCGCCTGTTCCAGTGGCCGTTGGCCGTCGCAATAGTCTTCCCAGGCCGACGATTTCGCCAGAAGAGCAGGAACGGTGCGGATGGTGAAGCGCTTGGGGTCCAGGTCCGACTTGACCTGGGTCCAGGTCAGTGGCATCGAGACGGTGGCGCCCGGCCGGGCGCGCGGTGACAAAGGCGCCACCGCCGTCGCCATCCGGTCGTTGCGCAGATAGTCGAGGAAGATCCGGCCGTTCCTCAGGCTCTTCGTCATTTTGATCAGATAGAGATCGGGATTGTCGCGCGCCATCTGCTGGCACACATCGTGCGCAAAACCCTTCGCTTCAGCCCACGAAAGGGGCTTGCGCTTGTTGACCGCGAGTGGAGTGACAACGTGCAGACCCTTGCCGCCAGTCGTCTTGCAAAAGCTGATCAGGCCCAGCGCGTCGAGACGGTCCCGCATTTCCCGGGCCGCCGAGACCACAGCGGAGAACGGCACGTCCGGACCTGGATCAAGGTCGAAGACGAGACGCCCGGGCACCTCGGGCTGATGCGGTTCGCAATTCCAGGGGTGCAGCTCGACCGCGCCGATCTGCGCGACGGCGGCCAAGCCTTCGACCCGGTCGATTTGCAGATAGGGCTTTTTATCGCCGAAGACCTTGACCAGTTCGAGGAGGTTTGAGGTGCCGGGCATCGCATGGCGCTGGAAAAATTGCTCACCGCCGATCCCGTCCGGTGCGCGGATGACCGAACATGGGCGTCCCTTGATGTGCTCGATCAGCCAGGAATCGACGGCTTCGTAGTAGCGGGCCAGCTCTTCCTTGGTGACGGGGCCGCCGTCATTCGCATCCTGCCATAGCGGCTTGTCCGGGTTTGAAATCAGCACCCCCATGACCTCGGCCTTGGCGCTTTTTCGACGGGCGGGTCCGGCCTTCGCCTGCACCGCCGGCTGCGGCACGTCAGTTTGCCCGGGCTTCGCCGGCCGTTCAGCCTTGACCTCTTTCGCCGGCTTGTCTTCCCGCAGTCCCTTGAAGGCCGCCTGCCGGACAATGCCGTCTGCGGTCCATCCTGCGAATTCGATTTCCGCCACGAGCTCGGGCTTCAGCCAGGTGACCTCGGCCTCCTTTTTCGGTGCGCCGACGCCGGTGAAAGGCGATTTCGCCGTCTCGAGCGCCTTCAACTTCGGCAGCAGCGTTTCCACTTTCTTTGCGCCATATCCCGTGCCGACGCGGCCGACATAGACGAAGTGGTCGCCACGATAGACGCCGACCAGCAGGGATCGGAATTTCCCGTTGGTCTTGGCGTAAGCGCCGATTACCACCTCATGGCCGGCGCGGCATTTCGACTTCGCCCAGCTTTCGGTACGGCCGGATTGATAGGGTGCATCCGCTTGTTTGGAGATGATGCCTTCGAGCGAGAGCTTGCATGCAGACCGGAGAACTGCATCGCCGCCAGTCTCGAAATGCTCGACGAACCGGATGCGCGGATCGCTGCCGGCGTCGGACAGAAGGCTTTGAAGCCGCGCCTTGCGCTCGACGAGCGGCAGAGATCGCAAATCCTCGCCTCCCTCATAGAGTAGATCGAAGGCGAAATAGACGAGATCACCAGTCTTGCCTTCCGAAAGGGCTGCCTGGAGGGCTGCGAAGTCCGGTGCGCCATGGTCGTCGAGGGCGCAGATCTCGCCGTCAATGATCGCATCGGGCAATGTCGATGCCGCCTCGGCGATCTCCGGATATTTTGCTGTCCAGTCGAGCCCTTTTCTGGTTTTCAGCGTCGCCTCACCATCCAGCACGCGCATCTGAATCCGGTAACCGTCGAACTTGATCTCGTGAATCCAGCCGGTGCCGGCCGGAGGGCGTTCCAGGGTCCGGCAGAGCTGCGGCGCGATGAAATCAGGCAGATCGACCTTTGTGGCCGGGTTTGATTTCCGACTGCCTCCGGCGTCCTCTTTTCGCTCTTCGGCAGCCAGTCCGTGATTGCTGTCCCAGACGGCATCAGCCTGAACGTCGCCATCCTCGACCATGAAAGGCTTGGGCTTTCGTCCTTTGCCGGCGGCAATCATTTCCATGGTTCGGCCGGAGGCAACGGAGGTGTCGTTTTCCTCGAGGATCGCATCGCCATTCTCCTCGACCGAAAACTCGTCGTGGTGTTTGATCAGCAGCCAGTTCGTGCGCTTGCCACGGTCGCGATCGTTGCGCATCCGCACCAGCACGAAGCTGCCGTGCAGGCGTTTGCCTTCCAAGGTGAACTTGAAGTCACCCTTGGCGAGGGCCTGCTCCGGGCTCTTATTTCCTTCCGGTTCCCAATAGCCCCGATCCCAGAGCATGACCGTGCCGCCGCCATACTGGCCTTTCGGAATGGTGCCTTCGAAGTCGCCATAGTCGAGCGGATGATCCTCGACCTCAACTGCCAGCCGCTTGTCGTGCGGGTCGAGAGACGGGCCTTTGGTGACCGCCCAGGATTTGAAGACGCCATCCAGCTCGAGCCGCAGGTCGTAGTGCAGCCGGGTGGCATCATGTTTCTGGATGACGAAGCGACGGCGATTGCTGCGCGCGAGGCGTTTTTCACCGCTCGGCTCATCCGTTTTTTTAAAGTCGCGCTTCGACCGATAGGTCGATAGTTTGTCACTGGCCATGGTCGTTCCCAAAAGCAACCCCGACAGCGAAATGCCGCCTGGCGGCTGGAAGTTCCATCAGGGTGCTCCTCCAGCCGTCAGCGGATAAAACGGCTGGGAATAGACGAGAAAAAATGTCTCCGTCTCGTCGTATCGTTCTCTTGCTTCAAACGTTAATTGCTACCACCGGGATGCAAACATGCGCGCTGATCAATGGCTTTCGCTTCTCATCATCGCGCTGATGATGGGCGCCTTCGTATGGGGTCGTTATCGATACGATATAGTCGCCGTGAGTTCCCTTCTCGCTGCAATCATTGTCGGCATCGTCCCTGCCAAGAATGCTTTCTCCGGCTTTTCGGATGACATTGTTATCATCGTTGGCAGCGCGCTCATCGTCAGTGCGGCGATATCCAGATCGGGGATCATGGACGTCGCCTTGCGCAGATTTTCTCCCGAACGACGCGGGCCACGAATGCAGCTGATCATTCTGGTTGCCATTGTCGCAGCCCTGTCGGCTTTCATCAAAAACATTGGTGCGCTGGCGATCATGATCCCGGTCGCTGTGCAAATGGCCCGGAAATCACGTGTATCACCGTCGATGTTCCTGATGCCGATGTCTTTCGCCTCTCTGCTCGGAGGGCTTATGACGCAGATCGGCACGTCGCCAAACATCATAGTTTCCCGGGTGCGCGAGGAGATCACCGGGCAGCCGTTCATGATGTTTGACTATACGCCTGTCGGCCTGGCGCTCTCGGTAGCCGGCGTTATCTTTCTGGCGCTGTTCTACAAGCTGCTGCCTGAAAGATCACGGGTCGAAACGTCGATGGATGAGGCGGTGGCGATCAAAAACTACACGACCGAGGCCAAGGTCACCACGCCATCAGGGGCAATCGGGCGGTCCGTCAGCTGGCTGCAGAAGCCGGCGGGCGGCGATGCGATGGTGACTGCGATTATCGGTGGCAACGGCCAAAGACGAACGCCCCTTCCCGACACGGTGCTCAAGGATGGCGACCTTCTTATTATCGAGGGGGAGCAGAGTGCCCTCGACAAGATCGTCAGTGAAGCCAAGCTTCAACTGTCCGACCGTAAACACGAGCCTGAGACACGCCAAGACATCAGTTCTGTTGAAGCTATTGTTGGCGAACATTCCCGATTGATCGGCCTCAGCGCAAAAGACGTTTCTCTCTTCCACAATACCGGGCTCAACCTTCTTGCCGTCAGCCGCCGCGACAGGCGCTTCACCGAGCGCCTGGGCGAGATCAAGATCCGCAATGGCGACGTCGTGGTCTTGCAGGGCGACTTGCAGAAACTACCGGATCTTCTACGCGAATGGGGATGTTTGCCGCTGGTCGAACGAGATATGAAGCTCGGCAACGCCCGCAATGGCATGATCCCCGTCATTATCCTGATGGCAACGATGGGGGCGACAGCCTTCGGGGGCATTCCCGTCGCGACAGCGTTTTTCGCCGCCGCTTTTCTGATGGTGGTCACCGGATCCGTTCCTTTGCGGGAAGTCTATCAGCATCTCGATGCGCCCATTCTGATCATGCTGGCCGCTCTCATTCCGATCAGCGACTCGCTCAGGACCACTGGAACCACCGACATCATCGCGGATCTCCTCTCGCGAACTGCCGAAATGCTCCCGCCCTTCGGCGCTTTGGCTCTGATCCTGGTTGCGGCCATGGCGGTAACCCCGTTTTTGAACAACGCAGCGACGGTTCTGGTCATGGCCCCGATCGCCGCGACCTTTGCCGAGAAGCTGGGCTTCAGGCCCGATGCCTTTCGTATCCATCCGAGGTGGGCCGCAGGACTTAATGGGGTTCGCGTGGTAACGTCGGGTTCATGGAGATCGATGAGGACAAGATCGACGATGCCGTTTTGGCGCTGTTGTGGCTAACGCTGCATAACGAGCGTTGTGCCTGGAAGGGCTTTGACTGGGCAACGACGGATCGCTTGCATCAGAAGGGCATGATCGGCGACCCGGTGAACAAGTCGAAGTCGCTGGTGCTGACGGACGAGGGTCTGCGGCGGTCGGAGGAGCTGTTTCGGACGCTGTTTACGCGGCAACCGATATCGCCACCGCCTTGATCCTCTTCCATTCCCAAGGCAAGAGCTCACGCAGGCGGGAGACGGGAAGATCTGCGATGCGCGTCAGCACATCTGCGAGCCAAGCCTTCGGGTCGATGTCGTTGAGGCGGGCCGTCGTAATAAGGGTCAGCATGATGGCCGCCCGGTCGGCGCCCCGCTCGGATCCGGCGAAGCTCCAGTTTTTTCTTCCACATGCAACCCCGCGCAGGGCTCTTTCCGCCGCGTTATTCGTCATGCAGATCCTGCCGTCGTCGGCGTATCTGGCAAAGTCGGCCCAGCGCGACAGCATATAGTTGATGGGTTCAATCACCGGTGAGGATCGCGACAGGCCTTCGAGTTCCAGCCTGAACCAAGCCTCCAGTTCGTCGAGCAGCGGCTTGCTCTTTTCCTGGCGCACGGCAAGGCGCTCTTCGGCGCTTTTGCCGTTGATGTCGCGCTCGATGTCAAACAGCGCATCGATGCGTTTGACCGCTTCCAGCGCCGTCGCAGAGACAGGCCTCAAGCCCTTGCCCCGCCGGGCACTGCGAGAGACATCGGCCAGCTCGAAGAACTTTCGCCGCGCATGGGCAAAACAGAAGGCTGGCGTTACCGGGATTTGTTTCCTGCTCCGGTCGAAGAGCGGATTGAAGCCATTGTAGCAATCGGCCTGCAGGATGCCGGTGAACTCGGCCAAATGTCGTTGCGGATGTTCGCCACGCCGGTCGCTGGAGGCGTAGAAGACGGCAGCCGGCGGCGACTGCCCGCCAAATGGCCGGTCGTCGCAAACGTAAGTCCATATGCGGCCGGTAATGCACTGCCCCTTGGCCAGGATCGGGATGGTGGTGTCATCGCCGTGGAGGCGCTCGGCCGCAAACACGTGGGTTTCGATCATATCGAAGAGTGGCTTGACGGCGGCGCTGACGTAGCCAACCTGGTCGGCGAGCGTCTGGGTTGACAGATCAATCCCCTCGCTGCGGAACCGGCGACTTTGGCGGTTCAGGGGCTGATGCTCGGAGAATTTGTCGAAGACGATGGTGGAAAGAAGGTTGGGGCCGAGGAAGCCGCGTGGTGTTGCATGGAAGGGTGCGGGAGCCTGGCTGATGCAGCCACAGTCCCGGCAGGTAAATTTCTCCCGGACGGTTTCGACGATCTTGAAGCGGCGCGGGACCTCCTCCAGCGTCTCGGTAGTATCCTCACCAAGCTTCGACAGACGCTCGCTGCCACAATGGGTGCAGGCGGTCGGCGCGTCGACGACGAGACGTTCGCGCTCAATATTTTCTGGCCAGGGTTTGCGCACCGGGCGCTTGCGGGTGAAGGCACGAACGGTCTGTGTTTTCGCTGAGGCCGCCTCTGACGCAAGCTCATCCTCGGTCGCATCAGCGACCAGTTCCTCAAGCTGCAATTCCATCTGGTCGATCAGCCGCTGGGTGCGCTCCCGGCTCGGACCGTGTTTGTCGCGCTCCAACTTGGCGATCAGCAATTGCAGATGGGCGTTGAGCGCCTCAATGCCGGAAAGTTTTGCTTTTGCACTGCTCGCTTCAGCCTCAGCGCGTATCCGCGCCTCGCGTTCCGCCAGCAACGCGGCGTGGGCGCTGGCAAGATCGTCCGGCAGTGAGAGAGGCGGTAACGACATGCTGTCATAGAAGCATATTTATCCAACAAATTCAATGCAAAAGACGTTCAAACCCGCGTCGGGCGCCAGGTTTCCTGAGGGGCTCGCCAGTCAATTCCGGACAGCAAATAAGAAAGCTGCGCCGGCGTGATTGCCACCGCGCCGCCCTCTACATTCGGCCAGATAAACCGGCCGCGTTCCAATTTTTTCGTGAACAGGCATGCGCCCTGGCCATCATGCCAGATCAATTTTACCAGATCACCTCGGCGGCCCCGGAAGCAGAACAGATGACCGCCCAGCGGGTCATGCTTCAACACTTCCTGCACCCGAAGGGCTAGCGAAGGAAAGCCGCACCGCATGTCTGTATGTCCGGTCGACAACCAAACCTTGACACCCGTTCCCATCGGAAACGGGTTCATCGCAACGTCTCCAGACCCCGCATAATCCGCAGCAGGACGTCCACGTCGACATCCCGACCGACGATCACACGCCGGTCGTTCGCACTCACCACCTCCATGCGACCGTGGTCGCTGACAGGCGGCGGCACAGCGACAGTCGCCGCAGGTGGCGTGTTCGCAACAACCGGCTCGGCAACGACGATCGCTGGAACAAACCCGTTTGTCGAGCGGTGGACAAGCCGTCCTTCCCGGGCGGCCCTGCGCCAGGCATTCAACTGCCAGCGCGTGATCCCATGACGCTGCGCCGTGGCCGTCACCTGCCGCGGGCCGTTATAACTCTCAGCCACAATCGCTAGCTTCCCTTCATCCGTGAAACGCCGGCGACGCCCGCTATCGACAATCTCCATCCGGCTAAAATGCCCGGTGAGATCATTCATCAAGTCCATGTGTGAAGCACCGTCTATATTGCCGTCTATATAGACAGAGCATCCACACTCTCACTCACTCCACAATGCGGCCCAACTCGGATGCGTACTGCCTTTCTGATGGCGGTGGCAATTGGAGCCGGCTGTGACTTCCTCACGCCCATCGGACACCAATGCAACACGCTCGTGATGGGACCGGGCGGATATCGATTTGGTGACTACGCCCGACTGGGTCTGCCGCTCTCGCTCATTGTGGTGGTCGTCAGTGTGCCGATCCTGTTGTTGGTTTGGCCGATTTGATTACAACCGACACCGGGCATTGCGGCGACCGATAGAAGTTTCGAAGCAGAGATGTGTTCCTCACGCGGCGAGGTCGGGAATAGGCAAGCCTAGGATCTCGGCATGTTTGCAAAGCTTCTGCCAAGCTGCATCGCCGACCGGCACGCCCTCTTCCAACGCCGAGCGGCGCTTTCGCGCTGCGCTGTCGCCCGGCATGCGAACGGGGCCATTATTCCAGGGCGCCGGAGGATTGCTGCGGCAGGCAGAGGCGAGAAAGTCAGACTGCGCCGTAAAGGCATCCAGCCCGGCAAAAAAGGCGGGATCGATGACCTGAAGGAAAGCGCTTTGCGAAAAGACACCGGACGGCGTGTTGGCCCGTCCCTTGCCGGAAAGCCCCTGCCCCAGCAATTCGACGATCAGCCCGAGCCCAAAACCCTTGTGCCCCTTCAACTGGCCGCCAAGAGGCATCATTGTCCCGCCCCGTTCGGTCACCTCGCGCGGATCATCGGTTGGCTCGCCTGCGGCCGTGAAAGCCCAGGCCTCAGGAAATTTCTTGCCGGCCTTCGCCAGGTTTTGCGTCATGGTCGTGGTGGTGATGGAGGCCGAGACATCGATCAGGATCGGATCCTTAGACGTCGGGAAGCCGGCCGCCATCGGATTGGGCGTCAGGAGCGGCTTCGTGCCGCCATAGGGCGCAACGCGGCTTGCAGCGGGATGCGAGACCGACAGCTGAACGATCAGGCCCCGGTCGGTTACCTGCCGCATGAAAGCTGAAAGAGCGCAGGTATGATGGCAGTTGCGGATTGCGGCGGTGACGACGCCATGATCGCCGACCCGTTCGCAGGCCTGCTCGATCGCCTTCGTCAGCAGCCATGCACCGGGCAAGGATTTGCCGTCCCAAACAAAGGCTGCGCCGCGGTCGTTGACCACCTCATAGCTGCCGGACTTCGCCAGAGAACCGTCTTCCAACGCCTCGACATACCAGTTCAAAAGGCTGACGCCATGAGTTTCGTGGCCGATCATGTCGCCTTCCACCAGCACGGCGGCAGTCGTTTCGGCCTTGTCGGGCTCCATGCCGGCGCGGGTCAATATCTGCTCGGCGAATTGGCTCAGGGCAATGCGGTCAATCAGCGGCATAGGCATATCTCGCTCACGTCATGGAAAGCACGGGCCGCTATTTGCGGGCGGCCCGTGCTTAAATGCGGCATACCGGCTTACTTGAAGCGGATCTGCGACAGCTGCAGTTCGGAATTCGTCGCGATCGTCGGTTTGAAGTCGAGACGCGGCGAGACGCGGGTGAAACCGACCATGTGAAACATCGGGATGTCCGCGATGATTTCGGTGTTCACCTTGGCGAACAGCTCCTTCCAGAGTTTTGTGCGCTCGTCGCCGGTGGCAGACGTCGCCTTGGCGATCAGAGCGTCGACGGCGGGATCGCGAACCATGGAGTGGGAGCCGTCGGTCGCATATTTCACAAAAGCGGTGAAGACGGGATCGCCGGTCGCATTGTCGTGCTGCGACTGGGTCAGCGTCGGACCGGAATCGGCGACGAAGGGTGCAACGAAGTAGCCGTTCCACACGGAGACGTCATACATGTCGAGCTTTACGTTCAAGCCGACTTCCTGAAGCATCGCCATCATCGCTTCCATCGCTTCGGTGGCATTGGGATATTGCCCATTGCGGCCGATGATGCGGATCTCGCGATCGACCGGCACGCCGTCTGCTTTCGCTGCGGCGACCAGTTCCTTGGCTTTTTCGGGATCATAGGGCCAGGCGGGAATATCGGCATTGTAGCCGATCGTGGTCGGCACGACGAGCTGTGTCGCGATCTTCGCCTGTTCGGGGAACAGCGTTCCGAGCATCGCCTGACGATCGATGGCGAGGTTCATCGCTTCACGGATGCGCCGGTCGTTAAGGGGTGCTGCGCGCGTATCGATGCGCAGCGATGTCGTCTCCGAATTCGGATAGGCGAAATCGGTTTCCTTGTTGGTGGCATCCTGCACGGATACGGCCGGAACGATATCGGCTTCGCCGGCATCGACCATCGCGGCAGCAACGGCGCTGTCGGAACGAAACAGATAGGTCGCCTGTTCCACCTGCGGCTTTTCCCCCCAATATTCCGGATTGCGTTTCAGCACGATCGACTGGCCGATTTCCCATTTGTCGAACGTATAGGGGCCAGTGCCAATCGGCTTGCGGGTGAATTCGTCTGCCGGCGTCGCCTCGGCCGGTTCCACCGCCATCACGGTCATCAGAAGCGGAAGAATCGGTTGCGCCGGTTTTGTCGTGATGCGGATCGTATTGGCATCGGGCGTTTCGAAGCTGAACTCCGTGCCGCCGAAATATTTGCCGCCGGTTTCGCAGCTGAGCTTCTTGTTCTTGTTGCGCTCGATGGTGAATTGGACATCCTTGGCGGTGAACGGCTTGCCATCGTGCCATTTGACATTCGGGCGCAGCTTGAACTCCCAGGTGTCATCGTCGATCTTCGACCATTCCGTCGCCAGGCGGGGCTTGAGGCCGCCATTGACGTAGTCGAATTCCACCAGCATCTCATTGACGTTTTCAGAAATGACCCGGCCGACGTCCTGGCGGGCAGCCATACAGGGCTCGACGACATCGACGGTTTCGGCAAGCACAATAGTGACGTTGCTCTTGGCATCCTGCGCCTGAGCCGAGCCGAAACTCAGCGCGAGCACCGTTGTTGAAAAGCAGGCAGCTAACAAATGCAGTTTCATTTCGTTCTCCTCCCATGCGCCTTTGGCGCTCCTCACAGTAGATCTGCGTCCCGTTTTCCGGTGCTCCGGCATACTCTGGCGCTCCGAGTTCGGAGCCTTCGACCGCATCTGGCGCGCGAAAATTTACCTGGCCGAAGCAATCAGTTCGCGCATCATCTCGACTTCCTCGTCGGTAAGATCCGTCAGCGGCGCCCGCACCGGACCGGCATCAAAGCCACGCAAACGCACGCCTGCCTTGACCGCGGATACCGCATAGCCGGCCTTGCGATCGCGGATACGGGCAAAGGGATAGTAGAAATCGCGCAGCAGCTGCTCACAGGCCGCGTCGTCACCGGCAAGGAATGCCTTGTGGAATCTCAGTGCCGTTTCAGGCACGAAATTGAAGACCGCCGAGGAATAGGTCGGCATGCCGGCTCCGCGATAGGCTTGAGCAAACAGTTCGTGTGTCGGCATACCGCCGATATAGGAAAGGCGGTCGCCGAGCGCGATCGTGACACGGCGCACCGTATCGATGTCGCCGGTTCCATCCTTGAAGCCGATCAGATTTGGGCATTCGTCCGCAAGCTGAGCAAGCTGTTCGGCCGACACCCGCGCCTGGCCACGATTATAAACGATGACGCCCATATTGGTGGCCTTGCAAACGGCCCGTACACGCGCGGCAATGCCATCTGCCGGCGCCTCGGTCAGGTAATGCGGCAGCAGCAGAATGCCGTCGCCGCCCGCCGCCTCGATGTCGCGCGCCATGTCGCAGGCAATCCGCGTGCCGTAGCCGCATCCGGCAATAACGGGCGCATCGCCGGACACGGCGCGGGCGGCCTTTACCACCTCAACCACCTCACCCGGCGTCAGTGAAAACAGCTCGCCGGTGCCGCCGGCAACGATCAGGCCGGCAACGGGGTAGGATGACAGCCATTCCAGATGCGCTGAAAATGGCTTGGCGGCAAACCGGTCTTCGGCATCAAAAGGCGTGACAGGGAAGGACAGCAGGCCGTTGCGAATGATCTCGCGAAGTTCAGTCGGGGCAATCAATTTGGCACTCCTTCAATTGCGCAGGTCTTGGGGCAACAGGTCCGCGGGGAAATTCTGGTAGGCAACGGGTCGCAGAAATCTACGGATCGACATGGTCCCGACGCTTGTTGCGCCGAAGTTGGTCGAGGCCGGGTAGGGTCCGCCATGCACCATGGAATCGACAACCTCGACACCGGTAGGGAAGCCATTGACCAGCAATCTGCCCGCCTTTCTTTCGAGGATCGGCAGCAGGTCGCGGGCAAGGCGAAGGTCGGCGTCGTCCATATGGATCGTCGCGGTCAACTGTCCCTGGAAGCTTTCGGCAAGGGCGAGCATCTTTTCGGGCGAGCCGACGCGTACGACGAGACCGAGAGGACCGAATACTTCTTCACTGAGCGAGTGATCGGCAAGCCAGGCCGAGCCGTTGGTCTCGAACAGGTTCGGCGCTGCGTCGCGGCCGGCACTCTCTGCAGCGAGAACCGGCGCGACGGCATTGCTTGCCCGCAGGCGGTCCACACCGTCGTGATAGGCTGTGGCGATGCCGTTGGTCAGCATCGTCTGCGTCGCCACCTTTTCAAGAGCCGCCTTGGCGGCACTGGTGAACTTGTCCGCCTCCGGCCCGTCGACGACAACGGCGATGCCGGGCTTGGTGCAAAACTGGCCGGCACCAAGCGTCAGTGAACCAGCCCAGCCTGAACCGATTGCCTCCGCCCGGGCAGCGGTAGCGGCCGGCAGCAGGAACATCGGATTAACGCTGCCCAATTCCCCGTAAAATGGGATTGGCTCAGGGCGCTGGGCGCAAAGGTCAAAGAGCGCCCGCCCGCCGGCAAGCGAGCCGGTAAAGCCAACGGCTTTGATGGCCGGATGGGTCACCAGAGCCGTTCCGACATCACGGCGGCCGCCCTGGATCAGACTGAAGACGCCGGCCGGCATTCCGGTGCGTTCGCTAGCAGCGGCGATCGCCTCGGCGATAATTTCTCCGGTGCCGGGATGGGCTGAATGTCCCTTCACCACGACCGGGCAGCCCGCCGCAAGCGCGGCTGCCGTATCGCCGCCCGCCGTCGAGAATGCCAGCGGAAAATTCGAAGCGCCGAAGACGGCGACGGGGCCGATCGGCCGTTGCACCAGGCGGATCTCGGGGCGCGGCGCCGGTTGTCGGTCCGGTTGCGCCGCATCGATGCGCGCGTCGAGATGCGCGCCCTTGCGGATATGGTCGGCAAACAGCCTGAGTTGGCCGGTGGTACGAGCACGTTCGCCGTTGAGCCGGCCCTCTGGAAGTCCGGTTTCCTGCGTTCCGATGAGGGTGACGGCCTCGCCGCGCTTCTCGCGTGTCGTCGCCGAAAACGCTGCAAAAGCAGCTTCGGCGGCGCGGCAGGCGCGGTCGACCAGTTCCGTTGTGCCGACAGCGAAGTCATGTGCCTGCCCATGCGCCGGCTCGGACCGAAATGTCGTCGTTCCGGCAATCCACTCGCCGGCGATGAAATGCCTGCCTGAAGGGGTCCAGTTCATTGTTATTCTCCTCGGCGGAGCCTCGCTCCGTCCTGATGCGTGAAGTGTTGTTCAAGATGCGCCGCCTTAGCGGCCATTCACCTTCCGCCATTCGGCAAAGAGCGTCAGATTGCTTTCGTCGGTGGCCGGGTAAAGGCCAATGATCGTGTGACCTTGCTTGACGCGTTCTGTCACGAAATCCTCGTAAGCGGTCATCTCCACTGCTTCATCGGCGATCTCGTCGGCGATCTCGGCAGGGATGACGATCACGCTGTCGTCGTCGCCAACCATGATGTCGCCCGGGAAGACCGCAACATCGCCACAGCCTATCGGCACATTGATGTCGATTGCCTCGTGCAGCGTCAGGTTCGTCGGGCTGGAGGGACGGTTGTGATAGGCGGGGATATCAAGGCCACCGATCGTCATGGCGTCCCGGAAGCCGCCGTCGGTGACGACACCGGCTCCGCCGCGCATCATCAGGCGGGTAATCAGGATGTCGCCGGCAGACGCTGCGCGCGGATCCTTGCGGCTGTCCATCACCAGAACAGCGCCGTCCGGGCAAGTCTCGATCGCAAGCCGTTGCGGATGTTTCGGGTTCCGAAAGACGTTCATCGCGTTGCGGTCCTCGCGCGCCGGCATGTAGCGCAGCGTGAAGGCGGGTCCGACCATATTGCGGCCCTTCGGCTGGATCGGTCGAACATCCTGGATCGTCTGGTTTCTCAGGCCGCGCTTGAACAGGGCCGAGCAGAGCGTCGCGACGGAGACACCCATCAGTTTTTCACGGGTTGCGGGGTTCATACTTCCTCCTCCTCGTTCTCGTTCAGGCGCCGAAGCTGCGGGTTTCCACAGTCCAGTCACGCGCCTTGCCTGTCAGGCTGCAGCCGAGTCCAGGACGAGCCGGCACGATCATCCGGCCGTCCTTGATGTCGAGTTGTTCGTTAAACAGTGGCGCCAGCCAATCGAAATGCTCTACCCACGGCTCATGCGCATAGGCGGCCGCCAGGTGTAGATGGATTTCCATGGCGAAATGCGGGGCCAGGCGCATGCGTTTCGCCTCGGCGTGCGTGCAGATGCGCAGAAAGGGCGTGATGCCGCCGACACGCGGCGCATCCGGCTGAATGAAGTCGACCGCATCGGCCCGGATCAGCGCCATGTGCTCGTCGGCGCTTGCCAGCATTTCGCCGGTGGCGATCGGCGTGGCAAGTTCCCGCGCCAGTGCCGCATGGCCCTCGGCGTCATAGGCATCGAGCGGCTCTTCGATCCATTCGAGGTTGAGCGGTTCGACCAGCCGGCCGAAGCGCAAGGCCGTCGTGCGGTCCCATTGCTGGTTTGCATCGACCATCAGCGGGACACGGCCATCGATATGGCTGGTCACCGCATCCAGCCGGCGAAGGTCGATCATCGGGTCCGGCTGTCCGACCTTGATCTTGATGCCGCCGATACCGGAGGCGATCGAGTGGTCGATGGCATCGCGGATTTCCTCGACGCTCGATGACAGGAAGCCGCCGGAGGTGTTGTAGCAGGCGACACTGTCGCGATGGGCACCAAGCAGTTTTGCAAGCGGCAAGCCGGCGCGTTTCGCCTTCAGGTCCCAGAGGCAGATGTCGATGGCGGCGATTGCCTGTGTTGCAATGCCGGAGCGGCCGACCGAGGCACCGGCCCAGCAGAGCTTGTCCCAGATGCGCGCCGTATCGTTGGGATCTTCGCCGATCAGGTTGTCCGCAAGCTCGCAGGCATGTGCATAAAGGGCAGGTCCGCCTGCCCGCTTCGAGTAACTGAAACCGAGACTGCTATGGCCGGCCTCGGAGACGATCTCGCAAAATAGAAAGGCCACCTGCGTCAGCGGCTTCTGGCGGCCCGTCAACACCTTGGCATCGCTGATCGGCCGCGCCAAAGGCAGGTAAACGAGCGACAGGGTGACCGACCGGATGGCGTCCAACTTGGACGGACCGGCAGCGAAGCCAGCCTTGGGGGGCTGTGCGGGAATCGTACGTCGATTGGGATCAAACATCGTGGTGCCTCAGTTGATAGCCGGTTCCGGCGTCTTGCCACCGAATTGCGTCGTCAGGAAATCAAAGTCGCAGCCTTTGTCGGCCTGCTCGATATGGCGGGAGAACATGAACCCGTAGCCGCGCTCGTAATGCCGCGTCGGCGCCACCCAGGCGGCCCGCCGCGCTGTGATCTCTTCTTCGGAAACCAGCATATTGAGGCTGCGTGCCGGAATATCAAGCTCGACCATGTCCCCCGTTCTCAGCAGCGCCAAAGGCCCGCCAACATAAGATTCCGGTGCGACATGCAGCACGCAGGCACCGAAACTGGTTCCGGACATGCGGGCGTCCGAGATCCGCACCATGTCGCGCAGGCCGAGCTTCAACAGCGCCCTCGGCATCGGGATCATGCCCCATTCCGGCATGCCCGGTCCGCCCTGGGGGCCGGCATTGCGGAGAACGAGAACCGTGTCCGGCGTCAGCGGATAGTCTGGATCATCGATGATCTTCTTCATCTCCGCATAGCTGTCTGCGACCAGCGCCGGGCCGCAATGGCGATGGAATTTCGGGTCGCAGGCCGCCGGTTTGATGACCGCGCCGTCGGGACACAGGTTCCCCTTGAGCACGGCCAGCGAACCTTCGTGATAGACCGGGTTCGACAATGGCCGGATAACGTCGTCATTGTAGATCTTCACCTGGTCGAGACCTTCCACCAAGGGTTTGCCCGTCACGGTGATCGCGGTGGGATCGAGCTTGTCGCCGAGCTGCTTCATCAGAGCGCGCAGGCCACCCGCATAAAAGAAATCCTCCATCAGGTAGGTCGAACCAGAAGGCCGGATGTTGGCGAGCACCGGCGTCGTGCGACCAATGCGATCGAGATCATCGAGCTCCAACGGGACGCCGGCGCGCCGCGCCATGGCGATCAGGTGAATGATGGCATTGGTGGAACAGCCGGTCGCCATGGCGACCGTGACTGCGTTGTCGACGGCCGCGGGAGTGATGATCTGGTCCGGCGTCAGATCCTCCCACACCATATCGACGATGCGGCGGCCGCAGGCCGCCGACATTCGCTGGTGGTTGGCGTCGGCTGCGGGGATCGAGGATGCGCCCGGCAGCGTCAACCCCATAGCCTCGGCGATCGCCGTCATCGTCGACGCCGTGCCCATGGTCATGCAATGGCCGTAACTGCGGGCGATCCCGCCTTCGATGCCCTCCCACTCCTCCTGGGTGATCGTGCCGGCGCGGCGCTCGTCCCAGTATTTGAAGCCGTCGGTGCCGGAGCCCAGCGTCTTGCCGGCATAGTTGCCGCGAAGCATCGGGCCGGCAGGCAGATAAATGAAGGGAATGCCCATGCTGACAGCGCCCATGGCAAGGCCCGGTGTCGTCTTGTCGCAGCCGCCCATCAGAACGGCGCCATCGACAGGATGGCTGCGCAGCAGTTCCTCGGTCTCCATCGCCAGCATATTGCGATAGAGCATCGTCGTCGGCTTGACGAAGTTTTCGGAAAGGGAAAGAGCGGGCAGTTCCATGGGGAACCCACCCGACTGAAGAATTCCCCGCTTCACCCATTCAACGCGTTCACGGAAATGCATGTGGCACGGCTGCGCATCGGACCAGGTGTTGATCACGGCAATGATCGGCTTTCCCTGCCAATCCTCCGGCGCGTAACCCATCTGCATGGTCCGCGACCGGTGTCCGAACGAGCGCTGATCATCCGGCAGCATCCATCGGGCGGACCGCAATTGCTCGTAGGTTTTCCTGGCGGTCACTGTTCTCTCCCACCTTTTCGCTTGCTTATCTCAGCGTTTGCACCAACTGATATTTTAGTTTCACATATATATCAATGGAAAGTTTGCGTTCTTGTGCATTAGGTCGTGCAAAGCTATGAATGGAGTCGAAAAGGACGCCTCACATGAATTCCCAGTTCGCCTCCACATTCGGCCTGACCGCTCCCGGCTTTCCGGTCGTTGCCGGCAGTACCGTCCAGCGGGTCTATGATGATCTGCGAAAGCGCATCATCACCATTCAGCTGCCGCCGGACACTACGCTGTCGCGCACTGAACTCACCGAGACTTATCAGGTCAGTCAGACTCCTATCCGTGACGCATTGCAGCTTCTCAAACAGGAGGGTCTGGTTCGCATTTATCCGCAGTCCCGCACTGTGGTGACCAGGATTGATGTCCTGCAGATTTACGAAGCACATTTCCTTCGTGTTGCACTGGAAACCGAAGTTTGCCGTCGCCTCGCAACCGATCCGGATCCGGATCCGAGCGTCATTACCCGCGCCCGGTCGATCATCAAGATGCAGTCGGCAGTCGCCGACGACGCCGATCAGATCGCGATCTTCCAGGAGCTCGACGAGCTCTTTCACCAGACATTGTTCGCAGGCGCCAAGCGCAGCAGCCTCCACCAATTGATACGCGAGCGCTCCGGCCATCTCGAGCGTATTCGTCGCCTGCATCTGCCCGAGAAGGGCAAGATCGTCAGCATTCTCGATGGGCATCACGCCATCATCGATGCGATTGCCGCGCGCAACGAACAGGGTGCGGTCGATGCGATCCGCGAACATCTCAGCCGCACCGTCGCAAAAGTGGAAGACCTGCGGAAGGAGTTCCCGGACTACTTCGTCTAATCTGCCGCGCCGCGGATTTGGCCGGACTCAGTTGACCGGCGTCAGTAGCGGCCTGCCTGCGAAGAAGGCCGCAAGGTTGTCGACCGTCAATTGCGCCATCCTGTCGCGTGTTTCCTCGGTACCGCTGGCATGATGGGGATAGAGTACAATGTTGTCGAGCGCTGCGAAGCGTGGATCGGGGTTGGGTTCGTTGAGGTAGACATCGATGCCGGCCGAGGCGATCCGCCTTTCCTGCAAGGCCTTGATCAAGGCCGGCTCGTCGACCACGGTGCCCCGGGCGATGTTGATGAAGCTGCCCGTCGGTCCGAGCGCATTCAGCACGTCCGCCGAAATCAACCCTTCGGTCGAGGCCCCGCCAGGCGTCGCGACGATCAGGATATCGGCCCAGTCCGCCAGTTTTACCGGCGTGTCGAAATATGCAAAATCGTTGCCTTCTTTCTTCCTCCTTCCATAATAGCCGACCGTCAGTCCGACAGCTTCGCATCGCTTGGCAATCGCCATCCCTATGCGGCCGAGGCCGACGATCCCCGCCTTCTTGCCCGAGGTCGATGTCGTCAGCGGCATCATCCCTTTCTGACCCCAGTCGCCGGAGCGCACATAGCGATCGCCTTCCGGCAGGCGCCGGCGTGCCGCAAGCATCAGAAGCAGTGCCATATCGGCAACATCGTCGCACAGCACTTCGGATGTGTTGGTGAGCTTGATGCCGCGCCGTGTCATCGCCTCGACGTCCATCTGGTCGTAGCCAGCCGAGGAACAGGCGGCGAGCTTTAATGCCGGCAATTTCGAAAGCAGGGCTTCGTCGATGGTCACATGGCCGTTGCAGACCAGCGCGGAAGAGACCGGGCCGGCTTGCTGCAAGAGAGCATCCCGCTCTTCGCCTTTGACAAGATCGAGCCGGTGCAGCGTGTAGCTTTCCTCGAGCATCGCCATCTGATGGGGCCGGAGCGGATAGGCGACGATAACATCGGGCTTCATGCGGAAACGAGTCCTTCCTGTCGTTGGCGGGCGGCGCGTCGGGTGGCCTGGATCTCAGGATCGGGATCGAGGCTCGCGGCAAGAAGCGCCTGCGTGTAGGGGTGGGATGGCGCGTTGAAGATCTGTTCGACGGGCCCCTCCTCGACTATCTCGCCGGCCTTCATGACGATGACGCGATCGGCAAAATCGCGAACCACCGGCAGGTCGTGTGCGATGAAGAGGTAGGACAGGCCGAATTCGCGACGCAGGCCCTCAAGCAAGGCGATCACCTGCGCCTGGATCGACACGTCGAGTGCCGAAACCGCCTCGTCGCAGATGATCAGTTTCGGCTCCATCGCCAGCGCCCGGGCAATCGCAATGCGCTGGCGCTGGCCGCCGGAAAACTGATGTGGATACCGGTCGGCCATATCCGGTTTCAGGCCAACCTTGACGAGCAGCTCGGCCACTCTCTCCTTCCATCTCGCTTTCGGCAGGATATCCGGGTGAATAACCCAGGCTTCGGAAATCAAACGGAATACGCTCATCCGCGGGTTCAGTGACTGGGTGGGGTCCTGAAAGACCATCTGCAAATCACGGCGCAGCCCGAATATTTCCCTCGGGGTCATCGCAAGCAGATCGTTTCCGCGGTAGAGAACCTGGCCCTCCTGCGGATCATCGAGGCGAACGATCGCCCGGGCAAGGGTTGATTTGCCGGAACCACTCTCGCCGACAACGGCAACCGTCTCGCCGGGCATGATGACGAAGTCCACGCCCTTCAGCGCCTGGAATGCGCCAAAACTCTTTTTCAGGCCTATGGCGCGCAGCAGCGGTTCGCCCTGCCGGTCACGCTGTTGCGCCATCGCACCCTTCCCCGGTGCAGCGGCTATCAGCTTCTTCGTGTAGGTGTTCTGCGGGTTGCGATAGACTTCGGCCGCGTTGCCGGTTTCGACCACGCAGCCGGAGTTCATCACCACGACCCGGTCGGCGATCTCGGCAACGACGCCCAAATCGTGAGTGATCAGCAACAGGCCCATGCCGGTTTCCTGCTGCAACTCCTGCAGAAGTTCGAGCACCTGCGCCTGCACCGTCACATCAAGCGCGGTGGTGGGTTCATCCGCGATCAGAATATCGGGCTTGCAGGCGATTGCCATGGCGATCATCAGGCGTTGCCGCTGTCCGCCGGAGAACTGGAACGGATATTTTCGCATCGCTGCCTGCGGATCGGTTATGCCGACGCGCCCGATCAATTCGAGCGCCCTCGCGCCGGCGCGCTCCGCCGACTGGCCATGCGTCGTCATCATCTCGGTGATTTGCCAGCCGACCGGATAGACCGGATTGAGGTGGGCGAGCGGGTCCTGAAAGATCATGGCGATCTTGGCGCCGTTGATCGAGCGCCGCTCCTCGGGCGTCATTTTCAGCATGTCGCGGCCGTTGAGGAGAATGGTGCCGCTGGTGATCTTGCCGGGCGGCATGTCGATCAGGTTCATGATCGCCGAGGCCGACACGGATTTGCCCGAACCGCTTTCCCCAAGGATCGCCAGCGTCTCGCCGCGATCGAGATGCCAGCTGACATCCTGCACCGCCTTGACGGTCCCGCTGGCGGTGTGGAACTCGACCGAGAGGTCACGCACTTCCAAAAGATGTTCAGCCATTTTTCCTGCCCCTCATTTCAAGGCGCCAGCGTTGTGTCGGATCGAGCGCGATGCGCAGCCAATTCGACAGAAGGTTCAGCGACAGCGTCGTCAGAATGATTGCAAGGCCCGGCCAGAAGGAAAGCCACCAGGCATTGGTGAGATAGGGTCGTCCTTGCGCAACCATGAGACCCCAGGTGATCTGCGGCGCCTGAATGCCGATCCCAAGGAATGACAGGGAGGATTCCGCCAGCATGACGAAGGCGAAATCCAGCGTCGCGATGGTCACCAGCGTGGGGAAGATCACCGGCAGGATGTGATGGAATACAATGCGCCAGTACGATGCTCCCATGACCTTCGCCGCCTGCACGAACATCCGCTCGCGCACTTCCAGCACTTCGGCGCGCGTGGTGCGCAGATAGATGGGAATGCGGGTGATCGCCAGGACGAGGACGATATTGGTGACCGAGGGCTCGAGCATGTAGAGCACGATCACCGCCAGAAGCAGCGACGGAAAGGACATGATGACGTCGCCGAGGCGCATGATCCATTGAGCCGCGGAGGAGCGGCTGTAACCTGCGACCAGACCGAGCGCCGTACCGACGACGGATGATGCGAGGACGGCTGCCGCGGCAACCAGGATGGTGTTTTGCGCCGCCACGATAACGCGGGCAAGAAGCGGCCTGCCGAGCGCATCGGCGCCGAGGACATAAAGCATTCCGCGGGTGATATCGAACGGCGGCGCGTTCCGGCCCCGCAGGTTCTGCTTGGTGGCGATGGCCTCCAGCAGGAACGGGCCAAACAGCGCACAGAGCAGAACGATCAAGAGGAACAGCGCCGCGAAGAAAGCGAGCTTGTCCGCCCACAGCATCGTCAGCCAGCGCCCGATCGGGCCGCTTGGTTTTTTCTCGGCGAGGATTTGTGTGTCGGCCATCGTCATCGCTCAATACCGGATGCGCGGATCGAGCAGCGCATAGGCGATGTCGATCAACAGGTTCATGATGAAGATCGCCAGTGCAGAGACCATGATGACGGCCAGCACGACGGCGAAATCGCGAAGCAAAATGGAATCGATCATCAGCTTGCCGATGCCCGGAAAGCCAAACACCGTCTCGACGACGACGGCACCGTTCAGGATGGCGGCCGCCTGGTCGCCGATGACTGTGATCACCGGCAGCATGGCATTGCGCAGTCCGTGAATGAAGATGATTGAGGTCGAGCGGACCCCCTTGGCGCGGGCCGTCTTCACATAGGCGGAAGACAGAACGCTGATCATCGAGCCGCGGACCACCTGCAGGATCAGGCCGAAAGGCCGGATGAACAGCACGCTGACCGGCAGGACCCAGTGCCAGAAAGTTCCCGTTCCCGATGTCGGCAGGACATGCAGTTTGACGGCGAAAATGACGATCGCCACGATGGCCAGCCAGAAATCCGGCGCCGCAGCGCCGATCAGCGAGAAGAAAGTGGCGAGGCGGTCGAAGACGCCGCCGACGCGAAACGCCGCGAGCGAACCGATGACGATCGCGGCGACCGTGACCAGCGCCATGGTGATGACAGCCAGCCAGAAGGTCCAGACGAAAGCCTCCAGCACCACATCCATGGCCGGACGGGCCTGTCGCAGTGACTGACCGAAATTGCCTTGGGCAAGATCCGAGACATAACGACCGAACTGGATGATCAACGGATCGTTGAAACCGTTCATCTCACGGAATTGCTGGCGCATTTCGGTGGTCGCATCGATCGGCAGATAGAGGTCGGTCGGATCGCCCGTCAGTCGGGACAGGAAGAACACGATGACGATAAGCACCACGAGCGATACGCCACTGGCGATCGCGCGTTTGCCGATGAAACTCTTCATGCCACTCCTCCCGAGTGAACCCCATGGGGGTCGTGATGTCCGGTTTCGTCTTCGTCTGCGCTGCCCGTGATACCCCTCCGGCAACAGGCACAGCTCGACGACCAGTCGCTAAAACTGAAATATTAGTGCATCTAAAATTTTTGTGAACCCCAAAAATGATCAGGGCTTGTCAACCGGCGGCTTGCGTCGCCATGTCATGCCGCGGGTTCCGATAATGGCCGCGCCGATGATCACCGCAGCGCCGATCCACGTCTGTGCGGCCGGAACTTCCGAGAAAAATGAGAAGGCCATGAGGGCCACGACGGGCAGTCGGAGAAAGTCGAGCGGCGCCAGAACGCTTGCGGCCGCCATGCCGAAGGCGCGCGTGATCAGCGTCATGTTGAGTGCGCCGAGCGCCCCTTGCAGGGCAAGCAGTGCGAGTTGGTTCCAGGTCGGCATTGACCAGACCGGCAGCATGAGGATCAGGCCAAGCGGCACCGTCGCTATCAGATTCCATGCAACAAGCCGGTCGGCACTATCCCTCAAGGCCATCCGCCGCAGCATCAATTGGCTGGCCGCCGTCAAGACCGCTCCTGCCAGCGCAAAAAGCAGCCATTGGTCGAAACCGGACGCTCCAGGGCGAATGATGATCATGACGCCGATAAAACCTGCGACAATGCCGGCCACGCTGGAGATGCCGACATGCTCCTTGAGCACCAGCCACGCGCCGAGAACGAGAAACATGGGCATGGTGAAATTGATCGCCGTGGCATCGGCGAGTGGCGCGTGCGCAAAGGCGACGAACAAAGCAACCAGTGAGGCAAGCTTCAGACCTGCACGCACGACATGCAGAACACGATAGGGAGAGGATTTCAGGTCGACCCGTGAGACGATCCAGGGCGTGACGACAAGAAGCCCGAAAAACGACCGGAAAAAGCCGATCATCAATGGATGCACGTCACCTGCCAGCAAACGCACAATGACTGCGTCGAAACTATTTAAAAAAGCGGCAGCCACCATCATGCAGACGGCAAGGCCTGTGCGACCAGGCTGCATCACGCTTCTCCTGACCGAACCAAGGTGAACCCTGCTATATCGGCTATTCGATACAGCGCGTTGAACCGGCAATCCATTGGAAATAAAGCCTTCCTGGCGTGTCTGCTAATCTCCCGCTCTCACGGTTTGCCGCGGCGGAGACCACTCGTTCTCACCAGGGGCCGGCGGCATCCGCTATTCCCCGGTACGGATCAACGGCTTTATCTCAATCCTTCAGCCTCCGTCACACTGACAGAGCGCATTGCTGACGGGAGCGCCTCGCTCACTGTTAGTGGATCATTCCGTTCGTCTTCGCCCGGTTCGAGAACTGGTGGACGAGCATGATGCCCTGCTCAAGGAGCAACTCGGCCGCCTGCAGATCGCGGGGCGTCATGTCCCCGGATAGTCCGCGAATCGTATTGGCGACGCAGATGGAGTTGGCGACAAAGCGGGTGTCGCCCTCACCTTCCGCCTCCTCGGCCGTTGCTTCCAAGGCGTCGGCGACGGTGTCGAGCAGGCTCGAGCGTTCGACAAGCGTCATGTCGTTCAGGGTTTTGGAAATGCCGTTCATGATTGTCTCCTCGCGCGTGCTCAAGGCGGATCGCAGCTCGATTTCTCGATTTCAGTCATATGGCGGTGACTGTCAGATAGGATAGCTGTCTTCAGAAGCAACTCATGGCTGCCGCGCACCTCATGCATGGGTGCAGCGAAATGGCGCGGTTCAATCAATAAATTTCGAGCCTATCATTTCAGATGCGTCAGGAGGTCGGCAAGCATCGATCGCTGCCCTTTCAACAGCTTTATGGCTGCGTCGGGAGGGGAAAACCACCCCGCCCGATCGACTTCAGGAAAGCTCTTTACCTGGCCCGACCGTGGTGGCCATTCCATTTCGAATTGGCAACTTTGTATCGCATTCACGTCGAGTATCGGATCGGCTTCGATCGCCCACGCGACGACTATCTTTCCGCCGGGTTGTCGGTATTCGCCCAACGGTGTGAACCTGCCATCGACTGCTACACTCAGCTCTTCGGCAGTCTCCCTTATTGCCGCCGCAAGCTCATCTTCTCCAGGTTCGACCAGCCCCTTCGGGATCGACCACGCAGCCTCGTCTTTCCCAGCCCAGAAAGGGCCGCCCGGATGGACGAGAAGCACTTCGATGTCGCTGGAAACACGCCGGTATAGCAGAAGTCCGGCGCTGCGGATTGCCATCGTCTTGTGCCCTTCTTTTGTCGATCACGAGGCCAAGCATTCCTCACAGATGCCGCAGCCGTCATCGTCCATCCACTGACGCCGGCGCTTACAGCAAAGGCAAGCACGACTATCGGGTTGTTCCTTTGTGTCTTCCGGTGGAATGATCTCGATCGTCATGTCGATTAGAGTGTCGGCCACAAGCTCCGCCATCTCGTTGCTCCATCAGTCTATTCTAAATAAGATAGGAGCGGCGATCGATACCGGCAAGGCTCTCGACGCCGGTCGGAAGGCCAAATGGCATGCCGAACCACATTCGGCGATCTCAGTATCGAACGCTGGGCCTTCTTGCGACAAGTGATATAGTTAAATTTCGGTCGTCTACCTAGACGATACGACAAAGGAACTATTCCATGGAAGACCAGAAACGCCCGCTGCAACCAGGAGAAACCGCCCCCGCCTTCGCACTCGCCACGGCCAACTTCGACGGAACCGTCTCTTTCGCCGATTTGAGCGGTCGCCCGTTCGTGATCGGGTTCTTTCGCGGGCTGCACTGCCCGTTCTGCCGGCGCCAGGTCGAACAGCTTGCTGGCATACAGCCCACCCTCCGCGCCGCCGGAGTGGAGACCGTGGCCGTTATCAATACACCGGTAGAACGCGCTCGCCTGTATTTCCGCCACCGTCCGACGCCAGTAACGCTGCTATGCGATCCCGACTGCCACACACATCGGGCCTATGGTGTGCCTCATGCTGAGTTCCTGCCCGATGGGAGCACCAAGCAGCCCGAATGGCCTTATAGCGCGACGATGGCGCAGTTCCAGGCGGCGCGCATCAACCCCACGGGCGAGTTGCCGGAATTGCTACAGCCCATGGAAGCCAATACTATACTCAACGCCAAGGACCACTTCGAGCTTGATGAAGCCGATATGGCGACCTTCGCGAACCACGCTACCCAGCTCGTTGGGCACTTCCTGGTCAATGCGAACGGCACCATCGCCTGGTCGCAAATCGAGGCGCTGGACGGGCCGAACAGTCTTGGCATCTTCCCGACTGCGGCGGAGATAATCGCCGCCGCCGGCAGCCTTGAACGCTGACTTTCAACGAACCATCGGCCAGCGTTGGCGAACTCTCCGACTGTCATCAGTTTGACCTCCGCGTTCCGCCAGCCCGAGAAAATAGTCACGTTAGACAGACTTCAACCGTTGCTCGGTTTTTGCGTCGAACAGATGCAGTTTACTGAGATCCGGGGCAATGACGATCTGGTCGCCGGCGCGCAGATCAAGGCGCTCTCTTACCGTCGCAACGAGGTGATCCGCACCAAACTTCGTGGTGACCTGGATCTCAGCACCGGTGGGCTCGACGAGAACGACCTCAGCGGCAACGGGACCTTGTCCGATTGTGAGATGCTCATGGCGAATGCCGTAGATAAGCTGTGCACCGCGTTCCAATGACGCTGCTTCGGGCAGTGGCAGCCTACCTCCGCCGTCCGCGATCAACTCCGCGGCCCTGAAGTGCTGACCTGGCGGAAATCACCGCCAGGCATCGATCAAAATCGGAGGGGCGGATGAGGATCGCGCCACCAACGATGATCGCGGAAAGCAAGATCGCCCCTGCCAGCAGAATATCACTTCTGACCATGGTCCCCCAGTGCGACCGCCGTACGGCTTTAGTGGAGCGTGCCGCTGATTACCATTTTTGACACGAATGCGGAAAGAAGCTGGCTATCGAAATGGCCCGGCGAATTCATCATCATGTTGATCGCCTCTGCTTGCGAGAAGGCGCGCTTATACGGCCTGATTGTGGTCAGCGCTTCGTAAACGTCACAAATCGCCGCAAGCCGGGCGACGTAAGGGATCTTCTTTCCGGCGAGCCGGCCAGGATAGCCCGAGCCATCGAATTTTTCGTGGTGGTAGCGACAAATGTCGAGCACCGGCTTCGGGACATGCGCGACATGGGAAACCAGCTCATATCCCCGCTGAGGATGCCCGCGGACAAGATCCATTTCCTCGGCCGTCAGCTTACCGGGTTTCGTCAAGATGTCGTCCGGCAGCGCCATTTTTCCAAGATCGTGAACCAGTCCGCCGAGTCCCAGGACCCGTACCTCCTCTTCTCCATGACCGAGGCTGCGCCCTAGGGTGATCATCAACGCGCTTACCGCCAGCGAGTGGAGGAACGTCAGCTCATCTTTTTCCTTCAGCTTTGCGACTGCGATCAGCGCGCCGGCGTTGTCGAAGGCTGCCGACATGATCCGCTCCACAGCTGCGCTTGCCGCATCACTGGCGAAAGAGGCTTTGATCCTGGCGTGGGCAAGCATTTGACGGATCTGCGGTCTCGTATCCTCGACGCATTCCCTCGCCTGCTTGATATCCTTCGCCGAAAACACGGCACGAAGCTGGGCGTCAAACGCAGCCCGGTCGATATCCTGTGGCGCACCCGGGTCGACATCTGCGCCTTTTCCGACGTCGATAACAACAGTCATCAGCCGGTTTGCCATCAAACTCTCGACCTGACCGGCGGCAGAGATCAGGAAAGGCTTGAACCGGCGTGTCCTGTCTTCTCCCTCGATTTCGACGTCCTCGACATACATTCCTACCCGCAGCTGGCTGACATGTATCCGTTTTCGCATCTCTGATCCGTTCAAAATGATCTTGGTACTCAAGCGTTGTCTCAGGTATCCGGGGCTGGCCCGAGCGCGAAAACTCGCTCAAGCTATAGGGCTCCGGCCGCACGGGTCTTGTCTTGCTTGAGCCGTTGTCCATGCTGCTCTAAGATGGCCGTGGCAACCGTTCGATCGACTGCTTTCGAAAACAGATAGCCCTGTCCGAGCTTGCAGCCGAGCTGGCTCAATTGAACAGCTTGGGGTTCTGTTTCAATCCCTTCTGCGACGACCCGGATTCCCAGCTTGTGAGCTATTCCGATCAGGCCCTCAACGATGAAGGTCCCAGCGTCGCCCGGCACCATGCGGTCGATGAAGGACTTGTCGATCTTGATGATGTCGACCGGCACCGTCAGCAGGTGGGTCAAAGACGCGTAGCCAGTGCCAAAGTCGTCGAGGGCAACCCGCAAGCCCTTGGACCGAAGAGCCTTTATCTCGTCCGCTACGACATAGTCCCGTTGTCCGAGATAAACCGATTCCGTCACTTCGAGGATGATGTGCTTAAGAGGAACCTCCGCTTCCCCGAAAATTCGGCACAGCCTGTCTTGCAGATTACCGCCACGAAAGTCTGCGGCGGACAGGTTGATGCCGACATGCTGGAGAGGAAGGCCTCGGGCGAGCCAGCTGCGGATGTCTCTCGCGACCCTCAGCAACATCCGTTGGGTCAGCTCAGCAGCAATATGCGCGTCTTTCGTCGCCTCATGGAAATGCGCTGCAGCTATGATTTCGCCGGAAGGCGTGGTCATTCGACATAAGGCTTCGAAGCCTACAATTTCCCGTGTATCGAGGCGCAAGATCGGTTGGTAATGCGCATCGATCCGATCGTCTTCCAGGGCGACACCCACATCGCGAACCGCCCTGAAGCGTCTGGTCAGGGCGGTGCCCAGGCCGGGATAGTGTTGCACGTACCGGCCACGACTGTGTTCTTTCGCATGATAGAGCGCCACATCGGCGTTCTGGCGGATCTGGTCAGAGTTTGTTTCCGTCTCCGCCAACGCACCGCCAATCGTCGCGGCGGGAAAGACGACATGACCGTCGCACGTTGAAGGAGAAGACAGCGCTTTGAGGATGTCGGAGGCCCTCGCACTCAGATCAAGGTCTTTGTCGTCCGACACAATGACAGCAAACTCATCTCCACCAAGCCTAAAGGTGTTTTTGGCGCCTGCTGTTGCGGCGATCCGGTCTGCAACCACTTGAATCAATGCGTCGCCGGCTGCGTGCCCGAACGTGTCGTTCACGAGTTTCAAGTTGTCGATGTCAACAAGCAGGATGCCCCAGGCGCGCCGGGATCGAGGCAGCTCTTCGGCGAGAAGCTGGTTGAAACGAGCGCGATTCGACAGTCCCGTCATAGCGTCGCTGTATGTCAGCCGCTGACGTTCCATCACCCGCTCTTCGCGATCGATGGCGATTGTGCAGAGATGGACACAAGCTTCGACGAGGTCTCGTTCGACGGCCTTCGGACCGCCGTGTTCTCGATAGTAGAAGGCAAAGGTGCCGATCACCCGCTCGCCACGCTTGATCGGGCTGGACCAGCAAGCCCGCAACCCCAGCGGAAGGACCAGGGACTTGAAGTCCTGCCAACGAGGATCGGTCTCGATATCGGTGACAACGACCGGTGCTCCAAAATAAGCGGCAGCGCCACAGGAGCCCGCAAGAGGACCGGCTTCAAGATTGTCGACAGCCGCTGAATAGTCGGGCGGAAGGGAGGGGCCAGAAAGTGTGTGAAGACGGCTCCCGTCGAACGTCAGCACCGAAGCGATGATCCCAGGAACGGCGGCCTCAACCCTGAGGCAAAGTTGCTCGATCGTTGCTGCCAGCGGTTCCCCTTTGGCAATCATTTCCAGAATGGCATTCTGCAACTCAAGGATCATGGCGTCACTTCCCGGAAGGAGACCCTCCGTACCAAACCGACTTTCAAATCAGGTTACGCCGTTGATTAGATTTTGATCGAATGAACGCACTCGCAAGCCATCAACGGCCGAGCCCCGAAGCGGAGTTAGAAAGTCCAGACAAGAGGGCAGGGTCGGTCGGCTCACGCAGGCCTTGAATAATCGATCGTGGGACTCATCTCCTTTTGCTCGTGGAACAGACGTTCCGGGCTGAACGGGTGTGATGCCCGGATTGGCGCATGCCTGGCGCATAATCGCCTCTGATTGGCAGGGCTTGGTGCCCTGTTCCACGATGCCATGCCGTTTGAGGCAGACGTCCTCGACCGTCGGCCTGCTTCATTCAAATGTCACGGGGTGCAGAACATGACGAAAGTTCCAACTATCGCCCGTATCTGGCGCGGTCGCACGAAGCCGGAATTTGCTGATGAATACGAAGCTTACAATCGCGCTGAGGGAATTCCGCCACTGCTAAAGACGGCACTCGGCGTCCAATTGCTGCGCGAAGATCGAAAGGATGAAACATGGTTCACGACGATCTCCTACTGGGCCAACATGGAATCGATGACGGCGTTTACGAAAGGTGATCCGGAGCAGGTTCATCATCTGGCGCGAGATGCAGAACTGCTGTGCGAACTTCCGGAGCGTATCCAGATACACAAGATAGTGGTTCCTCCCAATCTGCGTTGAGTATCTCTGGCTGTCTTCGACAGACCTCTCATTGGAACCAAAACGTTTTGGCTTGACTCCCAAAACGTTTTGGAGAATCCTTTCCTCACTTTCGGGAGGAAGATCTTGGCCAATCTCAAACAGCTCGCGCAATCGCTGGGACTGTCGATCACCACGGTGTCGCGTGCTCTCGACGGTTATGCCGATGTGTCGGCCACCACGCGCGAGCGGGTTCGCGAGGCCGCCGACAGGGTCGGCTACCGGCCGAATGCTTCGGCCCGCCGCCTCCGCAAACAGCGAGCCGAACTGGTTGCCGTCACGCTGCCGAGCGATCCCGGCCATATCGGCCCTCCGCATTTCCTCGATATGTTGTCCGGCTGCGCCGAACATCTTGCTGCTGCCGGCCTCAATCTGGTGATTGCACCGGTGCCGCGCGGCGAGAGCGAACTCGACATCTGCCGCCGCTTCGTCGATGGCCGCCGCGTCGACGCCATGCTTCTCGTTCGCACCAAGCGGAAGGACGAGCGCGTCGAATTCCTGCAGTCGCGCGGCATCCCCTTCGTCACCAACGGCCGCACAGAAAGCCTGCTGCCTCACCCCTTTATCGATGGCGACGGCTTTGCCGGTTTCCGTGCCGCAACGCAGCGCTTCCATGCCGCCGGCCACCGCCGCATCGGCCATATCGCTGGCCCGCAAGAATATTACTTTGCTCATGACCGCTGCCGCGGCTGGCGGGCGGCGATGGAGGAATGCGGCCTCGCGACCGATCTCTGCGCCGAAGGCGCGCCGCTGGAACAAGGCGGTTATCTCGCAGCACTCGAACTTCTGCGCCAACCGTCGCGTCCGACCGCACTCGTCTGCTCCACCGACGAAATGGCGATCGGGGCACTGAGGGCGCTGCGCGAGGTCGATGGCGGCAATCAGATCAGCATTGTCGGCCATGACGACCTGCCGATGGGCGCCTTCACCAGCCCGCCGCTCTCGACGATGCGCATGACCGGCGAACACCTCGGCGCAAGTTTCGCCTCGCTGCTGCTGCGCGCCATTGCCGGCGAGCCTGCCGAAGAACTTCAGGAGCTTCACGCGATCGAATTCGTCGATCGCGACAGCCATCGCCGTCCGCTTAGAGCGGCATAGACAGCAGTGCATCTCAAACAAAGAATAATGAAGGAGGAGAAGATGAAACATATCATGTCATTTGGAATTCTGGCTTCCACCGTGCTGGCCTTCGCCTCGCCGGTGCTTGCCCAGACGGTTTTCGTGTCCACCCAGCTTCGTCCGATCGAGGAGGCGACCGTCGTCCGCGAGGAGCTGCTGAAGGACGTCGGCCCGGTTGACTACGTGGTCGAGGAGCCGCCGCAGTTTGCCGTCCGCATGGAGGCCGAACGCCAGGCCGGCAAACACACCGTCAGTCTGGTCGGTGCGCTGCATGGCGAGCTCTCGCCGCTTGCCGACAAGGACACGCTCGAACCGCTCGATGACCTTGCCAAGAAGCTGGCAGCGAGCGGCATGCCACAGTCGCTGCTCGACCTCGGCAAACTCGGCAAGTCGACCCAGCAGTACATCCCCTGGATGCAGGCGACCTATGTGATGGCTGCCAAGAAGGAAGCGTTGCAATACCTGCCTGCCGGCGCCGACGTGAACGCGCTGAACTACGATCAGCTGATCGAATGGGGCAAGAATATGCAGGAGGCGACGGGCCAGCCGCAGATCGGTTTCCCGGCCGGCCCGAAGGGGCTGATGGCGCGTTATTTCCAGGGCTATTTCTATCCGTCCTTCACCGGCGGCGTCGTGCGCACCTTCCAGAGTGCGGATGCGGTCGCCGGCTGGGAGAAGCTGAAGGCGCTGTGGGCCTATGTGACACCGAACTCGACCAGCTACGACTTCATGCAGGAGCCGCTGGCTGCCGGCGAAGTCATGGTCGCCTGGGACCATATCGCCCGCCTGAAGAATGCCATTTCTGCCGCACCGGATGATTATGTCGTTTTCCCCGCTCCCGCGGGTCCCAAGGGTCGCGGCTACATGCCAGTCGTTGCCGGTCTCGCCATTCCGAAGGGTGCGCCTGACAAGGCCGGTGCAGAAAAGATTATCGAACACCTGTCCACGCCGGACACGCAGCTTCTGACCGCCTCCAAGGTCGGCTTCTTCCCGACCCTCAAGGTCAAGCTGCCGCCGGATCTCGACGCCGGCGTCGCCCTTCTCGCCGGTGCGGTCACGGCCACCCAGGCGTCCAAGGACGCGGTCATCTCGCTGCTCCCGGTCGGCCTCGGCGACAAGGGCGGCGAATTCAACAAGGTCTACATGGACAGTTTCCAGCGCATCGTGCTGCAGAATGAGCCCGTTGCAGACGTGCTGAAGACCCAGGGCGCCACGATGGCCAAGCTGATGGCCGATACGAAGGCTGCCTGCTGGGCGCCGGATGCCAAGAGCGACGGCCCCTGCCCGGTCGAATAAATCCGCCCGAGACGCGTCCGGGCGAAATGCCCGGGCGCTCCTTCACCACTCTGCTCGTCGAGGCAGGAGCCGATGACCAATAGCCGACCCTGGATCCCCTATCTGCTGATCCTGCCATCCGTCGCCTTTCTGGCACTGCTCTTCGTCGTGCCGCTGGTGCAGACGATCTGGCTGGCGGTTTCGGACAATGGCGCGCCATCGCTCGCAAATGCCGAGCGCATGGTAACCGACATCAATTTCACTCGCTCGGTGAAGAACACCTTCCTGCTGACGATCGCGGTCGTGCCGGTGCAGATCGCCATTGCGCTTGCCATGGGCACGATGGTCGCCAAGGTCGGCCGCGGGCGGGAAACGATCCTGTGGATCTGGACGATCCCGCTCGGCATTTCCGACCTCGCCGCCGGTCTCGTCTGGCTGTCGATCCTGCAGAATACCGGCTATCTGAATTCGCTGCTCTTCGGCCTCGGCATCATCAGCAGGCAGGCAAGCTGGCTCTCCTACCAGACGCCGGTCGCGCTCTTCATCGCGATTGCGGTTGCCGAAATCTGGCGCGGCACGGCCATCGTCATGGTCATCATCGTCGCCGGTCTCAACCAGGTGCCGAAGGAGTTCAAGGAGGCCGCCGAAATCTTCGGGGCTGGCCCGTGGACGCGCTTCTGGCGCATCACCCTGCCGCTGATCCGCCCCGCCCTGCAATCGGCGTTGATCCTGCGCACCGTGCTCGCCTTTGAGGTCTTCGCGGTGGTCTATGCGCTCGGCGGGCGAAACTTTCCTGTCCTCGTCGGCGAGGCCTATAACTGGCAGAACCAGAACCAGAACTACAGCGTCGCTGCCGCCTACGCGGTGCTGATCATGATCATCTCGCTTGCCGCCACGCTTATCTATCTGAAAGCCTTGAAGGTCGATCCGGAGCGCCTGCCATGACCGCGGATACCATCAGCACGGCCGCGGACAGTAGCAATGCCGCCGGCTTCGTCTCCTCGCGGCGCTGGCTGCTCTGGAGCGGCATTGCCGCACTCTGCGCCTGGGTGCTGGTGCCGATCTATCTGGTCGCGCTCGGCGCGCTTGGCGGTCGCCAGGGCGTCTATATCTGGCCGAAGACCGGCCTTCCCACGGGCATTTCGCTCGAGCCCTTCATTCTCTTCCTGAAGACCGAAGGCGTTGTCCAGTCCTTCCTCAATTCGCTGGGTGCGGCAGGCATTACGGTGGCGCTTTCGATCCTGCTCGGCGCGCCGGCAGGTTACGCGCTCGCCCGCTTCGATTTCCGCGGCAAGGACAGCTACCGGCTTCTGGTGTTGCTGACCCGCGCCTTCCCGCTGGCAATCCTGGCGCTGCCGCTGACGGTCTCCTTCATCCGGCTCGGCCTCTACGACACGATCCTCGGCGTTGGCCTCATCCATACGGTCCTGGCGCTGCCTTTCGCGGCACTCGTCACCCAGGGCATTTTCCTCGGCGTGCCGAAAGAGTTGGAGGAAGCCGCCTGGGTGTTTGGCTGCACCCGCATCCAGGCCTTCTTCAAGGTGGTGGCACCCTTGGCCCTGCCCGGCATCGTCGCAACTGCGGTCTTTGCCTTCGTCATATCCTGGAACGAGGTTTTTGCCGCCTCGGTGCTGACGGTGCGCAACCGCACGCTGACCGCCTACCTGCTGACCGTGCTTTCGGAAAGCCCGATGCACTACCGCTTCGCCGGGGGCCTGATGCTCATCCTTCCCTCGGTCGTCTTCATCTTCGCGGTCAGGCGCTACCTCTTCGCGATCTGGGGCATTTCCTCCAAATAACGGGACCAGAGATATGGCCAATATTGTCATCGACCGCATCCGCAAGAGCTTCGGAGCCTTCCAGGCGCTGAAAGAGGTCTCGTTGACGATCAATGACGGCGAATTCGTCTCGCTGCTCGGTCCGTCCGGCTGCGGCAAGACCACGCTGCTGCGCATCATCGCCGGCCTCGAGACCGCAACATCAGGCGATGTCCGCATCGGCGACAAGTCGGTGATCGGCTTGCCTCCCAAGGATCGCGGCCTTGCGATGGTTTTCCAGAACTATGCCGTCTTTCCGCACATGACGGTTTACGAGAACGTCGCCTTCGGGCTGCGGATGCAGAAGGCCGACGACGCACGCGTGAAGGCGCAGGTCGAAAAGGCCGCCGGCCTCCTGCATATCGAACAATATCTCGACCGCTACCCGAACAAGCTTTCCGGCGGCCAGCGCCAGCGCGTCGCGGTCGCTCGCGCCCTTGCCGTCGAGCCGAAGGTTCTGTTGATGGACGAGCCGCTTTCGAACCTCGACGCGCTGCTCCGTCTCGAAATGCGCACCGAACTCAAGACCGTACTGCAATCGGCAGGCACCACGACGATCTATGTGACCCACGACCAGACGGAAGCGATGGGCCTTTCCGACCGCATCGCCGTCATGCATGGCGGCGTGGTCGAGCAGGTCGGCCATCCGGTCGAGATCTACAATCACCCGGCGACACGTTTCGTCGGCGGCTTCATCGGCAATCCGCCGATGAACTTCATCAAGGTGCCGGTCGCAAACAGCCAGGTGGCGGCAGGCGCCGAGCAGCTTGCGGCGCCTCAAGGGTCCGGCAGTGAAATAATCCTCGGCCTGCGCGGCGAGGCGGTCGAACTCGCGCCGCTGCCGCAGGGTCTCGAAATGCGGGTGCGCGTTGCCGAGCCGATGGGCTCGCATCTGCTTTTGACAGGCTCGATCCATGACCAGCCGGTCCGCGTCATCCTGCCGGCTTCGGAGACCGTGAAGAGCGGCGACACGATCGGCCTGAAGCTCGACCAGAAGCGCATTACCTGGCTTTCGCCCGAAAGCGGCAAGTCCTTTCCGGCCGTTTTGGCCTAAGAATACCGGAGCATCCAGAATGAACACGCATATCGACCGGGCGAAGCGCATCCTCGCCGTGAACGATCGCGGCGGCTATACCGTGCCGACCGACCGGCTCTATCCCTTCCAGTGGAACTGGGATTCAGCCTTCGTCGCCATGGGCTTCGCGCTCTACGATATCGATCGCGCCTATCGCGAACTGGAACGGCTGGTCGAGGGCCAGTGGGCGGACGGGATGATCCCGCATATCGTCTTCCACGCGCCAAGCGAAACCTATTTCCCGGGGCCGGATGTCTGGCGCACGAAGCACACGATCCCGACCTCCGGCATAACCCAGCCGCCGGTCTTCGCGATCGCACTGCGCAAGCTGCATGAGGTCGCCGGCAAGGAGGACGAGACGCGCACCCTGCCCCTTTACGAGGCGGCGCTGAAATGGCACCGCTGGTGGTATTCCGCCCGCGACCCTGAAGGCACGGGGCTCGTAGCACTCCTGCATCCCTGGGAAAGCGGCAGCGACAATTCTCCCGCCTGGGACATCGCGCTCGCTCGTGTACCCACCACTACCGATACCCCCGTCGTGCGCAAGGATACCGGCCATGTCGATGCCGAAATGCGTCCGCGCGACGAGGATTACCGCCGCTTCATCCATCTCGTCGATACCTATGCCGCCTGTGGCTGGGATCCGGCGAAACAATGGGAAAAGGCGTCCTTCAAGGTCGCCGAGATCCAGACGACCGCCATCCTGCTCAAGGCCGGCGAAGACTTGGAAGCCCTTGCCCGCAAGTTTGGCCGGATGGACGACGTCGCCGAGATCGCCGCACTGAATGCGCTGACCCGCAAGGCTATCCTCGCCCAGTGGCGCCCCGCCCTGTCACGCTTCGTCTCGCGCGATCTGATCTCCGGCGAGGATGTCGAAGCCGCGACGCAAGCCGGCTTCATACCGCTCCTCTCGATCGACCTCGAAAAGCCCGTCACGGATGCCTTGGTTGAAGAGATGAAGGCCTGGTCCAAGGGCCTCAAGGTCGCCTTCCCCACCACCAAGCCGGGCATTGCGGGCTGGGAGCCAAAGCGATACTGGCGCGGCCCCGCCTGGGCGATCATCAACTGGCTTCTGATCGACGGCCTCAAACGCAATGGCCATGCGGATGTGGCCGAAGAGCTGCGGAAATCGACCGTCACGGCGATCGAAACGGAAGGTTTCGCCGAATATTTCGATCCGGTCACCGGAGAAGGCTGCGGCGGCCTCGGCTTCTCCTGGACGGCTGCCGCGTATCTGTGGCTTGAGGGAGGCACAGTCCATGCTTGAGTGTAGAGCCGCGCCCAGCTGGGTCGCCTACATATAAAGCGTATGATTTAATCATACGGTGGGTTATAAGGAGATAACCGAGGACACACTATGCGTACAACCCAACCCCTTAACATCACCCTCCCGCTGGAAATGGCGCAGATGGTGAAGGCCAAAGTCAGCTCCGGCGAATATGCGACCGAGAGCGAAGTCATCCGCGACGGCCTGCGCACCTTGGCCGCCCGCGACGCCGCCGTTGAGAAATGGCTGCGCGACGAGGTCGTGCCTACTTATGACGAGATGAAAGCCCACCCCGAGCGCGCCCTCTCCGTCGAGGAAGTCCGCCGGCGGCTCGATGCCCGTATTGCCGCTCACGCCAAGAAATAGCGCAGGGCATGAACTACAACGTCATTTTTTGCGCCCAAGGCGAGCGACGACCTCGAAAACCTGCTGGTGTACCTGATAGACGAGGCCGGGCCGGAGACGGCTCGCAACTACGTCGGTAAGATTGTGGATTACTGCCTCAGCTTTGAGATGTTTCCCGAGCGAGGCGCAGTGCGTGACGACCTGCGGCCGGGACTGCGCGTCGTTGGGTATCGCGGCAAGGCAAGCATCGCGTTTGTGGTGGAAGAGAACATCGTATCTATCCTTCGTGTTTTCCATCGCGGCCAAGACGTCCGCTTCGACGATAATTAGCAAACGACTTAATCCAGACGACAGATCGACTGCTCGCCCTATTCCGGCTGCCATGGCTGCATGGTGAGCACATTGCCGCCCAGCTTGGCGAAGGCGCGCTGGCGGCAGGAGAAGACGAGGATCTGCTGGTCGCGCGATTGGCGGTGCAGCGCATCGAACATCCGCTCGATCCGGTCGTCGTCGGAATAAACAAGCGCATCGTCGAGGATGACGGGCGCTGGCCGGCCGTCGCGGGCGAGCAGCCTTGCGAATGCAAGGCGGGTCAGCACCGAGAGTTGCTCCCGCATACCGCCGCTCAGCCGGTCGACATCCTCGTCCAGGCCGTTGCGGCGCACGATCTGCGGCAGCAAGGTGTCGCCGTCGAAGGTAATCGAGATGTCGTCGAACAGCAGGCCGAGCAGCGGGGCGAGTTCGTTCATGACCGGCTTGAGATAAAGGTCGCGCGCTGCTGCCCGCGTCGCCGTCAGCGCCTTGCGCAGGCGATCGAGCACGGCGACCTCCGTCTCGAAACGCTTCACCTGCTCGCGCGCGGCTGCCAGAAAATCCCGCGTTTCCGACCAGTTTTCTTCCAGCGCACTGTCCGAGCGGGTGCGGATCTGACCGCCGAGATCGGCAAGCTCTTCGCGAAGCCTGGCAATTTCGCGGCCTGCGGCGTCGGCGACCGAGCGCGCCCTGGCAAGGGCGGCCTCTGCGCCTGCGAGGTCCCGTCCTGTCCTGCGCAAAGGCGCGGCCCGAAGTTCGACAGCATCGACCTGCTCTTTGGCGCTGGAAAGTCTTGCCGCAAGGTCCCGTTGCAATTCCGGTCGGCCGGCTTCGGGACCGATGATCGCCGCGATGGCCTCGAGGTTCTGGCCAAGTTTGGCGTGCTCCGTCTGCGCTCGCAATATTGCCTCGCCGGCCTCCATGCGCATCACCGACGCTTCCCGCGCCCGGTTTCGCGCCAGGTCGATACGCTGCGTCGCATCCGCGAGACGGGCGAGCACCTCTTCCGGGTCGGCGTCGAGTTCGACTGGACCCTGGCTGAGTTCCGCAAAGCGTGCGGCATCGAGGTGAAGCTGGTCGATGCCATTCGGAGCCACGTCGGCGAACCGCTGGCGTGCCCGCCCCAGTTCCTCCTGCTTGTTCCGGGCGGAAATATCGCGCTGTCGCGCCGCCCGCAAACTGTCGACACCGAGCCTGGCAAGCAATGTTTGGCGCGTAGCTTCCGCGGTTTCGAGCGCGCCGTCCTGATCTGCCTGCCGGCTAGAATGGATCGTCAGGGTGCCGACGCCTGCTATGTCGAGCCTCGCCACCCCGGCAAAGCTCTTGTCTTCTCCCCCCGGCAAAGGTTGGCGATCCATGCTCACCGATCCGGAGGCGTCTTTCAGGTAGTCGATCCTGAGCCTGGGAAGACCGACTTCGGCTGCTGCACGCAAGCCAACGATCTTGAGATCCAACGCTTCGAGCCGTTCGATCGCATCGGCTGGAATGGCGAGCAATGCGTGCGCAGCCTCTCCGTCCTCGATCTGCCGCCGCGCCGCTTCCGCCTGTTCGAGATGCTGACGAACCTCCGCCAGCCGCTCTGCGGCGTGGCGTGAACGGAGTGCTGCCTCCAGCCGCGCCAGCAATTCGCGGTTTACCCGCTCTTCCTCTTCGGCTGCCTGAACCTCCGCCGTTGCGGCCTCGCTTTCGGCCAGCGATACCGCGCGTCGCTCGGCTGCATTTGAAAGCTCTTTTTCCGTCACGGCGAAACGCCGCGCGAGTTCGTCACTGCGGTTCAATGCCGCGTGGAAGCGGTCGAATGCCTGCTGCGCTTCATCGCGGCGGCTGACGGCCAGGGCAGCTTCGGCATCGAGTGCCTTGAGTTCCCTATCGTGCAGTTTAGCGGCCTCGAGCACCGACTCGGCATTGGCAATCGCCGCCTTCCGGCCGGCCTCTTCGTCCGAATTTTCCAGTTCGCTGAGTCTCGCCTGCACTGAGCGGCGGCGGTCGAGCGCGCCGTGCAGCATCTCCACCTCCTTGGCCAGCCGCGCCTCCTCCGCCTGCAGCCGGTCACGATCGTCGAGCGCGGCGGCAAAGCGGCCTCCGGCCTTTGGCCGGAGCGTCGCGGTGACCAGGCGATTGAGTTCATCCTCGCAGGCTTCGAGCACTGCCGACATGCGCCGTCCGCCCGTCAGCGCCTCCACCTCGCCTTGCACTGAAGACAGCAGGCTTTCGCGCACCCGCTTGTCGTTTTCTTCCTCGCTCTTGCTGCGATTTTCGATGCCGGTGACGCCCTGGCGCACCCAGAGCAGGCCTGCCGGGCCGGCAGTTCCGCCGGAAATGAGATCGCCGATGAAAGCCTCGGCCTCGTCGGCCTGGGCGACGAGCCGGCCGCTGCCGAGATCGGTGACGCTGGCGCGCCGTCCGCCATAGAACTGCTTGGTCAGGCGGTAGCGGCCGGCTTCGATCGTGATATCGGCCTCGACGATCGGATTGCCGCCGCTATAGGGGCGCAGCATCTGCACGCTCTTTGGCGTGCCGCCGTGCGGCTGGAAGAACAGCGCATGCAGCGCCTCGAAACAGGTTGATTTGCCGTGTTCGTTGGCAGCGCTCAGCACATTGACGCCGTCGGCGATTCCTTCGACGGATATGCCGCGGCCGGCGAAGCGTTTGACGTTGTGAAGGCGAAGAGCGTTGAGTTTCATCGATCAATCGCCTCGCAATAGGAAAACAGGCGGATCAACGCCTCACGCGCCACACCTCTGTCATCGCCCGAGCGGGATTGGTCGCGGCTTTCGGCAAGCAGCAACTCCGCAGTATCGCGCAGCGGACCGGCTCGGTCGATGATCTCGAGATCATCGCTCTCGCAATCGGTCCCCAGCAGTTCCGTATCGATCTCCAGATAGGCAAATTCCGGCGCGACCTGCTCCAGCAGGCTGGTCATTGCTGTGCGCCCGTTCAATCGGGCACGGCCGGACAACGCGACGCGCAACAGGGTTTGTCGCCGCGCGAACGGTTCCGGCAGCGCCGCCTTCAGCGCTTCAACACCGTCTTCCGATGCCAGCAGCGGAAGCTGCAATGTCTGCCAGGAAAAGCTGGCGGTCGCGATAGCCGTCGTCGTCGGCATTGCCCCCTGCCCGGCAATGGAAACGATCATCGCCTGCCCCGGCCGGTCATGCTTGAACCGGTCGGGCTCGGGCGCGCCGCTGTAATATGTTCTGGCGTCCACCGCCACCGATCCGTGCCAATCGCCGAGCGCCATGTAATCGAGGCCGGCCAGCGCCGCGCGGTTCGGTGCAATCACGTTGGTGGCCGTGGCATCCTCCGAAAATTCCTGGATCGGGCCATGTGCGAGGCCGATGCGGATGGAGCCGTCCGGTGTGGCAGCACCCGTCATCCATTCGGTCAGGTCGCGGCCCGGCCGCCTGGTCGTGCAAGGCGCCGGCAGCAGGATGACATCAGGTCCAAGCGGAAGGGGCGCCGCTTCCGTCGCCAGGATGACATTGTCGGGCACCACGCCGCGCGCAGCACTCCAGAGCTGGTCCGCCAGCAGCGAATCGTGGTTGCCAGGAAGCAGGACCCAGCGTAGCGGCGTATTCCGGGCCATCTCGCCAAGCGCTTGGCGAAGCACGGCAGGCGTCGGCGTCTCGGTATCGAACGTGTCGCCTGCGAGCAGGATGACACCTGCCCCATGCTCACGTGCCGCACCGGCGAGTCTCCCGATCACGCCATGCCGGGCCTCGCGCAGGCGCCCTCTCAAATCCTCCGGAAGATTGCCAAATCGTTTGCCAATATGAAGGTCCGAACTGTGCAGGAAGGAAAACATCAACCAGCCATGTTTGCGATGCGCCGCGAGCTTCCGAGCATGCCCTACAGCGCCGCGCGTCTTTTCGGACACACAAGGACACTGTAGCGCTTTGCAGTAGGCCTCGTCCGCGGTTCGCGATTCCGTTGTTCCGCGACAGACCATGCCTCCCGATATCAGGCGAGGCAAGCCTATCCTGGCTCAACAAGCTCTTATCCAACGCTTATCTAATTCTGCGGGATATTCGACACCGTATCCATCCCGCTCACGGACGAGGACGGCTGCTAATACCGCCGGTAACCTCCGGGCGGAGTGCCGCCTGATCCTGGTTAGAACGGTTGAACACCACCATCTTGGCGTCGGCCATCTCTCAGACCTACAATATATCAGGGAGCCGTTCACGAAGCTCCTTCACCAGCACGCGCTCATTTTCCGAATAGTCGACCGGAACGTTCACCAGATGGACGCCACCTCCGGAGAATGCCTCTTCGAGAACCTGTTTGAACTGGCCGATATCGTCGACCCTGGTTCCCTTGGCGCCATAGGATTCGGCATATTTCACGAAGTCGGGATTGCCGAAGGTCATCCCGAAATCCGGGAATTCGTCCACGGCCTGCTTCCAGCGGATCATCCCATAAGCATTGTCCTCGATGACAAGAACCACGAGGCTGAGCTTCAGCCTGACGGCCGTCTCGAGTTCCTGGGAGTTCATCATGAAGCCGCCGTCACCACAGATCGCCATGACCCGCCGCTCGGGGTATAGCATCGAGGCAACCATCGCCGACGGCAGCCCGGCTCCCATCGTTGCAAGAGCATTGTCGAGCAGCAGCGTGTTCGCCATCCGCGTCCGGTAGTTCCGCGCGAACCAGATCTTGTACATGCCGTTATCGAGCGCCAGGATGCCGTCATGCGGCATCACCTCTCTTATATCGTGAACCAGCCGCTGTGGCGTGAAGCGATCTTCTGTTGCCCGCGCGGCGATGCGCTCGAGAATGCGCTCGCGGAGATGAAGAAGCGCCTGCGCGTTTGGCAGCTTGCCGTCGAGGCGATCCGCCAGCGCCTTGAGCGAAGGGCCGATGTCGCCGATGACTTCGGATTGCGGGAAATAGACCTGCTCGACGGTCGCCGGCTGATATCCGACATGGACGACCTTCGGGCCGCCCTTGCCCATGATGAAGGGTGGCTTCTCGATCGTGTCGTGCCCGATCGTGATGATAAGGTCTGCCTGTTCGATGGCCTCGTGGACATAGTCCCGCTCCGACAGCGCGGCGGTGCCCATATAAAGTTCGGTTCCGCCGGGCACCGTTCCCTTCCCCATCTGAGTGGTAAAGAACGGAATGCGCGTACGGATCACAAACTGCGCAATATCCGATGTCGAGCGGGGACGCGAGGCGGCGGCCCCGAACATCAGAAGCGGACGTTTGGCTGCGGCGATGAGGGCGGCGGCGCGATCGAGGGCCGCATCGCTCGCCGTCGGCAGTTCGAGCTGATGCGGTGCAATCAGTGCCACTTCCTGGCATTCTTCGGCCGCAATATCTTCCGGAAGCTCCAGATGTACCGGCCCCGGCCTTTCCTCTTGGGCGATGCGGAACGCCTCCCTGACCGTCGTCGGGATCATCTGCGGCGACACGATCTGCCTTGCGAGCTTGGTCAGCGGCTTCATCGACGCGACGACATCGACCACCTGGAAACGCGCCTGGCGGGACGAGAGGATCCCCTTCTGGCCGGTTATCATCACCATCGGCATCGCGCCGAGCAAGGCATAGGCGGCACCTGTCGAGAGGTTCAGAGCGCCAGGCCCGAGCGTTGTCAGGCAGACGCCGGGCTTTCCAGTCAGGCGGCCATAGGTCGCGGCCATGAACGCCGCCGCCTGCTCGTGTCGGGTGAGGACGAGCTCAATCGACGATTTTCGGATGGATTCGACGACGTCGAGATTCTCTTCGCCTGGGATGCCGAAAATGCGCTCGACACCTTCGTTCTCAAGCGCTGCCACTAGAAGATCGGAGCCTTTGATCATGGATGTGTGCCCGTGCTGTTTGGATCGAGGCTTCCAGAAAGGAAGGCCCCCTTGAAGATATGTTCTTTTCCGGGCCTGTCCATGCGTTCGGCGGCATCGGGTTGCCTCTATCTTAGTCGCCGAGAATTTCTAGATAGGACTTGCCGCGGGAATAAAAAAGCTCTCCGCGGTTCTGCTGGCAAACAGCTTTGACTGATGATGTGAGATGTCGCGGTTCAAGCCGGCACCTCCCGCCCGCAGCGCGCAGAGCCCTGTTTTGCTGTATCGAGGATATCAATGGCCTGGCGGCTAACCGGCTACAAGAGCCCCTTGGCCTTGAAGTCGGCGGCGAAGGTGGCAAGCGGCATAACGAGGGTGAGCGGTTTCCCTTGCAGCGGTTCGGCGCCATAGCTGGCATACCAATGGGCGGCGCGTTCGCTCTTGGCATCGATGATGAGCAGGATCCCGCCGCCCTCGCTGGCGAGCCGCAGGCAACGGAGCGCTGCAGCAGCGATGAGCTGGCCGCCTAAACCCTTTCCCGCCACCTTTATGTCGGTTGCCAAGCGCGCAAGCTTGAAGCCTGCGACTTCATGGCGTGCGAGGCCTCTCGTCAGCTTTGGAGGCACGGCCTCATGCGTAACAGCCGAAGGCGCGACTGTGTAGAATCCGAGGATGCGATCAGGTTGGGCTTTGTCGATAGCGCAGAAGGTCTTCGCCGCATTCTGCTCATGGCTCTGCCGAGCGAAGCGCCGAATGAACTCGTTCATTGCCGCATCACCGCAATCGAATGAGGCCCGATCGTGCGACTTAGCGATCGGCTCTTCATGCCAGACGGGGAGGGTCACAGGGCATCCGGTAGAGCAGAGATCGCAGCGCGTAGTTTCGCGTTCGGTTTGGGCGGGTGTTCAAGCAGGTCGAGGATGCGGATGAAATCGCGGCTCGACACGGTCTCAACTTCAGCAGCCTGGATGACGGCTTCGGCTTCAGGTACTATCTTATCGAGAATGAAATCGGCCATATCCTTGTTCGAGAGGGCAGCCGCGCGCGCGATCATTGCCTTCTGCTTTGGCGGGATACGCAGCTGGTAGCGTTCGGTTTTGTTGTCCGCGGTTCTCGGCATAATTATCTCCTTAATCGCAATGTAGCGTACACATAGTATGTGTACAAGAAGTTTCCTGAGATGATCGCAGCATTCATGGAATGTTCAGCGAACACTACTTCGAGAGCCTTCGGCGGGCTTGCGACCTCCTGACCCATTGCCCGTCCATTATCCTTCAAGCGTCCAGTTCGGCTGCTCGGCGTGACGCTTTCATCGCTCAATACGATGAAATCGTCGATGTTCAGCCACAGTTGCTTGATCTTGGATTGTGACGGGTGCTAGCGACGTCATTGAGCGCAGGTGGCTGATATGGACGTGCCCGAGCGCTCCCTGAGGATGAAGCTCGCTGGAACACGACGGGCATTCGGAGCCAGCGCTCGGTCGAAAAATACGCCTTAGTCCTCACCTGCGAACTTGATGTCGCCTTAAGACCAAGAACAAAATTAAAGATATTTGCGCCGCCGGCTTCGCGCGTGAAGCTGAGATAGGAGCCGAATCGGTCGTATTCAACGTTTTGAAGGTTTTGGATCGAGGCAAGAGTATCCTCGAAATCACGCCAGCACGCCTGCTTCACAATGATCTCGAAAATGCGCAGGACGGCTGGGGCGAGACGCCCCTGAGCGTCGGTCGTCGGCCCAATGATCTTGGCGCGGATCTCAAGAATATCGCCCAATTCATCTCCACGAACCTTAAGGAAGGTCGAGCTGAGTGGACGCACCTCGTCCCGTTCGTAGATGCGCTGAAAATAACATTCATAGCTGCGATTGCGCATCGATGCGGCTTTCCATTCGCTCATCTCGATGCCGGCTTCTCGAAGAGCACCGCAAAAGTTCGACCCCGAGACGCGCCACATCCGCAGAAATTGACTTGCCAACTCCAGCTTCGGGATCTCGATCAGCTGCAGCGACATCGACGTCGGCGGGAGTGGAGAAGGAGCCGCCGGATCAGGGCGGGCTGCTGTGCGAGATGATCGGGGAGCCTTATTGAGCGCTCGATTTTCGAAGGGTCCGACCGGATCTTCGAGATGATTTAATTCACGGTAAAAAACGACGATGCCTGCAAGGAGCGAAATTGATATCAAAAGCCCTGGCCAAAGCAGGGACCAGCGGTTCCTCGGCATTGGGAAATTCCGGCGCCAAGGTGGACTTTCGCGAGGAGGATCGACTGCTGATGGCACTTTATCCACGGCGCGACCTCACAAGCAAAATAGGAGCGGCTGCGAGTTCGAACTCAATCAACCTCGATCCTATTTGCAACCAACTGTCGGTCGGCGCTCGGACCAATCAGCGCCCTGCTGGCAACTCCTTCTGAGGTGAGCAACGGATGCGAAACGGTACAGTCTGTCCGACTCACCTCACTGCAAGTGTGAAGTCGCGTGCGTGGAGCGTCAAGCAGCAACCCCAGTGGATGGCGCTCGTCCTCTAGTATTCCCGTGGCGGCTTTGCAATGTCGGGAGCATCGGCGGGCGTTTCAAAGAACGAACGCAATCTGCGAGCAGACGGCAGCCCTAGACAATACTTTGAAGCAATGGTGTCACGCCGTCATATGACGCGCTTGACGCCAGGCCTCATAACGTTCGAGGGTCTCCTTGTTGGGCGGGTATACCCCCAAGGTCGATTTCCCTGACTCGATTTCCAGCTTGAGAAACTCTTCCTGCTCCTCCATCGCAACAGCTTCTTCGGCAATGTCATCGACATATTCCCGCGGAATAACGATCACCGCTTCGCTGTCGCCGAAGATGATGTCATCGGGATAAACGGCGACGCCGCCGCAGGCGATTGGCTGGTTCATGTCTGACGCATGGTGGGCAACCAGGTTCGCCGGCGCTGCCGGTCCCATGCAGTAGGTCGGGAGCCCCAGCTGCGCGACGTCGGCTGTATCGCGGACGCCGCCGTCGAGCACGAGGCCGGCGGCGCCACGATAGACGAGGCGGCGGGCGAGCATGGCGCCGATGCCGGCGACTTCCGCCAAGGAGCGGCAATCGAAGACGAGAACATGGCCCTCGGAGATCGTATCGATGGCCTTGCGCTGCTGATTGGATGGATCAGAACTATACGTCGAACCGTCGATATCTTCCCGTGCGGGAATGTAGCGTACGGTGACGGCTGGGCCGATCATCGGCCTGCCGGCGCTCGCCAGCGGCCGCACGCCACGAACCGCGGTGTTCTTCAGGCCACGCTTCAGCAGCAGAGTGCTAAGACTTGCAGAATTCGTCCGCAAAAGCTTTTCGTAAACCGATGGGTCCAAAGCCGTCATGAGATCCTCCATTGTCCGCAGGAAGCTCTAGCATAACGAGAAGATAGTTCAATACTGAATTTGATGTTTGCTATTTGGATCATGGCTGCTTGCCATTGATCACCTTTGTCAAGATGGCGGCACCGTCCACAACCTCGCGCTTGATTGCCCGTGCCCTGTCCGGCGTCGCTTCACCAATGAATGGGACGCTGATCGTCGCGACAAGCCGACCTTCGGAATCGAAGACGGGCGCGGCAAAAGCCCGGAGGCCAAGGTTGGATTCCTGATTGTCCTCGGCGCATCCGTTGCGCCGAATTTCAACGAGTGCTTCCTTCAGCGCCTCCGGATCGGTAATCGTATATGGCGTCTTCGACTCCAGCCCGCCGCTGCAGTAAGCCTCGATGTCACCGTAGTCCGAATAGGCAAGGGCGAGCTTGCCGGCGGCGCCGACATGTTTACGCGAGCGACTGCCGACCTTAATGAAAAGCGAATAATCGCCCGGGCTGGCGGCCGCAAATATCGTTATCATCTCGTTGCCTTCCGGGGCAGCCAACCTGAAGGACTCGAAAATGCGGTCGGCCGCAGCCGTTAGGATCGGCCTTGCCGCTTCGATCACCGTTGCCCTGTCGGCGCCGGGCGAGATGCGCCGCGCAAGCTCGATGAATTTTGGCCCCAACTCATAGGAAGCCCCACCATTCACCCGTGCCACGAGGCCGTGCGCGGCCAATGAATTGAGGATCCGATAGACGGTCGAACGCGGAGCTCCCAGCTGATCCACCAGCGCGGCCAGGGAAATTCCCGTCTTCGCATCGGCAACGGCCTCAAGCAGGTGGGCGGTCTTTTCAACGACGGGTGATCCGTGTTTTGGTTCAATCATGAACTTTGAAATCCATATAAGAATTATAATATTGACTTCGCTGGGCGGAGCGAGCATGTTCAGTGGTGCGGATGTCACATTTGACACTACGCGCTTGGCGGAGGAAGTAAAGCCATTTGGATACCCGCTGCGGCGGTGCGCAACCGGATGGTTTTCACAAGACGGCACTGCGATGGACGGGATGCCGCTCGTTTGGATCTGGAGGAGGGATTTCATGAAGAAGATGAAGGGAATTGGTGCGCTGAGCATTGGCCTAGCATTTCTGCTGGCTCCGGGCAGCGCAATTCACGCCGACGCTGCCTCGGATAAGCTGACGGTGGTGGTGACCGATGAACCGAAGTCGCTCGATCCTTGTGACACCGACCTTTCGGGCAATTCTCGCATTCTGCACAACAACATCACGGAAGCGCTGGTCAATCTGAGCCCGGCCGACGGATCGGTCGTCCCGAGCCTAGCCACCGGCTGGCGGCAATTGGACCAACTGACCTGGGAATTCAAGCTCCGCGACGACGTCACCTTCCATGACGGCAAGGCGTTCGATGCCAGTGCCGTCGTTGCCGCTCTCAAGCGGGCGCAGGATCCGGCACTGGCCTGCGAAGTCGGACTTGCGACGTTGAAGGGCGTCAAGTTCAATGCAGAAGCGGTGAACCCGACGACCCTCCTCATCAAAACGGATATCGTCGAGCCGATCCTGCCGAACAAGATGTCCGCCGTGGACATCGGTTCGCCGGCGACCCCGAACGACGGCAAGTCGCGCTCCCCGGCCGGAACCGGACCTTACAAGCTTGCAGCGTGGACGCCTGGGCAATCAGTCGACCTCGTGGCCTATGACGGCTATTGGGGCGACAAGCCGGCGATCAAGAACGCGACCATCATCTGGCGCGCCGAATCCGCTGTTCGCGCGGCGATGGTCGCCACCGGGGAGGCGCAGATCGCATATGAAATAGCGCCCCAGGACGGCACCACGGAACAGGATCATGCCTTCCCGAACGCCGAAACCTCGCTGCTGAGGATCGACGCAGAAATTCCGCCGCTCAACGACAAACGCGTGCGCGAAGCCCTTAATCTTGCGATCGACCGGGACGGCCTTGTCGGCACCATCTTCCACCAGGATGCCCAAAAGGCGATGCAGGCTGTGCCGCCGTCAGTCTTCGGCTTCAATCCCGACATCCCCATCTGGACGTACGATCCGGAAAAAGCGAAATCCCTGCTCGCCGCGGCGAAAGCCGATGGCGTGCCGGTCGACAAGGAAATCGTCATCTACGGCCGCATCGGCATCTATCCCAATTCGTCCGAAAGCCTGGAAGCCATTCAGGCGATGCTCGCGGATACCGGCTTCAATGCCCGGCTCGAAATGCTTGAAACAAGCCCGTGGCTGAAGAAGCTGCTGAAGCCTTGGGACAAGGAACGTCAGCCGTCGATCCTGCAGACGCAGATCGACAACACCGAAGGCGACGCCGTATTTACGCTGCCGAACCGTTTTACCACCGACGGCAACCAGTCGACCATCGCCGATACCAGGCTCGACACGTTGATTGCCGGCGCGTCGAAGGCAACCGGCGACGAACGCAAGAAACTGTTCGAGGAGGCGTTCAGCTACATCGCCGTCGATGCGGTCAATATCGTCCCGCTGTTCCACATGGTCACGATTGCCCGCGTCGCCGAGACCGTCACCTACACGCCCGATGTGCAGGCCGGCAACGAGATCAAGCTTAAATCGATCAGCTACCGCTGACCGCCAGACTGGTCGCCGAACGTCCCTTGAGGAGAGCGGATGTCCTTCACCTACTTCCTGAAACGTGCGGCCTTTGCGGCACTCGCGCTTGCCGCACTGATGACATCTGCCTTCTTCCTGGTGCGATTGACGGGCGATCCCGTCAACCTCTACCTGCCCGTCGATGCCTCGGATGCCGCGCGCGAAGCCATGCGTGTCCGTCTCGGCCTCGATCGCTCCCTCCCGTGGCAATTCCTCGATTGGGCCGGGGACATGCTGAGCCTCGATTTCGGCACGTCGCTTTGGCACAACCGCCCGGCCATGGACGTTGTCCTGGAGGCGTTGCCGAATACGCTGGCGCTCGGTGCCATCGCCTTGACCCTGGCCTTCATCGCTGCCGTCGTCATTGGATCGATTGCCGCTGTGAATGCCGGCGGCTGGATCGACCGGGCTGTCAACGTGCTGTCGCAGGCAGCGGCCAGCGTGCCGGATTTCTGGCTCGGGCTGATGGGCGTCCTGCTGTTTGCCGTCACCTTGCGCATTCTGCCGACATCGGGTTTCGGCGGTCCGATCTATTGGATCCTGCCGGTCGCCTGTCTTTTTGCCAGACCGTTCGGGACGCTGGTGCAGATCGTCCGCGGCTCGATGATCGAAGCACTGAATGCGACATTTGTCCGGACTGCGCGGGCCAAAGGCGCGCGCGGCGGCCGGGTTACCTTCGTGCATGCGCTGCGCAATGCCCTGCTGCCCGCGGTGACCGTCACCGGTGACCTCGCCGCCCAGTTCGCCGGTGGCGGTGGCGTCGTCGAGGTTGTTTTCGGGTTTCCCGGCATCGGCAAGCTGCTGATCGATGGCATCCTGAAGCGCGACTTCGCGATCGTCCAGGCATCGATCTTCGCGGTCGCCGTCGTCATCTTCTGCATCAATATCCTGGTCGACATGCTCTATGCATCGATCGATCCGCGCGTGAGGGTCGAATGACCAGCACGTCCGCCGACTTCCTCCCTGCCCGCGAGCGCCGAAGCCGCCGCATCTTGTGGTTCATGCGGGCGCTCGCGGGTGACCCGATGGCCGTCGCTGCGACAATCTGGCTGCTGATCGTCGTCCTTGCCATTCTTGCGGATGCATCGTCGCTGCTCGGCGAAAACCGTATTTCGCTGAAGGCGCGCAACCTGCCGCCCTTCGACTTTGGCCAGTCCTGGACGTTGTGGCTGGGCGCCGACGCCCTCGGGCGCCCGCTCCTCGTTCGCCTCATCCAGGCGGCATCGACGACGATCGGCATAGCGCTTGTGACTGTTCTGACGAGCCTGATCGGCGGAACGCTGCTCGGCGTGATCGCCGGTTACTTCGGTGGCATCATCGGCAACCTTGTCATGCGGATCTGCGACATCATCCTGGGTTTCCCGACGCTGCTGGTGGCGCTCTTCGGGCTCTACCTGTTCGGCCCGAGCGTCGGCAACCTCATCATCGTGCTCGCCGTTACCCGCATGCCTGCCTATATCCGCGTCGCAAGAGCCGAAACTCTGGAAGTCCGGGAGAGGCTTTTCGTTGATGCGGCGCGCGTCTTCGGCGGCGGGCCTGTCTGGATATTGCGCAATCACATTCTCCCGAGCGTCGCTCCCACGATGCTGACGCTCGCCTCGGTCAATCTCGCCATGGTGATGCTGTTCGAATCCGGGCTGAGCTATCTCGGTCTCGGCATCCAGCCGCCTGCCGTGAGCTGGGGTCTGATGGTGGCGCAGGGCCAGGGATATCTGTCATCCGCCTGGTGGCTCGGCTTTTTCCCCGGTCTGGCTGTGATGCTCACGACCATGTCCTTCAATCTCCTCGCCAACTGGTTCCGGATCGTCAATGACCCGTCGCAGCACTGGCGTCTTGTCAGCCGGAGGCGCTGATGGCTCTTCTCGAAGTCAAGGACTTGCAGGTCAGTTTCGATACGGCAGCCGGCCGCATCCTGGCGCTCAACGGCGTTTCTTTCTCGCTCGAGCGTGGGGAGGTCCTGGCGCTTCTCGGCGAAAGCGGCTCAGGGAAGTCGGTGACCGCATCGGCCATCATGGATCTCGTTCCCAACCCGCCGGGCGAAATCAATCAAGGATCGATCCGTTTCGACGGTGTCGAGCTGTTGCAGCTCTCGCGGAACGAGCGGCGCGATCTTTGCGGCGATCGGATCGCCCTGATTTTTCAGGATGCGCTCGCAGCGCTCAACCCGGTCTATTCCGTGGGCTGGCAGATTGCCGAAATGTTCCGTATCCACGGCCGCACTCCGGAAGGTGGCGTCGAAAAGGCCGTGATCGACCTTCTGACGGCCATCGGCATTCCTGACCCTGAAAGCCGTGCCAGGCAATATCCTCATGAGTTTTCGGGCGGTATGCGCCAACGCATCATGATCGCCATGGCAGTGGCGTTGGAACCGGATGTCATCATTGCAGACGAGCCGACGACAGCGCTCGACGTCACGATCCAGGCGCAGGTGGTCGATCTTCTGGAGACGATCCGCAAACGCAGCGATGCCGGCATGATCTTCATCACCCATGATCTCGGCGTCGTCGCCGAACTCGCCGATCGGGTCGCCGTCATGTATGCCGGCCGCGTCGTCGAGACCGCAGGCGTCTTCGAACTGTTCGAAGATGCCCGCCATCCCTACAGCGTCGGATTGCTTGCCTCGCAGCCGCGCATGGACACGGATGAAGACGAATTGGTGCCGATCCCCGGCTCCGCCCCCAATCCTGTCGCCCTGCCCTCCGGCTGCGCCTTCAGAACCCGCTGTCCACGCGCCGAAGGGCTCTGTGCCGAGGTCGTCCCCCATCTCGAAATCGTAGGGCCGGGCCGCCAGGCCGCCTGCCACTTCCCGGTATCACCAGTATGATCGAACCTCTGCTCAAGGTCCAAAACCTTTCCCGGCACTTCGGCAGCGCCTCGGCGCCGGTGCGTGCCGTTGACGATGTGAGCTTCGAGATTGCCAAGGGAGAGACGCTCGGCCTCGTCGGCGAAAGCGGTTGCGGCAAAACCTCGCTGGTTCGGACGCTCTTGAAGCTTGGGCCGGCGACAAGCGGCAGCGCTTTGCTCGACGGCGTGGACATTACGACAGCCAGCGGCCGGCGGCTGCATGAATTGCGCCGCAAGATGCAGGTCGTTTTCCAGGATCCTTACCAGTCGCTCAATCCCCGCATGCGAGTCGACCGGCTGATTTCCGAACCCTGGGCGTTGCACCCGGGGGTCGTGCCCAAGAGCAGCTGGCGGGAGGAGACGGTCAAGCTGCTCGAATCCGTCGGGCTGCGCGCCGAACATGCGGACCGTTATCCCTCGGAATTTTCAGGCGGCCAGCGGCAGCGCCTTGGCATTGCCCGCGCTCTCGCGCTTAATCCGACACTACTTGTCTGCGACGAGCCTGTCTCGGCCCTCGACGTCTCGGTCCAGGCGCAAGTGATCAACCTGCTCGCCGGACTGAGGCGCGAGCGCAATCTGGCGATGCTGTTCGTCGCGCATGATCTCGCCGTCGTGCGGCATGTCTCCGACCGTGTCATGGTCATGTATCTCGGCAAGATCATCGAAACGGGGCCGAAGCAATCGATCTTCAGCGCAGCGGCTCATCCCTACACGCAGGCGCTGATGTCGGCGGTCCCGACACCGGATCCGAGGCGTCGCGCGCAGCGCAAGCGCATCGTCCTGCAGGGCGATCTGCCGAGTCCCGCAAATCCGCCTAGCGGATGCCGTTTTCGAACGCGTTGCTGGAAAGCAACGTCGATCTGCGCAGAACAGGAGCCTACGCTGACCACGCGAACGGCGGCCCCTGGTCTTCTGACCGCCTGTCATCACGCCGATCCGGAAATCGCCACCGAGATCCCTCGTCTTGAAAGGACCTGAACCCAGGCCCATTATGCCAAGGTGATCGCAAAGCTGCGCATACTGTCACGCCGGTCAGCTATGACTATTTTCCGTTCGTGTTTCCCGTTTGTTTTATGGCTGCCTTGAGCACGCCTTCCTGCAGATCCGCCTGGTCTGCAAGAATGGCGGCGGCCTCGTTCAGCAAGACGTCTTTTGCATTCTTGCGGGCATTCTCGATGGCAATATCAGCGCTCAGGCTGCGCTCGCCTGCCTCCAGGCCGTCATCTCCAAGATCCTCGCCATCCCCTGCTTTCGCTCGATCTTTGAACCGTTTCTCGCGCGCCGTCGCTTCTTTGCGACGTTCGGCTTCATTGAGGGAAACAATTCCTTTTTCCCGCTGCGCCTTGAGGTCGGCAATGTCTTTTATCAGGCGTTGGAAGTCCGGATCGCTCTCAATCCGCGCATCATGGCGGCTTTGCAATGTCGGCAGCAACGTCGTGACAGTGTCGGCGGCCGTGTACTTCGCAGGTTTGATCTGCGCCCACGGCAGGGCATTGTCATAACTGGTCTCGCCGAAGCTCGTCGGATCGGAAAGTCCTGGCAAGGCGATATCGGGCGTTACGCCGTGCAGCTGCGTCGTACCGCCGTTGACCCGGAAAAACTGGGCAATCGTCACCTTCAGCTCCCCTAACTCGGGTTTGCTGTTGCGGACGATCCGGTCAAGATCGACGACGGTCTGAACGGTGCCCTTCCCGAAACTGGGTTCGCCGACGATCACGCCTCGGCCGTAATCCTGGATTGCCGCGGCAAAAATCTCCGAAGCCGACGCCGACCCGCGATTGATCAGGACACCCACCGGGCCTGTCCAGACAGGCGCTGCAAGCTCCGAGCTCCTCACTTCGACCTTGCCATCGCTGCCGCGTTGCTGAACGACCGGGCCATTGCCGATGAACAGGCCAGTCAAATCGATCGCCTCGTCCAACGAGCCGCCACCGTTGTTGCGCAGGTCGATGAGAACGCTGTCGACCTTTTCTTGGCTCAGCTCGCCGAGAAGCTTGGCGACATCGCGGCTTGCGCTTTTGTAATCCTCGTCTCCTTTGCGCTTGGCTTCAAAATCCTCATAGAATACCGGCAGAGTGATGATCCCGATTTTACGCGTGGCGTCGCCCGCTTTTACGGACAGCACAGTCTTCCTGGCGGCCTGCTTGTCGAGACTGATCTTATCGCGCACCAGGCTGATGACGCGATGCGTGCCATCTGCTCCGGCATCTGCCGGCAGGATGTCCAAACGCACGACGGAGCCTTTTTTCCCGCGTATCATCTGCACGACTTCATCAAGGCGCGTGCCCACCACGTCCTTGATCGCGCCGTCCTTGCCTTGACCAACGCCGGTGATGCGGTCTCCGACCGAGAGGTTGCCGGACAGCTGTGCCGGTCCGCCAGGCACGAGCTCGCGGATCGTCGTGTAGTCATCGCGCTCCTGCAGGACCGCACCGATACCAAACAGCGAAAGCTTCATCGAGACATTGAAGTCGGCTGAAGCGGCCGTACCGAAATAGTCCGTGTGCGGATCGATCGACGTTGCGTAGGCGTCCATGAACGATTGGAAAACGTCGTCGCTTTTGAACTTGTAAGCGCGCTCGAGTGTGTTTTCATAACGCTTGTCGAGTGTTTCGCGAATGGCCGCGTCATTTTGGCCGCCCAGTTTCAACCGCAACCAGTCGCTCTTGACGCGCTTGCGCCAAAGCTCATTGCTCTCGGCCTCCGACTGCGGCCACGGCGCTTTATCGCGCAGCACCGAATAATCTTCCTGCGCGCTGAAATCGAAGTCCTGCTTAAGCAGGTTGCGCGCATAGTTCATGCGGTCGACAACGCGCTGCTGATACGCTTTGAAGATCGCAAACGGGATCTTCAAGTCTCTCCGTTCGATCGCATCGTCTATTTCGCTGCGGTCGGACATGAACCCGTCGATGTCGGCTTGCAGGAAGAGCATGCGGTCCGAATCAAGTGACTTGATGAACCCATCCATGATCCTGGCCGACAAGGCATCGTCGAGTGGAACGGGCTTGTAGCTATACCGCGAAAGAAACTGTGCGCTCAACTCGGCGGCTTGCGCCTGTCGCTTTAGAGGCGCCAGAGCCGGCGGTGATGCAACTTCAGCATATGCGGACTGTGCAATTGCAAGAAATGCACCAAGGAAAAAGTAGGCTATGCGCATTCAGCGTTGTCCAATTCTTAATGCCGAGTGTCGATGTGCGATCTATGTGACGCAATCATGGTTTTTTGGCAACCAAATGGCAAACGACATGGTTTGCAAAGCTGCGGACATATCCGGCGCCTGGTTGGGGTCTCCGCAGCCGGCGCTCAATCCGCCTGCACGTCTTGCCAGGAATCGAATGTCGCAGCCTGACCGCGACGGCACCCGCTGCGGTCGACAAGATCCCAAACGATGGCTTTTTCGATATAGAAACGCCGCCCTGACTTGGCGATGCGAAGTCCGCGGTAGTCGGCGATAAAGCCATTCGCCGCCACGGCATTCAACAGCCTCTCACGTTCGGCGCGATCGGGCGCCTCTGCCGAAAGACGCGATGGCAAAGTGACGAACTCGTCCCATGAATATTCAAAGCAAGACTGGGCCGCGCGGTTGGCGTAGATGAAGCGCGGATCGGCGTCGGTGTTGTGGGCAAGGACAACTGCCGGCGACTGGTCGTAGAGCCATTCAGCACCCTCGCCTTCCGGCGTCAGGCTGCGTCCCACGCTTCGTTCGAAGCTTTCCGCCATCAATGCGTAAAATTCGAGATCGTAGGACAAGTCGAGTCCGGAGTCGCTATAGTTGGCAATCATGCTGCGCATCCTGGATAGCGGCGAGAAATGTCGAAAATGATGTTCTCGCTTGAAAGGCTAGCTCCAAATGCGACACGGTCAAGCTGGGCGAACGGGACTTCAGGCGTGATCCTGGAGGTAGCGTTCCGCGAGCCTTGCCCACATGGCTGCGCCAACCGTCAGGCTGGCATCGGCGAAGTCATATTTGGGGCTATGCAGGATGGCGGAATTCATGCCGTTGCCGAGACGCAGGAAGCTGCCCGGCTTGTGCTCGAGAAAGTGCGAGAAATCCTCGCTGCCGGGAATGAGCGGGCAGGTCGCGACCTTGTCTTCGCCGACAAGTTCTGCCGCGACGATCCGGGCAAAATCCGTCTCATGAGGCGAATTGACGACGACAGGATTGCCGCGATCGTAGTCGATCTCGATGGAAGCATCGTGACCTTCGGCCACCGAGCGGGCGAGCTTGGTGATGCGTTCCTGCAGCAGGTCGCGAATGCCAGGCTCGAAGGAGCGCACGCTCAATGCGAGCTTGGCATATTCCGGAATGACGTTGACTGCATCGCCGGCATGGATCGTGCCGACGGTGATGACCGCCGTCTGGGTCGGATCGAGGTTGCGCGAGATGATGGTCTGCAGCGAGACGACGAGGCTGCACGCCACGACCACGGGATCGACGGTCAGGTGCGGCCGCGACGCATGGCCGCCTTTGCCCTTGATGGTAATTTCGACGGTGTCAGACGCCGCCATCATCGGGCCGGATCGTAGCAGGATGGTGCCTTCGGGAGCGCCGGGGTGGTTATGGAGGCCAAAGATGGCGTCGAACGGAAACCGCTCGAACAGGCCGTCGGCGATCATCGCCTGGGCGCCGCTATTCTTGCTCGCCTCTTCCGCAGGCTGGAAGATCAGCGTCACCGTGCCGTTGAAGCGGCGGGTGCGGGCGAGATATTCGGCGGCACCAAGCAGCACGGTCGTGTGGCCGTCATGGCCGCAGGCATGCATCTTGCCGGGGGTGCCGCTGGCATAGGCAAGTCCGGTTTCCTCGACGATCGGCAGCGCATCCATATCGGCGCGGATGGCGATGCCCTTGCTGCCCTTGCCTGCGCTAAGGCGGGCGACAACGCCGTGACCGCCGACATTGCGGGTCACGTCATAACCCCAGCCTTCCAGCTTTTCCGCGACATACCGCGCTGTTTCCGCTTCTTCGAAGGAGAGTTCCGGATGGGCATGCAGGTATTGGCGGGTCGCTTTCAGCTCCGCCTCCATGGCTTCGAAATCGGAAACGCGGGCATAGGCATTGTCGAGCGTGGGCATGAAAACATCCAGTCTTGATCGAAAAGGGCGATTGCTCCGGCCCGAGGGTTGAAGCAGAAGCTGACACCAGTCAGAGAAAACGGGCGAGAAAAGCCTGTGTCCGGGGATGTTGCGGATTGCCGATGACATCCTCAGGCTTGCCCATCTCGACGACATTGCCGCCGTCCATGAACACGACGCGATCGGCCGCCTCACGGGCGAAACCGATCTCGTGGGTCACAACGATCATGGTCAGGCCCTGCTTGGCGAGATCGCGCATGGTGGAGAGAACTTCGCCGACGAGCTCTGGGTCGAGCGCCGAGGTGGGCTCATCGAACAGCATCAGCTTTGGCTTGATCGCCAGGGCGCGGGCGATGGCGACGCGCTGCTGTTGCCCGCCGGAGAGCTGACGGGGATAGCTGCCCGCCTTTTCCGACAGCCCCACCCGCTCCAAAAGCCGCATGGCGTTCTCCGTTGCGGCCTTGCGGCTTTCTCCGTGCACGCCAATCGGGGCCTCGACGATATTTTGCAGCACCGTCATATGCGGATAGAGATTGAACTGCTGGAACACCATGCCGATCTTGCGCCGCTGGCTGGCGATCCCGTTGCTCGACAGCTTTTCCAGCCGGTCTTTGCGAAGGCGATAGCCGATCTGCTCGCCATCGACTTCGATGAACCCCTTGTTGATCGCCTCGAGATGGTTGATGCAACGCAGGAAGGTCGACTTTCCCGAGCCGGACGGGCCGAGCACCACGACGACTTCACCCGGCATGACGTCGAGGTCGATCCCCTTCAGCACTTCGAGCTGGTCGAAGGACTTGTGGACATTGCGGGCTCTGACGAGAGGCTTTGCAATTTCGGCACCGGTCAATGGCTTGCCTCCTCGACAAGGGTCTCGGATTTGGCGGCGGCGGCATTGTTGCGCCGTTCGCTGCGGCCGTAATAGGCCTCGATATAGCTCTGGCCGAGATTGAGGATGGAGGTGATAAGCAAGTACCAGAGGACCGCGACCAGCAGCATCGGCACGATCTCGAAGGTGCGATTGTAGATCGACTGGACGGAATAGAGCAGATCGGCCATGGCGATGACGCTAACGAGGGACGTTGCCTTGATCATGCTGATCAGCTGGTTGCCCGTCGGCGGTACGATCGAGCGCATGGCCTGCGGAATGATGATCCGCCACAGCGCCCTCGCCTTGGTCATGCCGAAGGCTTCCGCCGTCTCGAACTGGCCGCGATCGACCGAGAGCAGGCCGCCACGAATGATCTCGGCCATGTAGGCCGCTTCGTTCAAGGCCAGGCCGACGATCGCGGCCGTCATCGGCGTGATCACCGAATTGGTCTCCCAGCTGGCGAGCGTCGGACCGAACGGAACGGTGATCGAAAGTTCGGGAAAGAGGGTCGAGAGATTGTACCAGAAGATCAGCTGTACCAGGAGCGGCGTGCCGCGAAAGAACCAGATGAACAGTGACGCCAGCGAACTGGCGAGCCGGTCATTCGACAGCCGGGCGATCGCCAGTCCGAGGCCGAGCACGATGCCGATGGCCATCGCGACCACCGTCAGCCCCAAGCTGACGTAAAGGCCGCTGATGACAGTCGGATCGAAGAAATAAGCAGCGACGACAGGCCAGCCGAAATTCTCGTTATGAGCGACGATCCACAGGAAGTTCGCGGCAATCAGAAGCACCACCACCCACAGGGCGAGCCGGCCCGTTTGAAAAGGCTTGTGGGCGTGGGCAACATCCCGGAAGTCCGCACCGCCCGAAGGCGGTGCGGCAGTCGTGCGGTCATTGCTCATTTCGGCACGGCTCCACCAAGATTGAGGCCGGGCTGCTTGATCATGTTGTTCTCAAGACCCCATTTCTTCATGATGGCGGCATAGGCGCCGTTATCCATCAACGCCTTGATCGAGTCGAGCAGAACGGGGCCGAGCGGCGAGCCCTTCGGCACGACGGCGCCCTGATAGAGATCCTCAAACCCGTTTTTCTGGCCGACGCCGCTCAATTCCAGCTGGCCGTTTGCCTGAGACACGAAATAGGTCAGCGGTGCTTGCGAGGAGAAGAAGGCATCGGCGCGTTTGGAGCGGACCGCCAGGATCGAGCTCGGCTGGTCGGTGTAGGACTGCACTTCGGGCTCGGGCTTGCCCGCCGCCTTGCACTTTTCGACCTGGGCCTGGATTACCTTTTCGGCGGAGCCGCCGGCCATGACTGCAATGCGATTGCCACAGGCGCTGTCGAGCGAGGTGATGGCCTTCGGATTGCCCTTCTGGACGGAGAAGACCACGTATTCCTGAACCCAGTCGACGAAATCATTGGCCTCTTCACGGGTCTTGAAGTCACCGATGGGGCCGAAGGCGAATTGGTATCGGCCGGAATTGATGCCGGCGAGCAACGCACTCAACCCGCTGACGGTTTCGTGCTCGATCTCGACGCCGAGCATCTGGCCGATCGCATCGGTCAGATCGGCGCTGGCGCCGGTCAATTTCGTACCGGTGACGATCTCATAGGGAGGAAAGGAACCGTTGTTGACGGAAATCATCTTGCCGTCCGTGCGGATCTTCTCCGGCAGGCGGGCGCGAAGAGCGTCGTTGACGGTCTGTTTTGGCACGGCCGTCTCCTGAGCGAAGACCGACGTCGTCATCATCAGGCCCAGCAGGGCGGCGGAAGCGGTCAGTTTCAAATGCATGTCATTCCCCTTTTTTCGTTTGCTAGTTTGGTGGTCAACGATGAGGCCGCTTTCACTACGCCATCTTCACCGGGACTTGGCGTGCCACGGAAACAGCTCGGCGGGCGTCAAAAGGCGCGGCATGATCTTCTGTTCATAGAGTTCCTCGGCAAAGTCGGCGATCATCGCCTCGTTCTCGGCAAGCCCGCTGGCCCTCCAGGTCGGCGGCAGATCGGCCGCGCAGCGGCGCAGTTCGTCGATCATCCAGGGCGTGGTTTCGGCGTATTTCTCACGCTTTTCCAGCCAGATACGCTGGGACTCGTCGATCAATTCGCTGAGTTCATCCATGATCCAGGGATGCTCCTGGACGATGTCAGCCTTGAAGCCGATCAGATGCATGCCCGGGACATAGCCGACCTCGTTGAGGTAAGCGACTTCAGCGGCGCGGAAATCATCTAGCACCTGGCGGAGCGGCGATTCCTGATCGAAGAAACCCTTCGGCATGAAAGGGGTGAACACGGCATCGAGCCCACCATCCAGCAAAAGGTCGACCATAGGGCGCTCGCCGGGAGCAGCCTCGATGCGGCCGGGCCGTCCAAAACCATCGAGACGGTCGACGATCGGATGAGCCTCCGTCAGGCGCCCGGCATACCACATCACGTCCTCGACGCCGACGCCTTCCCGGCGCAAAGCGGCACGGGTCCAGGTATTTCCGGAATCGCGCCAGCCGGTCACGCCGATGTTCTTGCCAGTGAGATCGGAGAGCTTGCGGATCGGACTTTCCTTGGTGGTGATGATGCAGCGATGGCGGAAGCCGCGCATGATGAAGTTCGGCATGCCAATGACCCGATCATCCCCGTCATGGCGCATCTGCGAATAGCGGCTGAAGGACATTTCCGCGGCGTCATGCGCCGCGTCATCGGCGAGGCTTGAGATCAGCGTGCCCACACGATCCACTTTGATATCGAGACGGGAAGAACTGACGTCACCGAGCACGAGCGGTGTCATGTAATCCCAGTCCCGGAGGGCGATGCGAAGCGTCACAGGCATGCAGAAGCTCACTGAAATGGCTCGACGAGGGGCAAATTAAATGTTCAAAGTAGAGAGTACAAATGTTATTACGTTATTGAACATTTAAAGTGAGCGAAAAATGGGCGACACCGTCGAAGCCTCCTGGTTTGCCGAAAAAATAGCCGACCGCAGCATCCGGGGGATCGCTCTCGAAACGAGCGCGCTGATCCGTGCCGGTGTCCTGCCCATTGGAACGCGGCTGCCGGCGATCCGCGATATCGCTTACGAATTGCATGTCAGTCCGGCAACAATCTCCGAAGCCTGGAGCGAATTGCGGCGGCAGAAGATCATCAGCGGCCGGGGGCGCAACGGCACCTGGGTCAGCGGCGACCGCTTTGTGGCCAAGCCGGAACGTCTCGCCAGCTCGGGAAATTATGCGGCAGGTGTGCTCGACCTCACCTTAGCCGGGCCGGATGCAGCACTTCTTCCGCGCCTCGCCGAAGCAATGGCCTATGGCGCGACCGTCGATGATCTCAACAGCTATGAGCGCAGCCGGATCGTCCCTGAGTTGAAGGACGCCGTTTCAGAGCGATGGCCTTACGAGGCGGAAGCCTTTCTGGCCACCAATGGCGGTTACAACGCCGTCTATACGATATTGCATGCTCTGGTTTCCTCGGGTTCGTCGGTCGCGATCGAACATCCGACCGCGATGCGGCTGCTCGATATTCTGGAAGATCTCGGCGTGAAAATCATCCCTGTCGCCTGCGACGGCGAAGGCCCCCTGCCGGATTCGCTGCGCGAAGCATTGCAGCAACGTCCGGCAGCTTTCCTGTTCCAGCCGCGGCTGCATTCCGTGACCGGCGTTACGGTCAGTTCATCCCGCCTCGGTCAGCTCGGCGATGTGCTGGAAGACAGCGATACGCTTGTCATCGAGGATGACGGCGTCGGCGACGTGTCGGCGGCACCTCCGCAGTCGCTCGGCGGCCGATTTGCGGAGCGGACGATCCATATCCTCTCACTCTCGAAAAGCCTCGGCCCGGATCTGCGTCTCGCGGTCCTGTCGAGTTCCGCGCCGATCGTCGACCAGATCCAGTCTTACCGCTCCTTCAGCGCCGGCTGGACCAGCCGTATCCTGCAAGGTGCCGCCGCCTGGCTACTGCGCGATCCGGCAACCTGGCGGCTCATCGCCGAGGCGCGTGAGATCTATCAGCAGAGGCGGGACGCTCTTGCCGATGCGCTCAGCGAACGGGGCATAGCGATAGCGGCAGGGCAGGGCCTGTGCCTTTGGGTGCCCGTCGTCTCCGAACCATTCGCGATGGTGACGCTCGCCGCACGCAATATCGCCGTCAACCCGGGCAGCAAATTCTCCGTCCTGCCAAGCAGTCATATCCGTGTCGCGACCAGCACGCTCGGCGATCGCTGCGAGGAAGCCGCCGATGCGATCGCGCTGGCTCATGCGCCGTGAAAGGCAGGGCCGCAGCCTCTCTGATTCCCAGTCATTCCACACAAATCCGGAAACTACTTTCCCTCAAGCCATTCCTGCAGCTCTGCCTCAGCCCGCTCCAGTGCGCTGTAGTTCAGGAGTTTGCGCAGGAAAGCGACGGTGACGGCGCGGGCGCGTAGATTGAAGCGGCCGTCCTCGTGGTCGTCGCCGGCGCTCTGGTAGACGTCGAGCTTGTCGTAGAGCTGCTGCAGGCGGTTCTGCACGCTGCGCAGCGAAAGGCCCCGACGTTTGGCGATGGCCCGGTCGGTGAGGCCGAGCGCGATATCGACGAGGATTTCGTATTCGGAATCGGTAAAGCCGTTCGTCTGGCCGAGGCTCTTCTGCTGCAGGCCCCGCACCTCGCGGTCGATGACGCACTGGCTCTCGATGAAGATCGAGCGCAGCGCAAGCTTCAGCCGCTCGTCGGAGGCGGATTTCAGCACATAGCCATAGGCGGCGCCATCCGGCACGATGCGGGAGACGCCGCGCACATAGGCCTCGTCCGAGTAGTTCGACCAGAACAGGATGCGGGTCTCGGGCCGCTCCTTCCAGATGGTGCGCGCCGCCTCGATGCCGTTGCGGTTCGCCATCTGCAGGTCCATGACGATATGCGCCGACTTGTGGTCGCGGGCGAGCTTCTCGCCGACGGTTCCGTTCTCCGCCTCGATCACCGTGTCGCATTCGGGCAGAGCCGCGTTGACCGCCTCGTGCAGATAGGATCGGTGCAGCGGGTCGTCCTCGACGATCAGAACCTTCATTGTGCCCTTCTCCTCAGTTTGGCCCGCTCGGCGGGTCGTTCGATGCGAGCGGCAGCACGACGCGCACCGCAGTCCCGCGATTGTTGTGGCCGGGCCCGGTCGTGAAGCGCGCCGAAATCAGCCGCGCACGGGTCTTCATATTGTCGATGCCGCCGCCGATCCGTCCCCGCGCCTTGGCGAGGCCGGTCCCGTCGTCGGAGATTTCGATCGACAGTCGATCGTCGTCGATCTCGAGCCGCACCATGACGGCCAGCGGGGCAGCATGGCGCACCGCATTGTTGATCGCCTCCTGGGCGATCCGGAACAGCGCGACGCTGACGGTCGGTTCCAGTCGCTCCAGCGCGCCATGCGTCTCGTCGACGAGGCCCCACTCGATCCCCGATCCCGTGTCGCGGGTCGATCGGTCCAGATGATGCTCGATCGCCTGGGCGAGGCCGAAGAGCTGGAGCACGGAGGGTTTTGCCTGCTCGATGATCTGCCGCAGATCCTGCATGCAATGCTGCAGCGAACGGGAGACGGGCTCCAGCGCCTCAGGCGCCACCTCGCCATTGCGCGACAGGCGATCGATCCGGCGGGCGAGCCGCGTCAGGTCGGCGAGCGTCTGGTCGTGCAGATCCATGCCGATGCGCTGGCGTTCCTGCTCCAGCGCTTCGGTAAGCTTCAGCGCACCTTGCCGCAAGCCCTCCTCGCGGGCGCGGGCCTCTGCCTCGACAATGGCCGAGCGTTGCGCCTGCTCGGCCGCCTGCAGCGCAAAGAAATAGGGCGTCAGCAGGTCGGCGATGATGCGGGCGCGTTCGATATCCTCCATCGTATAGACGCCCGCCCTGTGCGACGAACAGGAAAGTGCCGCGATGATCGTGCCCTGCACCTTCATCGGCACATGCAAGCGGCTCCTCAGCGACTGTTCGACGATCGGCCGCTTGAAGGCGCCTTCGAAGTGGAAACGCGGGTCGGTCATGGCGTCGTCCGCCAGCAGAAAATCCACCTCGCCCCAGAGCAGCGAACGGATGGGGCTGTTGACAACAGGCGCGCCGGCCAGGCCGCCCCAAGCGGTCTCGATGCCCGTCTCATAGGCCGTGTGGTAGTTGCCGCCCTCAAGCAGCACGCAGACATCGAGATGGTCGTGCGGGATGATATGGGCGACCTCGGCCGCGACGGAACGGATAGCCGAGCGGAAGTCGAGCTGGCCCGCGAGCAGCCGGGAAATGCCGAGATAATGGTCGAACATGGCTGCGGGTACGAGATGCAGCATCGTCAGTTCCTCCCCGAGGCGGCAGCAGGCTCCTCAACCCGCCGCGACCCTTCGCAGTAAGCGCCCGCGGAAGCGCCGCCGTCTTGCGTAAACCCGCAGCTTGTTGCGCAAATCCCGCAAACGGATTGCAGCCTTGCCCCTGTACAGGCCGGTCGATCTCCCGCATCCTGCCCTTACTGAGAGGAGGAAGCTCAGTGCAAGAACAATTTTCACTCGGACCCAATTGGGCCGGCAGGAGTGAAGCGATCCGCCGACCAGCGCGATCATTAGGGAGGAAGACATGACAATCCGTAAGATGCTTCTGGCATCGGCCGCTATTGCTTGCGCCGCGATGCCCGTTTCCGCCTTTGCCGACACGTCGGCCAAGAAGATCGCCCTTTCCAACAACTATGCCGGCAACTCGTGGCGCCAGGCCATGCTGACGAGCTGGGGCAAAGTGACGGGCGAAGCCGTGAAGGCCGGCACCGTTGCCGCAGCCGACCCTTTCACCACCGCCGAGAACCAGGCGACGGAACAGGCCGCGCAGATCCAGAACATGATCCTGCAGGGTTATGACGCCATCGTGCTGAACGCCGCCTCGCCGACGGCGCTGAACGGTGCGGTCAAGGAAGCCTGCGACGCCGGCATCACCGTCGTGTCCTTCGACGGTATCGTCACCGAACCCTGCGCCTGGCGTATCGCCGTCAACTTCAAGGAAATGGGCCGCAGTGAGGTCGAGTACTTGTCGAAGAAACTTCCGGACGGCGGCAACCTGCTCGAGATCCGCGGCCTTGCCGGTGTCTTCGTCGACGACGAAATCTCGGCGGGCATCCACGAGGGCGTCAAGCAGTTCCCGCAGTTCAAGATTGTCGGCTCCGTTCACGGCGACTGGGCGCAGGACGTGGCGCAGAAGGCTGTTGCCGGCATCCTGCCGAGCCTGCCTGACATCGTTGGCGTGGTAACGCAGGGCGGCGACGGCTATGGCGCCGCACAGGCGATTGCAGCGACCGACCGGAAGATGCCGATCATTATCATGGGCAACCGCGAAGACGAACTGAAGTGGTGGAAGGAGCAGAAGGACGCGAAGGGCTACGAGACCATGTCCGTGTCCATCGCGCCCGGCGTTTCCACGCTCGCCTTCTGGGTGGCACAACAGATCCTCGACGGCAAGGAAGTCAAGAAGGACCTCGTCGTGCCCTTCCTGCGCATCGACCAGGACAATCTCGAAACCAACCTCGCCAATACCCAGGCCGGCGGCGTCGCCAACGTGGAATACACGCAGGCAGACGCAATCAAGGTCATCGAGTCAGCAAAGTAATTCTCCCGGCGACTGCCGCGCGGCCGCAGAAGGTCGCGCGGCATTTTTTGCAAGCAGGCATGGCGGGCAGCATGGATGACGTTTTGAAGGCGGTGATCGCCGTCGATGGCGCCAAGGTGAGTTTCGGCGCAGTCAGGGCACTCGATGGCGTGACCCTTCGCGTCATGCCGGGCGAATGCGTCGGGCTTGTCGGGCACAATGGAGCCGGCAAGTCCACCATCGTCAGCGTCATCAACGGCGGTCTCACCCCGCACGAAGGAAGCGTTGCGAGCGACGGCGAACGGCTGGAGCGTTACGGCATCAACGCTGCGCGTGCCCGCGGCGTGCGCTGCGTCTTCCAGGAGCTTTCGCTCTGCCCCAACCTTTCGATCGTCGAGAACACGCGCATCATGCATCGCCATCTCGGAGGCTTCGGCTGGCGACGGCGCGCCGCAAAAATCATCGAGACGAGCCTCGACGCCGTCTTTCCCGGCCACGGCATCGACAGCAGCAGGGCCGTGGGAGATCTTTCGATCGCCGAGCGGCAGATGGTCGAGATCGCTATGGCCTTTTCCGACTCCGGCATTGCGCCGAGGCTGGTGATCCTCGACGAACCAACCTCGTCGCTCGATGCAAGCCTTGCCCGCCAGATGCTCGACCATGTCCGCCGCTTCATTGCCACGGGCGGGTCCGTCATCTTCATCTCGCATATCCTGCACGAGATCCTCGAAACCTCCGACCGCATCGTCGTCATGAAGGACGGCCGCGTCGTCGCCGAACGCCCGGCGCGGGGCTTTGACCATCACGGCCTCGTGGAGGCCATGGGAACCGTTGCGAAGGAGGAAACCAAGCGCTCGGCCCGCGAACAATCCACCGCTCCGCTCATTCTGTCCCATCAGGCGAAAGGCCTTTCCTTTGCGGCCCGCAAGGGCGAGATCATCGGACTGGCGGGCCTGGCGGGCCATGGGCAGACCGAGCTCCTGCTCGCCCTGCACACCGCCCAGTCCAGCAACTGGCTGCCTGAGCGCGATCCGCTCGTCACCTTCGTTGCCGGCGACCGCCGCCTCAACGGCGTCTTTGAACTCTGGAGCATCCTGCGCAACTTCTCCATCGCCTCGCTCGGTGACCTCTCCCGTCGCGGCCTCATCCTCGCGGGCGAAGAAGAGGCGAAGGGCGCCGACTGGAAGCGGCGGATCGAGATCCGCACCCCCGATATGGACAACCGCATCCTGTCGCTTTCGGGCGGCAACCAGCAGAAGGTGCTCTTTGCCCGCGCGCTTGCGACGCGCGCACCTGTTGTCCTGATGGACGATCCGATGCGCGGTGTCGACGTCGGCACCAAGCAGGAGGTCTACGCGATCATCCGCGAGGAAGCGGCGCGCGGCCGCACCTTAATCTGGTATTCGACCGAGATGGACGAGGTTCGCCTCTGCGACCGCGTCTACGTCTTCCGCGAAGGCCGCATCACGGCCGAACTCGCCGGCGACGCCGTCAACGAGAAGAACATCATCGCCGCCTCCTTCGAAGGGGTCGCCGCATGACGTTCCGGCTGTCGTCCGACGCCCTGCGTCTTGCCATTCCCGCCCTGTCGTTGACGCTGCTGCTTGCCGCCGTCTTTTGGCTGCAGCCGCGCGCCATGAGCTATGTCGGGCTCAACCTGCTGTTCAACCTGGCTGTGCCCATCGCGCTTGCGACGATCGCCCAGATGATCGTGATGGCGGTCAACGATCTCGATCTCTCGATGGGCGCCTTCGTCAGTTTCGTCGCCTGCGTCACCGCGACCTTTCTGCGGGATGCTCCCGTGATCGGCGTGCTGATCCTTGCCGGCGCGATCGCAACCTATGCGGCGCTCGGCGTCGTCATCTATCTGCGCAACCTGCCGTCCATTGTCGTGACCCTCGGCATGAGCTTCGTCTGGGGCGGCCTTGCCGTATTGCTGCTGCCGGCACCCGGCGGGCAGGCGCCGGACTGGGTGCGCTGGCTGATGACCGTCAAGCCGCCGCTGGCGCCGATGGCGATCGTTGCCAGCATCGTTATCGCTTTGGTCGCCCACCTTCTCGTCATGCGGTCGTCGCTCGGCGTGCTGATGCGCGGCATCGGCGGTAACCAGCGTTCGGTCGAGCGCGCCGGCTGGTCGATTGTCGGGGCGCGCGCTGCCGCCTATGGTCTTGCCGGCCTCTTTGCCGTGCTCGCCGGCATCGCCCTCGTCGGACTGACGACCTCGGCCGATGCCAATATCGCGCTGCGCTACACGCTGCTGTCGATCGCCGGCGTGATCCTTGGCGGCGGCGAGTTTATTGGCGGCCGCGTTTCCCCGATCGGCGCCGTCATCGGCGCGCTGACGCTGACGCTCGCCGGCTCGTTCCTCTCCTTCCTGCGCATCTCGCCGGACTGGCAGATCGGAGCTCAGGGCGCGATCCTGATCATTGTGCTGGCACTTCGGCTGATGCTGAACCGCCTGGAGAAGCGGGAGAAACGCCGATGACCCCGCTCCTTCGCCTGTTCCGCAAACCCTGGATCTGGTCGTGGCTTGCCGCCTTTGTCGTCTGGTTCCTGACGATCATGGTGACGCTCGGCGCCAGCACGCTTGGCCTGTCGCAGGCAGCCCTCACCTTCGCAGCCTTTTCGGTGATCGTCGGCATCGGCCAGATGTTCGTCATCACGCTCGGCCCCGGCAATATCGATCTCTCGGTTCCCGCCACCATGACGCTTGCCGGCACGGTGGCGCTGAAGCTGATGAATGTCGAAAACGGCATGATCCTGCCTGGTCTTCTCGTTGCCATCGTCATCGGCCTTGTCGTCGGCCTCGGCAATTATGCGCTCATCAAGGCGCTGCGCATTCCGCCGATCATCGCGACACTGTCCATGAGCTTCATCGTGCAGTCTGCGGCGATCTGGACGAACCGGGGCTTGCGCATAAAGCCGCCGAGCGTGCTGGCGGAATTCACCACGTCGACCACGCTCGGCGTGCCGAATGTGGCGATCGTCGCATTCCTGATCTCGCTGCTTGCCTGGTTCCTGCTCGAGAAGACGATCTACGGACGCTGGATTTCGGCGATCGGCCAGAGCATGCCGGCTGCGCGCATGGCCGGCATACCAGTCGACGGCACACGCTTCGTCACCTACCTCTTCTGCGCCGTGCTCGCATCGGTCGCAGGCTATCTGCTCGCCTGCTTCTCCGGCGGCGCGGCGCTCAACATGGGCTCGGAATATCTCCTGATGTCGATCGCCGTCGTCGTGATCGGCGGCACGGCGGTTGCCGGCGGCGATTCCAACGTGCCGGGCATCTGGGGCGCATCGCTCTTCATGTTCCTGGTCGTCTCCATGCTCAACACCTACGGGCTCGGCGCGGGCATCCGCCTGATCATGACCGGCCTCATCATCATCAGCGTCATCATGCTCGCCGGCGGTCGCCGGGCCGGCATGCGATAAACGGAAAGACCGCCATGGCCGAGGCCAGTATCTACGAAATCCACGACCCGCGCTTCCGGCAGATGATCGTAACGAGCGCCGGTCTCGACGAGCTCTATTCCGGCTGCCGCTGGGCGGAAGGTCCCGTCTGGTTCAACGATGCGAACCAACTGCTCTGGAGCGACATTCCCAACCAGCGCATGCTGCGATGGACGCCCGAAAGCGGCGTCTCCGTCTATCGCCAGCCGTCCAACTTCACCAACGGCCATACGCGCGACCGGCAGGGACGGTTGATCTCCTGCGAACATGGGACGCGCCGCGTCACACGCACCGAAATCGACGGCTCGATCACCGTGCTCGCCGACCGTTTCGAGGGCGCAAGACTCAATTCGCCGAACGATGTGGTGGTGAAATCAGACGGCACGATCTGGTTCACCGACCCCACCTACGGCATCATGTCGGACTACGAAGGCTTTCGCGCCGAGCCGGTGCAACCGACGCGCAACGTCTACCGGCTCGATCCGGCGACCGGCGAAATTGCGGCTGTCGTCACGGATTTCATCCAGCCGAACGGCCTTGCCTTCTCGCCCGACGAGACAATCCTCTATGTGGCGGATTCGGCCGCCAGCCACGACGAAAGCCTGCCGCGCCACATCCGCGCTTTCGACGTGGTCAACGGCAGCAGCCTGGCAAACGGCCGCGTCTTCTGCCTCATCGACAACGGCATCCCGGACGGTATCCGCACCGACGTGAACGGAAACCTCTGGTCGAGCGCGGGCGATGGCGTGCATTGCTTCGACCGGGCGGGCAAACTGATCGGCAAAATCCGCGTACCGCAAACCGTCGCCAACCTTACCTTTGGCGGCCCCCAACGCAACCGGCTGTTCATCGCGGCGACGCGGTCGGTTTATTCGGTCTATGTTGCAGTGAGTGGGGCTCAGGTGCCGTAACATCACGATTTCATCCCGCGTTGATCGAAATTGAATCGGGGACCCGCGGGTTAGGAGGACGGCGCGCCAGTCATTGACAGGCGCGCTGCAGCCGCGACATGCACTGGAACCAGCAGACGTACCCCATCATGGCGCTTGCGATCTCACTGCGTTCAGCAAGCCGACCCGACCTGCTCCTTCCCTTTACCGTCTTCCTGCTACTGCGCCGGCTCCAGAATCGCGCAATCCTCCCCGCCGGTGCACTCTCCCGAGAGAGTGCGCTGACCGAGGGCAATGATAAGGACGGTCGCGGTCCCGGCCGCCGCGGACACCCAGAATCCGCTCTGGGGACCGTAGCTGTCGACGACCCAGCCCGTGACGAAGGCGCCAAGCGCCATACCGATGCCGATGCCGGTCATCACCCAGGTGACACCTTCCGTCAGCACCGATTCCGGCACGCGACGTTCAATCAGTCCGAAGGCCGTTATAAAGGTCGGCGAGATCGCGATGCCGCTGACGAAGACGGCGATAGCAAGCAGGGTTACCGAACTGCCGGCGACGAGCAGCGGCAGCGAGGTCAGTGCGAGGATCGCAACGGCGATCAGCAACTGACGGTGCAAGGGGATACGCAGATTAAGCGCGCCGAGGGTCAAACCCACTAGGAAGGAACCGAGGGCATAGACACCGATCACTAGGCTTGCCGCATTCGGCTGACCAAGCTCCTTGGTGATGGCGACAACACTCACTTCAGCGGTTGCGAAGATCGCGCCGACGAAGATCAGCGCGAGCGTGATGATCTGCACCGGACGCTGGCGGATCGCGGAGCCAACCGAAGCCGCGCCGGCGACATGACGCACCTTCGGCTCGGTGCCGCGCTGCACGATGAAGGCGGCCGTCCCGAGCGCCAGAAAAGCTGTGCTCACCATCATGCCGGCTTCCGGGAACAGGGCCACGGCCAGCCCGACCGACAGCGAGGCGCCGGCGATATAGACCAGTTCGTCCGCGGCACTTTCGAACGCGAAGGCGGTGTTGAGCTCGGGCCGGTTGCGAAAGAGTTCCGTCCAGCGCGCCCGCATCAGCGCCGGAATGCTCGGCATGGCTGCCGCGAGGAAGGCTGAGGCGAACAGCGTCCATACCGGCCAGTTCTGGTTGGTCGCGGTGATCAGCGCGATAAACGCCAGCACGGATACGATGGTTGTGGGAACGACGACTGCCGTCTGGCCCAGTCGGTCGACCGCTCGCGAGATCTGCGGCGAGATCACCGCATTGGTGAGCGCATAGGTCGCCGACACGGCGCCTGCCAGCCAATATTCGCCGTGTGCCTGGGAGAGCATGGCAACGATGCCGATCGGCGCCATGGCGATGGGAAGCCGTGCGAAAAAGCCGGCTGCGGAGAAGCCCTTGGCCCCAGATGCCGCGAATATTTGTTTATACGGATTTGACATAGGATGATCCTTCCAGCTATCGGATAGAACACTTATATACGGAGCGTATGCGTTTAGATAATGCATACGTCCCGTATGTCAATGAAAAAGATACGCGGCGTATGCCAATGGAGAAGCCATGCGCAAACCGCGCCAGGAGATGATCGCAGAGACCCGCGGCAAACTGATCGCAGCCGGGCGGCGTGCCTTTGGCACGATCGGCTACGCGGAAGCCTCGATGGACGATTTCACCGGCGAAGCGGGACTGACGCGCGGGGCCCTTTATCACCACTTCGGTGACAAGAGGGGTCTGCTCCAGGCGGTGATCATGGAAATCGACGCGGAAATGACGGAGCGGCTGAACGAGGTCTCGGCCGCCGCTCCCACGCGCTGGCAGGGTTTTGTCGACGAGTGCTCCGCTTATATCGAAATGGCGCTTGAGCCCGAAATCCAGCGTATCATGTTTCGCGATGGCCCGGCTGTCCTCGGCGATATCTCGCAATGGCAGAACACCCCGGCTGTATCGCCGCCCTCTCCCGCAGTCTCGACCGTCTCAAGGCCGATGGCGAGATCATCGACATCGACACCGAAACCGCCGCTCGCCTCATCAATGGCGCCAGCAGCCATATGGCGCTTTGGATCGCCAATGCCGAGAGTCCGGAGGCGGTTTCGAAGCGGGCGGTCGCCGGATTCAAGGCTATGCTGGGGAGCCTTCGCAGGCAGGCATGAGGTGTTTGATGTCCTGTTCGGGAGCTTGGCGAGAGTTCCGATTGCGGCGCGGCACCGGGGCCACCTCGCTGTCTTCCGCAGGTCAGTTCATTACGCCACCGGCAGCCAATACCTCGTCCGGCGTGTCGACGTCGAGCAAGGCCGCGTCGCCAACATCGACATCGAGAACGGGCATGCCTGATGTGGCGATGATACCGCGCGCGCCGACATCACCTTGAAGTCGGAGGACTGCCTGATTGAGAGAACGTGGCAGAATGACGGGATTGCCGGGCTTACCCCGCGAGACGGCGCGCACCACAGCCTCGCCGCCCGAGTTGCGAAAGGCGGAAATCAGGGCATCGAGATGCGTCGTGGTAATGCCGGGCATATCGGCGAGCATGACGAGAATGCCTTCGGCGCTGTCAGCGTCCCTCGATGAGAATCCTGCTATGAGCGAGCTCGCCATGCCGCTGGCGTAATCGGGATTATCGATGAAAGTCAGAGCGAGCCCATCGAGCGCGGCCTCGATCTCGCTCCTGCGATGGCCCGTGACGACAATAACGGACGCGGCATCCGCAGCGAGCGCAGTCAATGCTGATCGCCGCACGAGCGGCACGCCGTCGAATTCGGCCAACAGCTTGTGCTTGCCGCCCTCACCCATCCGGCTTGCCTTGCCGGCAGCGAGAATGACGATCGCGACTGACGCCTTACGCATAAGCCACCAGTCTTGCCGCGGCGACATCCGCCAGAACCGACAGGGCGAGCGAGGTTGCATCTCGCGTCGGGCCGAACATCCCGATGGGCGCCTTGATACGACCGATGTCGTCGCGTCTGAACCCCATGGCTGTCAATCGCTCGACACGCCGATGATGCGTCCGCGCGCTGCCGAGTGCGCCGATGTAAAAGGCAGGCGAGTGAAGCGCAGTCTCGAGAATGGCGGCTTCGGCGTCGAGGTCATGATGCAGGAGCACAACGGCCGTGAAGGGGTCGATGATCTCGGCTGCGACCCTGCCCCCCTCGCCCTGTTCCCTGACGATCACGTCGTAGCCGGAAGCCTCGGCCAGTCGTGCAACGGCCTGCGCTTCGATCGTCTGCCCGGAAAGGACGACGCGGGTGCGGGGACGGTAGACGGTCACGAACTCCCGCTCGAGCCAGCATGCCCGTGGCAGTGGGTCTACCGGTTCGAGGGTCTGCCGCTCTGGCGAATATGCAAGGCGGGCTGCCTGCCTCCGTTCGAGACGATCCAGAACATGCCGCAAAGCGCCGACATCTTTGAGGACATGGATTGCAACGGTGATCCCGCCGCCGCAGGGAAGGACAATGTCGAAGAAGGGAGAGCCATCGCCGAACTTGACCGTGCGGTCGCGCCCTTGCGCCATGGCCAGAAGCGCTTCGGAAGCGACGGCGGCTTCGACGCATCCGCCGGAGACATAGCCGCAGAACCGCCCGTCCGCGGCAACCGCCATATGAGCGCCGAGCGCCCGCGCAGCGCCGCCGCGGATGTCGACAAGGGTGGCAAGTGCCGTCGCGCCAAGACCCTGGGCGTCTATTGCGAAGCGAAGCAGTTCCGCAGGATCGTCGGTGGACGATGCCCTGACGGGAATTGGCGCCGTGATGGGCGCGAGCGTCTGATCCATCGGAAATCCTACAGGAAGCGACGGCGGTCCGGGTTTGAGACCGCGGTAGTACAAGATGTCTCAATTCAGCGAAAGCACAGTGCGGCCCATCCACTTGCCGTCTTTGTTGAGGAATAAATCCACATCACGGCAACGGCCTGATAGTCCCACGCTTGAATCCTGTTGCTTCCAAACGCTCGCGCAAGTTTCTGTCGACCCGCCCGCGAAGCGACTGGCTCAGGACAGCGGCCGGAAACCCCTATGTCCGTAGCCGTGATCGTAGCGAAATCGGGTGCTAACCGTCAATGGCGTGGCTGGCCTGCTTTAACCCCCGCCTTGAAGGCGGTTTGAACTGCGGAGCCGGTTACAAGTCGCAGTGAGGACATCATCCGTGATCGGAGAGAGAGATCAACCAACGCTCTATATCGTCAGCATCCGTCACGTCTGCGTACTTCTGATGCATGTCGTAAAGATTGGCCTCATGCGGCGCCTGGGCCCGATCAGCGCAGCAATCGGCCGGGACCAACACGTTGAAGCCTGACTGCACGGCATCGACGACGGTTGCCCGGACGCAGCCTGAGGTCGTCGCACCGGCGACAACCAGCGTGTCGACGCCGGCACCGGTGAGAAGCGCGGCAAGAGACGTCCCATGGAATGCGGATGCGCCCTTCTTGGTGATCACAGGGTCGCCGGGCTGGATACCGGTGGCCGCATCGATCTCCACAAGCCGGCTGCCCTCGATCAGCGCCGTCATGCCGGTTGCCTTGCGCAACCAGGGCAGTTTGTTCAGTTCACCCGGATGATAGGCGATGGTCGTATAGATCACCGGCATCCCCTTGACGCGGGCAATATCGGTGAGCTGCCGTGTGGCAGCAATAGCCGTCGTCATGTCGGCAGCCGTCGGATAGGTCGTGTCGGTGAACCCGTAGGTGAAATCAACGACGACGATTCCCGGGCGAATGCCCCGCGGGACGGGCTGCCCGAACCCCGCGGTCTTGTAGGTTTCCTGCTGCGACATGTGTTACCCCTCAGGCTGGAAAGAGTGCTCGTCAGCCACGCACCATCTGGATTTCCTTCACAACAATGTCGCCGTCGATGACGACCGGTTCGTCGTCTAGGAACAGCGAGCATCCGCGCATGGGAATATCGAGGTGGCAGGCCGTATCGTTGGGGCCACCCAATTCGTTGTTGGGGCCGGTGGAGAACATAACGTTGCCATAGAAGCTGCGCGGTTCCATGCCCATGCCGCCCGGGAAGGCGCCGGGGACCAGGTTGTGCCATTTCGCATGCGGGTTCATGCCCCAGCCGACATGGCTCATGCCCATGCCACGCGGATCGTTGAAATCCTCCATGTAGGATTTGACCAATTGCGCGTCGAGCCCGCCACGAATGTCGGTCACCCAGCCCTTCTCGATGGTGTAGACGATCGGATCGCGGACGTAGATGTTCTGCGGCAGGAGAATGTCGCCGGGTGCCACCACGATCTGACCGTCCACACCGTCGTCGTCACCACCGGTGAAGACGAAGCCTGACGGCCAGTGGTCCCAACGGCCGGGCTCGTCGGTACAAGCATATTCGGTGATCGTCGGATAAGTATTGAGTTTGTAGCTAATGTCGGTTCCATGTGGCGAGGTGATCCGCATGACCTTGGCCTTGGCCAACATGACACCGGCGATTTCGACCTTCTCGCGGATCTCCTTCGTCGGCAACATGCGAGCCAGCAGTTCTGGTGGCTCCACGGCGGTCAGGATGCGCGTTCCAGCCGCCTGGATTGCCATCTGCTCCGGCGAAAACAACAGGAAGATGCAGTCGATCAGCATATCGCAGGCCTTCAGCGCCTCGACCGCATCGGGCATGGCGGCAAGGCCAGTGACGCCGACATTCCAGCCGCCGACCGGCAGGGGTGCGGGCAGGCGCATGTGATACATGCTTGCGCCGAGGCGCTGGCCCGCCGCCATGAAGGCGTCCGCATAGTCCAGTCGATCACTACCCTGCGTAAGCACGATCAGTTTTTCGCCTTCGCGAACACCAGACATCTTCAACTGGTGCAGGCAGATTTCGGTGAAGCTCGCATGGTCCATGGCTGGGTCCTTTTCAATTCGTCGCGCGGATGGGCTGGAAGTCGAGGGTGGCGGAGAGGAACCCCTCGAGGTCGTCCCAGGGGATCATGTGGCCGGCCTTTTCGACGATGCGCACGTCGATGCCGGGCTTCAGTTGCCGGATTTCGTCGATGTCGGCCGCGCCGATCACGGTCGCGCCACCGGCAACGACCAGTCGGGCCGGCGCGGTGATCTCGGGAAGGTCGGCATGGATGTCGTCGATGTGGAAACCGTCATAGGCGGTGCGGATCGCATCGAGCTGGCAAGTGTGCAGCCACTCGGCTCGCAGGGCATTCTGCCCATCTGTCCAACTCGGACAAAAACTGCGCATGTCTTGTCCCGAACAGCCCTTCTGCGCCATCCGGATGGAGTCCTCGTACCAGCTCCAGGCTGAGGGATAGGCACGCCGTCCCGGGCCTGAAACCGGAGGATCGACGAGTATCAAGCCCGAAAATGCATCGGGAGCCTGGCGGGCCGCACGGATAGCCGTGCGCGCACCCATTGAGTGGCCAAGCACAACCGGACGGCTGATCCCTGCCGTCGTCGCCAATGCCACGACGTCCGCTGCCATGGCATCCAGCGAATAATCAAGGTTGCCCGCCTCACTCAGTCCGCGACCGCGCACGTCGAGTACATGCACATCGAAGGCCTCGGCCAATCTCTCGGCCACAAAACCCCAGGTGATGGCAGGCGAAGTAATGCCGGGAACCAGCAACATTGTCGGCCCGTGCCCCGGGAAATGCAGGAGATGTTGGCGGATTCCATTTGCATGAACATGATATCCCTTTGCCATCTGTCCGCCCTCCTCAATAGGCGCCGGACAGCAGTGTGCCGCCGCCCGGTACCCACCTATTTAGATCAAGGGCCTGCAGCATCTGCCAGGTGGTGGCAATGGCGGCCGTCAGAACCGGCTTGCCCGTCATCGCCTCGACCATGGAAACGGCCGGCAGTGACGGCATCTGGACGCAAGCCGAAAGCACCACGACATCCACGTCGTTGGTTTTCATGCCCTTGACGATTTCCGGCAGGTTCATCGGGTCATGGGCGGCCACAGCCAAGTTGTCCGGGATTTCCAGCGCGCGCCAGTCCGAGACTTCGATCCCTTCGTTGCGAATGTAGGAAACGACCAACTCCGTGAGCGGCTTCATGTAAGGCGCCACCAGCGCGATGCGCTTGGCGCCGATAGCCTTGAGGCCGTCTACGAGCGCTCCGGCAGACGTCACCACCGGCGCCGGATTGCCGTTCGCGACCGTGATGCCATGCAGGCGCGCCTGGCTTTGGCGATGATATCCGAGCCCCATCGCCATGATTGCCACCAGACAGGCATAACCCATCACATCGACCCGGGCATCGGAAAGTTCTAGCGCGCAGCGGTCGCTGTCTGCATCCATGGCCGCCAGCTCCTCCTTCGTCACGTGCTTCATCCGCATGCGCGAGGAATGAAAGGTGAAGCGTTCGGGCGCGATCATCTCGCGTGCACGCAGCAGCGCCGGGATTTCCGTCTCCATCGTAACGTTCGAGCTCGGGACGATCTGGCCGATCCGATAGGTTCTCATTGCATGGCTCCATCGATCTGATGGAGGGATGTTAATTATTCATTTGAATAATAACAAGCACAAATTTTCGGCTGGCCTAGGAATTGGGCAGCGGCCGTCTAGACGGGTGCGCGCAGTCCCGCTGCGAGGAAGCGGACGAGCTGGTCGAGCATTTCGTCCTTGCCGAAGGATATCAGGTGACCTTCGGTGAGATCGCTGATGCGCCCCAAGTCGTTGAGCATGAAAAGATATGCGCCGACAAGAAAGGCCATACGCACGCTGATGATGTCCTTGGGAACCTGCGGCAGCACCTGTGAAAGCGCCGATATATAGCGCTTGACCGAAGCGTCGTAGACTTCCCTTCGAAGACGTAGCGCATGCTCCTCAGGCTCAGCATGCAGCCGCGCCTGCATCGCGACGAAGGCTGCGCCATTGGGGCTCGAATACTTCATGTCCCACTGTGGTTTGAGGTAGGCAAAAACAAGATCCTCGACCGATGGGTTTTCGCTGATCTCTAAAAGCCGATCCAGGTTGACGTGTCTATGTCCCGCCAAAACTCCGCCGCGCCGCCTGAAGCATTCATCGAAGAGGTCGGCCTTCGAGCCGAAATAATACCGGATCAGCGCCTGATTGACCCCCGCAAGAGAGGCAATTTCCCGCAGATTGGCACCTTCGAAGCCTGCTTCCGCGAACGCCAATTCGGCATGATCCAAAATACTGTCGCGCAAGTCCGAGGCCTTCCCAAAGCTATCGGTTCTCGGAGGTCGCCCCGGACTGCGGTTTTTTGTTTGGAGCTTTTGCTCGGCCACGCGATCGTCCTCGTCAGGCGCTTGCGCGCTTTTTCACTGGCAGTGTTTAGGCCGTTTATTATCTTAATGTATAATTTTATATCAGACGTTTCAGCAACTGCAGAAGTTGCTCCCTTTCCGAAGGCGCTAAAGGGGCAAGCGTAGTCTCGCTGCTGCCTTTCACGTCCGGCAGCACTGCATCGAGCAGCCGGCAGCCGGTGTCGGTGATGAAGAGCGTGTAGCGTCTTCGATCTTCGCCGTCCTTCTCCACATGGATCAGATCTCTCGCCAGCAGGCGCGACACGACGCCCTTGGTGGTGGCGCCATCCATCCCGACAAGACGGCCGAGAGCGTTTTGCGAAAGCGGCTCCGACGCCTCACGCAGCCGGTAGAGTGTGGAGAATTGCGTCGGCGTCAATCCGCCCGTCATACGTTCCATGAAGAGGGCCATATGCCTCTGATAGGCGAGACGCAGCAAGAAGCCGACCTGCTCGTCAAGGACGTAACTTTCGTTCGGGTCGGTCATCGGCGATTTCCAGCTTCTGAAGAAACATGGTCGAACTGCAACATCCCAATGCCTGACGTCAAGCCGGAATCCCGCATGCGCTGTCGATGAAGCGGCCGCTGGCGCAGCAAAGGCAAGCGCGGGGTACAGACTGCTTAAAAATCCAACAACCGCGTTTATTGCCTGCCGATTATGCAAAAAATCCGCTGGTGCCGCGCAAATTCGTTTGCATACAAACAAGTTTTCTGCTGAATTCCGGACAAGGGTCAAAAAGAGAGCCCGAGGGAACCGATGACGAATACGCTCGAACTGACGGTGAATGGGACAGTGCGCCTCCTTCAGCATCCCGGGGAACGAACACTTCTCGACGTCTTGAGAGATGAACTCGGTCTCAAGGGGGCAAAGTATGGCTGCGGCAAGGCGCAATGCGGCGCCTGCACCGTGCTCATCGACGGTTCGCCGGCACGGGCATGCATGCTGCGTGCAAAACGTGCCGTTGGACATGACGTTACCACGCTCGAAGGCCTAGCCGATCCTGTGACCGGAGCTCTTTCTTTGGTCCAGAGGGCCTTTCTCGAGTGCGAAGGCGCGCAATGCGGATACTGCCTGAACGGAATGGTCATGACCGCTGCCGCGCTCCTGCGAAATAACCCGTCACCGACGCGAGAAGACATTCGCGCGGCTCTGCGCCACAATCTTTGTCGTTGCGGAACGCATCTGGAGATCATCGCTTCCGTCGAACGCGCGGCCGAGCTGATGCGTGGAGCCCAGCATGACTGAAAGTCTTCCCCCCGGCAGCCTCTCGATCTATGACGAATTCTCGGTCGGCCCGGCCGTCTTCCTGAGAATGGACGAGCGTGGTGTTGCCACTGGTTACAACGGCCACGTGGATCTTGGCACCGGCATCGACACTGCGCTCTCCCAGATCGTCGCGGAGGAACTGGATCTGCCGTTGAGTGCGGTGCATATGGTGCTTGGCGATACGGCTTCGACCCCGGACCAGGGGCCGACCATCGCGTCCGAAACGATCCAGGTCGCCGCCATTCCGCTGCGCCTGGCAGCCGCCCAGGCCCGCCTCTTCCTGGCGGCGGAGGCTGCCCGTCGCTTCAACGCCCCCATAGATGGCATCGCGATCGAGGCAGGCTGCGTCGGCTGGCAAGACAAATCCTGTGGTTATGGTGACCTGATTGCCGGACAGGATGTTGCGCTCAAGCTCGACCGGACAACTCCGGTCAAGCCTCCGGCGAACTATCGCATCGTCGGCCAAAGGACCGGACGCCGTGACCTTTCGGACAAGCTGCGCGGGACACATCCCTACATTCATGACGTAGACATTGCGGGTATGGTGCACGGCCATGTCATCCGGCCGCCTTATGCCGGACGCGACAGCGGAGCCTTCGTCGGACACAGCCTCATCCGTTACGACGAAGCCGCCGTGCGAAACCTTCCCGGTTTCATCGCGGTCGTCCGCCACGGCGATTTCCTTGGTGTGGTGGCAGAGCGGGCCGACCAGGCCCAACTCATCGCGGAGGCCTTGCCGGCGCATTGGCACCTGCCGCCTGACATCCCTGACATGGCCGATCTGCGCCAGACGCTGAAGGATCATCCCTCCACGCCGCGCAGTCTTGATCGTGCCGGTGATTTTGACCGGGCTATTGCCGAATGCGACGTGGCCCGGCAACGCACCTATGTCTGGCCTTATCACGAACACGGTTCCATCGGCCCGTCCTGCGCCATCGCCGACTGGAACGGAGGCACGCCACTGGTCTGGTCCGGCACGCAGAACCCGCACATGCTGCGCGATGATCTGGCCATCCTTGTCGGAGTGCCGACTGAGCGGATCGAAATCCGCCGCTATCAGGCTGCCGGCTGCTACGGGCGCAATTGCGCCGACGATGTTTGCGGCGACGCGTTGCTTCTGTCGCGCGCCACCAGCCGGCCAGTCAGGGTCCAGCTCACCCGCGCGCAGGAGCATCTTTGGGAGCCCAAAGGCGCCGCGCAACTCATGGAGGTGAACGGTGGGCTAAAGGCCGGCGCGCTGCATGCCTATGCCATCGACACCTGGTATCCATCCAACCGGGGGCCGAACCTGTCGCTGCTGCTGACAGGCAGCACCAGCTCGGAGGCGCGACCTTCCGACATGGGCGACCGCACCATTATCCCGCCTTATCGGGTCCCTCACAGGCGCATCACGGTGCATGACATGGCGCCGATCGTGCGGGCTGCATGGATGCGCGGTGTTTCCGCCCTGCCCAACACCTTTGCCCATGAGAGTTTCGTGGATGAAATGGCTTACGAGGCCGGCGAGGATCCGGTTGCCTTCCGGCTGCGTCATCTCGACGATCCGCGGGAGGCCGATCTTGTCCGCCGCACGGCCGAACAGGCAGGATGGGCGGAGCGCGTCGGTCCGCGCCTGCGTCGCGAAGGTCGTATGGCCTTCGGTCAGGGTTTTGCCTTCGCCACCTATGTGCATGGCACCTTCCCCGGCACGGCGGCGGCTTCCGCCGCCTGGGTGGTGGATGTCGCTGTGGACACGGAAACCGGCGAGGTCGCGCTCACCCGCATCTTCATCGGCCAGGATCAGGGACTCGTCATCAATCCGGATGGCGTGCGCCAGCAGATCCATGGCAATGCCATTCAGACGGCAAGCCGGGTGCTGCTCGAGGAAGTCACCTTCAACGAAATTTCTCCCACACCGCGAAGCTGGGCGGCTTATCCGATCCAGACTTTTCCTGCCGTGCCCGAGATCGAGACCATGCTGATCGCGCGGCCGGACGATCCTCCGCTCGGCGTTGGCGAAAGCGCGGCGGTGCCGAGTGCGGCGGCCATCGCCAATGCTATTTTCGACGCAACGGGCGTGCGCATGCGCGAAGTGCCGTTTACACCGGAGAAAATGCGCGCAGCGCTCGCAGCTTCGGGGACCATGCCCGCCCTCGCCGCCGCAGAGGCTCGCCCGCTCCGGAGCCGGAGCCCGCTGCGCAAGAAACTGCTCGGGCTTGGCGCCGTCATCGGCGGCATGCTTGCGATGGGTACGATCGCCCTGCCGCTCAATCGGTCCATTGCACCTTCCGCTGCGCCTGCGTCCGGCATTTTCTCCAAGGAGACACTCGAACGTGGCCGGCAGGTGTTTGCGCTTGGTAACTGCGCCACATGTCACACCGCCGATGGTGGGCTGCCCAATGCAGGCGGGCGCCCAATGGTCACCCCCTTCGGCACGGTCTATTCCACCAATATTACCCCCGAGCCGGAAACAGGTCTTGGCCGCTGGAGTTTCGAGGCGTTCGAGCGTGCGATGCGTCATGGCATCAGCCGCGATGGCCATAACCTCTACCCGGCCTTCCCCTACACGTCCTTTGCCAGGATCAACAGCGAGGACATGCTCTCGCTTTACGCCTACATCCAGACGCTGACGCCCGTGCGCCAGGAAACGCCACCGTCACGAATGATCGCGCCGACCAACCTGCGCCCGGCCCTCGCCGCATGGAACTGGCTCTATCACGACGCCGCGCCCTTCACGCCCGATCCGGTCCGTAGCGAGACATGGAACCGCGGCAAATATCTGGTCGAGGCGGCGGGCCACTGTTCCGCCTGCCATGCCCCGCGCAATATCGCCGGCGCAGAACTGCCCGAGCTGACCGGAGCCATGATCAAGGGCTGGTATGCCCCGGCCCTTGCCGGGCCGCTGGCCGCCGCCCGCGGCTGGAACGAAGACACGCTGTTTTCCTATCTGCGCCGCGGGCATTCCGAAGCAGCAACTGCATCCGGCCCGATGGCGGAAGTCGCTGCCAGCCTTACCGCCCTGCCTGATGGTGATATCCGCGCTATGGCCACGTATCTGGCCTCATTGAGCGGAATTGATACCGCACCCGCCGTGTCCGTGCCTGAGGCCAGACTTGCACCCTCGCGGGCCAGCCGGATCTACGAAAGCGCCTGCGCCGTCTGCCATGAGCCCGCGCTTGCCGGGACAGTCACGGCGGCTCTTGCGCCGATCAGCCGGTCGGCGGCACTGCGCGCGCCCCTGCCCGATGCCCTCTTCTCCGTTCTGGACGAGGGTCTGAAGGCGCCGGACGGGCTGGATCTGCGCGACATGCCGTCCTTTAACGGCGAATTCACAGACACGGAGCGGGAAGCCCTCGCTAGCTATCTGCGGCAGCGCTTCGCCCCCGATTTGCCACCCTGGTAGCGCCGGAGGACCGCGATCGCGCTGGGTCCCCGGCCGATCAGGGTTCACTTCCGACAACGACAACGGCCGGTTCGCATTAGCATTGTTTGTTAGCCAACAATATGCCTGACAGAAGAAGGACAAACCCATGAGCATGAATATTGAGAAGGTCGAGATCGCCGTCATCGGAGCGGGCCTTGGCGGCGCCGCGGCAGCAGCCCTGCTGGCCGGCGCCGGGTTCTCCGTGCATAGCTTCGAACAGGCCCCCGCCTTCACGCGTCTGGGCGCCGGCATTCACATTGGCCCGAACGTGATGAAAATCTTCCGCCGCATCGGCATTGAGAAGAAGCTGGAGCAGATCGGCTCCCATCCGGATTTCTGGTTCTCCCGTGATGGCATGACCGGCGACTATCTCTCGCGCATTCCTCTCGGCGATTATGGCCGCAAGGAATACGGTGCCTCCTACATCACCATCCACCGCGGCGACATGCATGCGGTCCAGATAGACGCGCTGCCGCAGGACAAGGTTCATTTCGGCCACCGCCTGACCGGCATCGAGGAGCGCGAGACCGACGTGCTGCTCACATTCGAGAATGGACGGCGGGTTGCTGCCGGTCTTGTCGTCGGCGCCGACGGCATCAATTCCATGATCCGCGACATGCTGCTCGGGCCCGAAAAACCGCGCTTCTCCGGCTGGATCGGCCACCGCGCTCTCGTCAACATGGACAAGCTGGGTGGTTCCGGCCTCGAGTTCGAAGCTTGCGTCAAATGGTGGTGGGAAGCCTCTCGCCACATCATGGCCTATGCCACCAAGGGCAATGGCAGCGAATATTATTATGTCACCGGCGTGCCGGTGGACAGCTGGGAGCATGAAACCAGTTTCGTCGACAGTTCGCGAGAGGAGATGGAAGCGATATTCGGAGGTTCCCATCCGATGGTGCAGGCACTGGTCGATGCCACCGAAACCGTCACGAAATGGCCTTTCTGGAACCGCGACCCATTAAACCTTTGGAGCCGTGGCCGTCTCGTGATGCTGGGTGACGCATGCCACCCCATGCGTCCGCATATGGCGCAGGGCGCCTGTATGGCCATCGAGGACGCAGCGATCCTGGTGCGATGCCTCGAAGAAAGCGGCATGGCTGACTATAGGGACGCCTTCTCGCTTTATGAGGCTACACGGCGTGAACGGGCCACCAAGGTGCAGACCATATCCAACGCCAACACCTGGCTGAAGCAGCCGGAAGATCCTGCTTGGGTCTATGCCTACGACCCGCTGACCGCCCCCCTCGGCTGAACCAGCGACCGTTCACACTTTCGAAACAAGGCGCCGAGCGGGCCTGCCGGAAATAGTCCGGCCGGCCATGCAGCTGTTTTGTTGTTCGGAGCGATGGCCCGGGCATCAGGCGTTTGCGATAAACTCGACTTTTCCATCCACGACCAATTGCATGTGAGGGGCGTCCGGCCGCTCGATCTGGCGTACCAGCCCCTCGACCAGGCTGCGCCCGACGGCCACCATATCGACGGTATGGGCGATGAGAGGGGCGGACAGGTAGCGACACATATGCGTGTTGTCACGAACTACGATGTGAAAATCGCGACCAACGGTCAGGCCTTTTCGGCGCGCAGCACTCAGCGCTCCGAGAAGGCCGAGTTCGTTGGCACAGACCAGGCCTGTCGGCGGTTCCGGAAGATCCAGCAGACGCGCGACCCAGCGTTCACTCGCCTCCATGGTGAAATCCTCGTGCCCGATCAGCTGAGGATCGATTGAAAGCCCCGCTCCAGTCATGGCCTTGGCATAACCGGCCATACGCACGGTGCTGTACTGGTCCTCGCGGGTCAGCAGTTGAAGCGCAATGCGCCGGCACCCTCGTTCGAGCAGCATATTGGCGGCCTGGAAGGCTATGCCCTCGTTATCGACATCCACGAAAGCGTAGTCGAGCGCACTGCCGCTGCGGCCGAAGGCGATGAACGGAATGCTGCGGTCGAGGAGAAACGGTATGCGCGGATCTTCCGAGACCATTCGGGTAATCACGATTCCATCGGCGCCGCCGGCATGGATCAGTCGACTGAGATTCTCCTGCGGATCTTCCTCGGGTGTCGTGGAATATATCGAGAGGCTATACCCGTGTTCTCGTGCGGCGAGCGTCAGCCCTTCGATCAGTGGCAGCTTCGCGATGTCCGACAGGTAGTCGCGGGTTTCCATCGGAAGTATTGCGGTCAGCGCCTGTGTGAGACCTGTGCGCAAAGCCCTGCCATGGAAGTTCGGGACATAGCCCGCAGCGTTGGCGACAGCCTTTACACGCTTGATGGTGTCTGGATGAACCTCCGGTCCGTCCTTCAATGCCCTGGAAACTGTCGTCACCGAAAGACCTAGCTCTGTCGCGATCTGCCTCAGATTGGGTCTCGAATTCACTGCCATCGCGTCTGTCAATCTTCCGTGGTTCGCTTCTTCAATACACTGCCCTTTCCGCCGGAAGATTGGAAGTGGGATGGTTGAGGGACAAGATTCCACTTGACGAAAGCGCCGACATCTATCAATCGTAACGTTACGATTTCGAAAAATCGGGCGTTAGACCCCAAGAATCGTCATTCAGAGGTGAACAAAGGAGATATCGAATGTTTCGTATGCTGCGCCTATCCGTGGCTGCTATCGCCATGACCGCCGCCGGCCCGCTGGCTGCACAGACACTGACCATCACAACCGCCGGCGGGGACTATGGAACCGCCATGAAACAAGCCATGTGGGAACCTGCGGCCCGCGAGCTTGGCCTCGACGTGCGTGAAGAAACCCAGAGCGACGGCTTTGCAGCACTCAAAATGCAGGTCACTTCAGGTGCAGTCACGACCGACATTATCCACCTCGGGTCGCCGGAAGGTGCGCAGGCTGCCGCTCAAGGACTGCTGGAGCCGCTGGACTATTCCGTCATCGACGGCAAATCACTGCCGGCAGGCGCGCAATCGGAGTACTGCTATCCCTTCAGTTCCTACGGCACTGTGATGGCGTGGAACACAAAGACCATCGGCAACAATCCGCCGAAGACCTGGGCCGAATTCTGGGACGTCAAGGCATTTCCCGGAACCCGCGCGCTACGCGCCAATGCGCAGGATCTCATAGAGATAGCACTTCTCTCGCAAGGGGTGGCGCCAAATGAAGTTTACAACGTCCTGAGCGCATCAGGGGGGCTGGAGCGTGCAATCGCCCGTCTCGAAGAGCTGAAGCCAAATGTTGCGATCTGGTGGACGTCGGGTGCGCAATCGGCCCAGATCCTGAAGGACGGCGAAGCCGATCTGGTCGTCACCTGGAATGGTCGCGCCCAAAGCGTCAAGACAGACGGCGGTGCTGCCGACTACAGTTTCAAGGGCTCAGTCATCGGTACAGACTGCCTTGCCGTTCCGAAAGGCGCGGCAAACAAGGATGCCGCCATGAAGCTCATCGCGGCGATGACGAAGCCAGAAAGAGGCGCGAAGCTGACGGATTTCATCGCTTATGGACCGGTCAACCCGAAGGCCTATGAGGGTGGATTGATCCCGGCGGAACGGATGCAACTCCTCGCCACCGCTCCCGGCAATGTCGAGACTTCCGTTTTCTCCAAGGCCGACTGGTGGCTGAAAAATGGTGAAGCTGCCCAGGTCGCCTTCGACGAAATGATGAACCGTTGACGGACAGGGAGCAGGTATCAAGATGGCCATAACCTCGCTTCCCATAACCATCGACACCGTAAGGAAAGTCTTCGGTTCCTATGTGGCGCTGAACGATGTTTCGCTGGAGGTTGCTGCCGGCGAATTCCTCACCCTGCTCGGTCCTTCAGGATCGGGCAAGACAACGCTGTTGATGGCACTTGCGGGGTTTGTCCGTCCGGATAGCGGCTCCCTAACCATCGGCGGCCGGGATGTCACCCGGCTGTCCCCGGAAAGAAGGGAAATCGGAATCGTCTTCCAGAATTACGCGCTCTTCCCACACATGAGCGTGCTTGCCAACGTAGCGTATCCACTGATGCTGCGTCATGTGCCAAAGGTCGAGGCTCGCGAGCGGGCAATGGGCGCCTTGGCTAGGGTCGAGCTATCAGGTTACGGCGACCGCAACATCGCCGCCCTGTCGGGCGGCCAGCGGCAGCGCGTTGCACTGGCGCGTGCCATTGTATTCGAGCCGCGTGTCATGCTGATGGACGAGCCCCTCTCCGCGCTGGACAAGAACCTGCGTGAACACATGCAGTTCGAAATCCGACGCCTGCACGACGATCTCGGTATCACGACGATCTATGTGACGCATGATCAGAGGGAGGCACTGACGATGTCCGACCGAATTGCAGTTATGGATGCCGGCGAGATCCAGCAGATCGGCGCACCCTCCGAGATCTATCATCATCCGACCAACCGCTTCGTCGCGGAATTCATGGGCGAAGCCAACATTCTTCCCGCAGCAAGCCTGACGCGGATGAACGGATCGACGCAAGCCCCTCAGGGATTTGCAATGATCAGGGCAGAAAGTTTCCATCTTGACGCCGCCGATGCGGAACCTGACGCGATCGCGATCACAGGCAGCCTCTCCGCCAAGGCTTTCCGCGGCGAGAATTGGCTTCTCAATGTGGAAACCGAGGCCGGCGCTCTGGTCATGTTGAGCGTGCCCGCAACCCGCGCTGCGGGCTGCGCTGAGCTGAAAACCGGTCAGGTGATAACCGCCTATGCGGCGGCCGCGAGCGTGCATAGATTGCCCGAGGGGGCCGGGAAATGAACACTGCAGCTCTTTTGCAGGACGTCCGGCGAGAACGCCGCTTCTTCCTGTCGCTTGCCGTGCCGGCCTTGGTGCTTGTCGGTCTGGCGGCTATCCTGCCGGTGATATGGATCCTGCGCCAATCGTTCCTGACCATGGCGGGCGACTTAACGACCGCCAATTACGAAAAGATCCTTTCGAGCGGTCTCACCTGGTCCGCGGTCGGCACCACCCTCGCCTTGTCTGGCGCGACGTTGGTCATCTGCATGGTCCTTGGCATTCCTTTGGCATTGACCTTGGCCAGCACCAAAACGCGCATCGCAAACAGGGTCCTGATCCTGATCATGCTGCCGCTTTGGACATCCATCCTGGTCCGCACCTATGGCTGGCTGGTACTCCTGCGGCGTGACGGTCTCGTCAATTCTACCTTGCAGAGCCTCGGCCTCACGGACACGCCTTTGCCGCTGGCCTACAATTTCACCGGCACGCTGATCGGCATGGTTCACTACATGCTGCCGCTCTTCGTTCTGCCGATCTATGCCGCGATGCGAGATATCGACAACAATGTGATCCGCGCTTCCGCCAGTATGGGTGCGAGCCTCTGGCACTGCGTGCGAACCATCATCCTGCCGCTTTCAGCCGGCGGAATCCTGTCAGGCTCAACCATCGTATTCATCTACACGCTTGGTTTCTTCATCACGCCTGCAATTCTTGGGGGCGGCAAAGTCAACCCGATCTCCGTCCGCATCGATCGCACCCTCTCGACATTTCAGGACTGGGGTTCGGCCAGCGCGCTTGGCGTTCTGCTCCTTGTTCTGGTGCTGCTAACTGGTGGCATGCTGTTCGGCCTCCGCTGGTTTCTGATGAAGGGTGCACGCCATGCTTGACGCCTATTACGGCAGCCGACTGACCAAGGTGGCCCTTTGGATCTTCTCAGCACTCGTTCTCGTCTTTCTCATGCTGCCCACTTTGATCGTGGTGCCACTGTCCTTTTCGGCCTCGGATCTCCTGGAATTTCCGCCGAGGGCCTGGTCGCTTCGCTGGTACGAGGCTTTCTTCTCGTCGGCCGTGTGGATGGCTGCGTTGAGAACCAGCCTGCTTCTGGGTGTGCTGACGGCCGCGATTGCGGTGCCGATCAGCTTTCTGGCATGTTTCGCCATCAACAGGTTCGGCGGGCGAAGCGCGGGAGCGATCTACGGTTTTCTCCTGTCTCCGTCGGTGACGCCCGGCATCCTTCTGGCGATCGGGCTCTTCTTTATCCTCGCGAAGCTCGGCCTCGTGGGGACCCTTACCGGCGTGCTCGTGGGACATGTGGTTCTGGCAATTCCGGTGGTGGTGATCGTGCTCTACCCCGCCATCAATCGGTTCGACTGGGCTCAGGCCCAAGCGGCCCGCAGCCTTGGGGCGGGGTGGTTCCGCACCATGGGCGGCATCATACTGCCGCAGCTGGGCCTCAGCTTAATGACCGCCGCATTGATGGCGTTCCTGACGTCCCTTGATGAGGCGGTCATCTCGATCTTCGTGGCCAACGGCCCAAGCAGCACCTTGCCGAAGCTCATGTTCATGTCCCTGCGGGATCAGATCGACCCGACCATTGCCGCCATTTCCACCTTTTGGACTCTCCTGATCTCCGTCGCGCTCTTGTTTTTCAACTTGCGCGAACGCCGTCAGACGCCGTGAAAGATAATCCATGACTGATCCTGCAATTACTCCCGTCATTCCGAAGACCGAGCTGGCGATCATCACCGGTTCAGCCAATTGGGGCCTTGCCTTTCCCGAGGATGTCGCCATGGCGGGGGTTCGCGTGCTCGCCCGTGACCTATCGTTCGATACCCCCTATGGTGTGTCGGAGAACTGGAAACTCCTGGAATTCGACGCAAGCATTGTGCAGGATCGACAGAGCAAGCGCGCGCTCTGCATGTATTCCCATGGCAATCCCCGCGATCGCATAGACCACTCCTGCCATCAACGCGCTTTCTGGGTCCTCATGGAATCTGGTGTTCGTCACGTGCTGTCCTGCTCGACGCTTGGTGCTGTCAACAAGGCCATTCAGCCTGGTGATATGGTGATCAATGCCGACATCATCGAGTTGACCCAGACCCCGTACTCACTTCTTCCTGGCCGGCAGCGTTTCGATTGTTCCGGCAAACAGATCGTCTGCCCGCATTGCGCCGCCGTCTTGGCAGACACGGCCCGCAGCCTCTGGCCCTCATCCTGCCGTGTCCATGGCATCGAACAAGGGTTGGTTGCGGCGCACGCCTATGGGCCGCGCCTGACAAGTCCCGCGGAGGCGCTGGCCTTTCGCTCGATGGGCGCAGATGTGATCAACCATTCGATAGCGCCCGAAGCGACGCTATCGCGCGAGATCGGCGCGTGCTTCGTGCCGTGCGCATTCGTCACAGCCGGATTTAATGACTATATGGATCGGAGCCGCGGCACCTTGCTCCAGGAAGGCGTGCTGCCTAGCTTGTCCATGCTAGCCTCGCGCGTCGCCCTGGAAACGGCAGCACGACTGCCGTCAGACTCGTCCTGCGGCTGCCAAGCGCTAAAATCGCCCCAGCCTGAAGAACGTTACATTCGCTTCTGAACGGTGCCCAGAGGTGATGGGCCATCAGATGAGCAGCAACGTTTTCTTCAAGGTACCCATGTCCCCCATCAGATAGCGGGGGCGTGAGCGGCTCGGATTTTGACGAGCTCTCCGGGATAATGTCGACACCACAGTGTCGGATAAAAGTCACTGCAATCGTGACGACAATAACGGACGCGGCATCCGCACCGAGCGCGGTCAATGCTGACCGCCGCACGAGCGGCACGCCGTCGAGCTCGCCCAGCAGCTTATGCTTCCCGCCCTCACCCATCCGGCTTGCCTTGCCGGCAGCGAGAATGACGATCGCGACTGACGCCTTACGCATAAGCCACCAGTCTTGCCGCGGCGACATCCGCCAGAACCGACAGGGCGAGCGAGGTTGCATCTCGCGTCGGGCCGAACATCCCGATGGGCGCCTTGATACGACCGATGTCGTCGCGTCTGAACCCCATGGCTGTCAATCGCTCGACACGCCGATGATGCGTCCGCGCGCTGCCGAGTGCGCCGATGTAAAAGGCAGGCGAGTGAAGCGCAGTCTCGAGAATGGCGGCTTCGGCGTCGAGGTCATGATGCAGGAGCACAACGGCCGTGAAGGGGTCGATGATCTCGGCTGCGACCCTGCCCCCCTCGCCCTGTTCCCTGACGATCACGTCGTAGCCGGAAGCCTCGGCCAGTCGTGCAACGGCCTGCGCTTCGATCGTCTGCCCGGAAAGGACGACGCGGGTGCGGGGACGGTAGACGGTCACGAACTCCCGCTCGAGCCAGCATGCCCGTGGCAGTGGGTCTACCGGTTCGAGGGTCTGCCGCTCTGGCGAATATGCAAGGCGGGCTGCCTGCCTCCGTTCGAGACGATCCAGAACATGCCGCAAAGCGCCGACATCTTTGAGGACATGGATTGCAACGGTGATCCCGCCGCCGCAGGGAAGGACAATGTCGAAGAAGGGAGAGCCATCGCCGAACTTGACCGTGCGGTCGCGCCCTTGCGCCATGGCCAGAAGCGCTTCGGAAGCGACGGCGGCTTCGACGCATCCGCCGGAGACATAGCCGCAGAACCGCCCGTCCGCGGCAACCGCCATATGAGCGCCGAGCGCCCGCGCAGCGCCGCCGCGGATGTCGACAAGGGTGGCAAGTGCCGTCGCGCCAAGACCCTGGGCGTCTATCGCGAAGCGAAGCAGTTCCGCCGGATCGTCGGTGGACGATGCCCTGACGGGAATTGGCGCCGTGATGGGCGCAAGTGTCTGATGCATGGGAAATCCTACAGGAATTAACGGCGGTCCGGCTTTCGGACCGCCGTCGACATAATTAGGCCACGTCCGGCAAGCCGCCGATGAGCTTGTCAAGCGTCAGTGGATAGTGCCGAACCCTGACGCCGGTCGCGTTGTAGACGGCGTTGGCGATTGCTGCCGCGACGCCGCAAAGGCCAAGCTCGCCGACGCCCTTCGCCTTCATCGGCGAGGACATCGGATCGGTCTCGTCCATGAAGATCACCTCCTGGTGCGGAATGTCGGCATGCACCGCCACTTCGTAGCTGGCGAGATCGTGGTTGACGAAGAAGCCGCGGCGGGTGTCAACCGCCAATTCCTCGGACAGCGCGCCGCCCGCCCCCATCGTCATCGCGCCGATGACCTGGCTGCGGGCCGTGATCGGGTTGAGGATCCGACCCGCCGCGCAGACTGCGAGCATCCTGCGAATGCGGCTTTCTCCCGTGGCAATGTCGACGCCAACCTCCACGAAGTGCGCGCCGAATGTCGATTGCTGATGCGTCTCGGTAAGCTCGCCCCACTTGATGGTGTCCTCGCCGACAAGACCATCCGGACCGGCAGTCTCGGCAAGAGGCACCGAGCGATTGCCCGACCGCACCGCGCCATTCTCGAAGACGACGTCTTCGGAGTTGAAGCCGAGCTTCTTGGCGATGGCCTCACGCAACTTGACGCAGGCGGCGTAGACGCCTGACGTAGAAGAATTGGCGCCGAACTGACCGCCCGAACCCGCCGACACCGGAAAACGCGAGTCGCCCAATTGGACGGCGACCTTGTCGATCGTGACTCCCATCATCTCGGCGGCCGTCTGGGCGATGATCGTGTAGCTGCCCGTCCCGATGTCGGTCATGTCGGTTTCGACCGTCACGACGCCTTCCCGGTCGAGTTTTACCCGGGCTCCGGAGGGAAGGACGAGGTTGTTGCGGAAGGCAGCGGCAACGCCCATGCCGACCAGCCAGCTGCCGTCCCGCCTGGAACCCGGTTCCCCTTTCACCCCAGCCAAACCGCTCGGCACCGAGCGTCAGGCAGCCGACGAGATTGCGCTGGGAAAAAGGCCGCTGCGGCTTTTCCGGATCGACCTGCGTGTCGTTGACGATCCGAAACTGCACAGGATCGATCCCAACTTTTTCGGCAATCTCGTCGATGGCGATTTCGAGCGCCATCAATCCGGGGGCTTCGCCCGGAGCGCGCATGGCATTGCCCTCCGGGAGGTTGAGCGTCGCCAGTCGCATCGCGGTCATCCGGTTCGCACCCGCATAGAGGAGCCGCGTCTGGTTGACGGCGGTCTCCAGTCCGCCGCCCGGAAGGTCGCCGGACCAGCTTTCGTGCGCAATGGCGGTGATCTTGCCGTCACGCTCGGTTCCAATGCGGATCCGCTGGATCGTCGCCGGCCGGTGGGTGGTGTTGTTTATCAGGAAGGGGCGGGGCAAGGCGACCTTGACGGGCCGTTTTACCGCACGCGCGCCGACAACGGCCAGCACGGCATCGGCCCGCAGAAACAGCTTGCCGCCGAAGCCGCCGCCGATAAAGGGCGACATGAGGTGGATCTTCTCCTTGTCGATGTCGAGCGTCGTCGCAAGGTCGGAACGCCACCAGTCGATCATCTGGCTGGAGGTCCAGACGGTCACCTCGTCGCCGTTCCAGGCTGCGATCGATGCGTGCGGCTCCATCATCGCATGCGACTGGTCGGGCGTCGTGTAAGACGCGTCGAGAGTGACGGGAGCTGACCTGAAGGCAGCCTCGAAGTCGCCGACCGCGGTATCTGGCTGCTGCGATTCATCCGGCTTGACGGCTGAATCCTTTGCCTTGGCGAGGTCGAACACACCTTTTTCTTCGGCATAGTCGACCTTGATCAGGGAGGCTGCGGCGCGTGCCTGCTCGAAGGTCTCGGCGACGACAACCGCGATTGCCTGGTGATAGTGTTGAACCTCGTCGCCACCGAAAAGCTTGGCGGTGTTGAACCTGCCCTTCTTCCGCTCGCCGACGTCGAGTGTCGTCACGACGGCAAGCACACCCGGAGCCGTCTTGGCGGAGGAAACGTCCATGGACCTGATGCGGCCCTTGGCGATGGCCGCACCGACAGGATAACCATAGGCGTAGGACATATTCGGATCGTGCCACTCATAGGCGTACATCGCGCGGCCGGTCGTCTTGAGCTGACCATCGATGCGGTGGATCGGCTGGCCGACGACCTTCAGATTGTCGATCGGGTTGGTTGTCGCTGGCGTATCGAACTGCATGGCTCAACCCCTTGCTTCGGCAATGACCGCGCCGAGCGTGCGCTCGACTAGGTCCACCTTGAAACGGTTCTGTTCGGTCGGGCGGGCGCCGGCAAGAAGCACGCCTGCCACCGCCCGCGCGCCTTTCGGCAGCTCGGCTTCGGCGGCCTCGATGCGCCACGGTTTGTGGGCGACGCCGCCGACGGCGACCCGTCCTGTGCCATCCGGCTGTATCACGGCTCCGACCGAGACGAGCGCGAAGGCATAGGAGGCGCGGTCTCGCACCTTGCGATAGATGTGCTTGCCGCCGATCGGGGGTGGCAGCAGGACCGCCGTGATGAACTCGCCGCGCTCAAGAACGGTTTCGATATCAGGCGTGTCGCCGGGCAACCGATGAAAGTCGGCGATCGCAATCGCACGGCGACTTCCGTCGGCCTTGACCGTTTCCACAACAGCATCGAGCGCCCGCATGGCGATGGCCATGTCACTCGGATGAGTGGCGATGCAAGCTTCGCTGGTGCCGACGACGGCATGCTGGCGGCTGAAGCCGCCGATGGCGGAACAGCCGCTGCCCGGCTGCCGCTTGTTGCACGGCTGGTTCGGGTCATAGAAATAGGGACAGCGCGTGCGCTGCAGGAGGTTGCCGGCCGTCGTCGCCTTGTTGCGCAGTTGCCCGGAGGCACCCGCGACAAGCGCCCTGGAGATCAGGCCGTAGTCGCGGCGAACGGTCTCATGAGCTGCAAGATCGGTGTTGCGGACCAAGGCGCCGATGCGAAGCCCGCCCTCCGGCGTGGGTTCGATCTTGTCGAGGCCGACACCATTGACGTCGATCAGATGCGTTGGCGTTTCGATCTCGAGCTTCATCAGGTCGAGGAGGTTGGTGCCGCCGGCGATGAACTTGGTTTCAGGATTTAAGGCAGCCGCCTTGGCCGCGGCCTCGACGGACGAGGCACGTTCATAGGTGAAGGCTCTCATGCTTTTATCCCCGCGACTTCCGAAATGGCATCGACAATGTTGGAATAGGCGCCGCATCGACAGATATTGCCGCTCATGCGTTCGCGGATCTCGGCCGGAGTGACGGCCGCCTGCGCCGTAAGATCACCAGTGACGTGGCTTGGTATGTTCGCCTTGATCTCCTCGAGCACCGCCACGGAGGAACAGATCTGTCCCGGCGTGCAGTAGCCGCACTGGAAGCCGTCATGCTTCACGAAGGCCGCCTGCATCGGATGAAGGTTTTCAGGCTGGCCGAGGCCCTCGATCGTGGTGATTTGATCGCCTTCGTGCATGACCGCCAGTGTCAGGCAGGAGTTGATGCGGTGGCCGTCGACCATGACGGTGCATGCACCGCATTGGCCGTGGTCGCATCCCTTCTTCGTGCCTGTGAGATGCAGGTGCTCGCGCAGTGCGTCGAGCAGCGACGTTCTGTTGTCGACCTCGAGATCGCGCTTCTCACCGTTCACGGCGAAGGAAACTTTGGATGTATAGGCCATGTCATTTCCTGGGGACTGTGCCGCCGCGGGCGCGACGGCTCCGGTGACCGCAATCGTCGCGGCCGACGAGATAAGTAGGTCTCGCCGGGAAATTTCCAGTTGTGTCTGGCTTGGCATGAACTGTTCCACCTTGCTCGTTGGACATAGGCGCGTCAACGCCGTCTGCAGACTTAGTGCAACTCCGCCTCCTGATTAGACCCCTTCCGTTGCATACGGTTATCGATCTGGCTCATGAATTTCCCGAGCCGCGGTCATAAGATGCCGCGAGCCACGACTTCAATGAAGTTGCCTTGGACGGGGAAGCGCCAGCGGAGCAACGCCCGCCGATGCGCGCGAAAAAAAGCAGCGCCATGCGCAAAAAATGATGCTTTTCGGGCTCATCATTATTCCCTACTCCCTATCGAAGCAGGTGACGAAAGGGGAAGACCGCATGCCCACGCCGTTTTACTGGAACGAGCTCAATACATATGATTTTGCCGGCCTCTCCCCCGAGACCACGATTGCCGTTCTGCCCATCGCTTCAACGGAACAGCACGGCCCGCATCTGCCGATCGCAACGGATGTCGCCATTGCGACCGGCATGCTGACGGAACTGAAGAGGCAGCGGCCGGAGGATCTGGACATGCTGGTCCTTCCGACACAGGAGATCGGCAAGGCCAACGAACACATCTACGGCCCCGGCACGCTGTCACTCAGTGCCGAGCTGCTCATCCCCGTCTGGACGGCGATCGGTGCAAAGGTTGCCGAAGCCGGGCTGCGGAAGATGGTGATCGTCAATTCCCACGGCGGCAATGTCGACATCATGAGCATCGTCGCGCGCGAACTGCGCGTGCGCCATCAAATGGCGGTCGTCTCCACGCAATGGGGTCGTTTCGGCCATCCGGAAGGCATGGTCAGCGATCACGAGAGCAAATACGGCATCCACGGCGGCGATGTCGAGACGTCGTTGATGCTGCATTTCCGCCCCGAGCTGGTGCGGATGGACAAGGCCCAAAACTTCGCTTCGAAGGCCGAAGGGATGCGGGAGCAATCCAAATTTCTTCAGCCTCTGCCGCCGCATTCGCTGGCCTGGATTGCGCATGACCTCAATCCCCTCGGCGTGGTCGGCGATGCCTCGATCGCAACAGCCGAAAAGGGCGAGGCGATCTGCCGCCATCAAGTCAACGGGTTCGTCGAGCTGCTCCGGGACCTCAAGGCCTATCCGCTTTCGAATCTCTATGTGAAATAGGCTCAGCCGCGGGTTTCACATCCGCTGGGATATGACCCTTGGCCTGCAATTCCTGCACCAGGCCGAGAAGTTCGGCGAGCAGATATTCGACGAAAAGGCTGGTGGCTGCGTCGAGGGGCGCACGGGCACGGGCAAACAGCTTCATCTGCTGGTAACGCGCATGCGGCTCGGCGATCGGCCGGAAGACGAGTTCACCGCGCCGGCATTCGGTGATGACGTCGAGCGGATTGAGCAGCGTCAGCCCCGTGCCGCATTTGACGAGCTGTTTCAGCATCTCCGATGCATTCGTTTCCAGTACCGGCTCGACCGAAATGGGCAGGCGCGCAAAAGCAAGGTTGATCACCTCGCGCAGGCTGGTGCCCGGCTGCGCCAGAACCAGTTTTTCTTGGGTGACATCGGCGAGGTTGATCGGCCCGGGACCGATCAGCTGATGCCCCGGCGGCAGCACGACACCGATCGGGATATCGAAATTTCCGAGCGTGCGGATGCCGGGCATGGCGGGGATGTTGAAGCCCAGACCGATATCCACCTCGCCTGATACAACGGGGCTGGCCGTCGTGCCGCCGGTGTCGTTGCGCAGCTGGACGAAGACGCGCGGATGCTCTGACAGAAAGCGCGCGATGATTTCGGGAAGCGGCCCGGCGGCAAGCCCAACGGTCGTCACCATGCGCACCTTGCCTGCCTGCTGCATCTTGAGGCTGCGGATGCGTCCCTCCAGGCGCTCGTAATTCTTCAGCACGTCGCGAATATGCTCAATGCAGAGTTCGCCGGCAGCCGTCAGCCGCAGGCCACGCGGCAGCCGCTCGAAAAGCGGCGCCCCGATCTCCTCCTCCAGCGCCAAAATCTGCCTGTTGACCGCCGACGACGCCACGTTAAGGCGCGCGGCCGCCTTGCGGATCGAACCGCAACGGGCGATCTCGTTGATGTAGAGAAGGCGTCTGGAGTGCAGCATGGTCTCTCCGATGCATAAATTTTGCGCAGGGCGCACAAATTATTTTCAGCTTTCCGACAGATGCCGAAAAGGCATCAATGCGCACGAATTTTGATGCTTTTCAAAGCGCATGGCAATGGCTCAAATTCCCACAAAAGGAGGCCGAATAAGGCCTCCCTCGGTTACAAAAGGGGAACTGCCGACCATGTTGAAAGTACAGACGAAGATCCAATTCCTGAGCTGCCTCGGCCTCGCCTCGATGCTTGCCGCCGCCTCGCCGGCGCTTGCCCTCGACAAGGTGAGCTACGGGACGAACTGGCTTGCCCAAGCTGAGCATGGCGGATTCTACCAAGCCGTCGCCGACGGCACCTATGCGAAATACGGCCTCGACGTCACCATCGTCCAGGGCGGTCCGAACGCTGCAAACAGCGCGCTGCTGATCTCCGGCAAGCTCGACTTCTACATGGGTGGTCCTCAGGGAGAGATATCCGCCGTCGAGCAGGGCATTCCGCTGGTCGATGTCGCCGCGATCTTCCAAAAGGATCCACAGGTGCTGATCGCCCATCCGGACAATGGCGTCGACAAATTCGAGGACCTCGCCAAGCTGAAAACGCTGTTCCTCAGCAAGGACGGCTACCTCACCTATTTCGAATGGATGAAGGCCAACTTCAAAGGCTTCAAGGATGAGCAGTACAAGCCCTATAACTTCAGTCCCGCCCCCTTCCTCGCAGACAAGGAGTCTGCCCAGCAGGGGTACCTGACCTCCGAACCCTACGAGATCCAGAAGCAGGCAGGCTTCGAACCGAAGGTCTTCCTGCTCGCCGACAACGGCTACTCGCCCTATTCGACGATGATCACGACGACGCAGGCGATGATCGACGGCAAGTCCGACGTCGTGCAGCGCTTCGTCGATGCCTCGATCGAGGGCTGGTACAACTACCTTTACGGCGACAACGCCAAGGCGAACGCGCTGATCAAGAAGGACAATCCTGAAATAACGGACGGCCAGATCGCCTATTCGATCACCAAGATGAAGGAATACGGCATCATCGAATCCGGCGATAGCCTCGACAAGGGCATCGGCTGCATCACTGACGCCCATTACAAGAAGTTCTTCGACGAGATGGCCGCCATCAAGGTGTTCAAGGCCGATACCGATTACACCAAGGCCTTCACGACGAAGTTCGTCTGCAAGGGCGCCGGAATGGCGCTGAAGAAGTAGGCCGACCGACAGCTCTCCTGGTCCGCCATTGAGGACGTGGCGGGCCGTATCCTCCCGCATGAACGAGACAGCAATGCTCCCAGCAGAAGCCCAGGCGGTATCCCCGAAAGAGACGCGCAAGCGGCCGCTTGTTATCATGCAGTCGGTCTCGAAGGTCTTTTCCAGCGGCACTGTCGCCCTTTCGAACATGTCGCTCACGGTCGAAAGCGGCGAGTTCGTCAGCCTGCTCGGTCCTTCCGGCTGCGGCAAGTCGACGGCGCTGCGCATCATCGCCGGTCTCGGCGATGTCACCTCGGGAACGATCGACTGGCCGAGTTCGCGCATCAATTCCAGAGGTCTGCCGGAGGGCGATATCGGCTTTGTCTTCCAGGAGCCGACGTTGATGCCCTGGAAGAACGTATTCGACAATGTCCATCTGCCGCTGAGGTTGAGGCGCGTTTCGAAGGCAGCCGCACATGATCAGATCATGGAAGTGCTAACCACCGTCGGCCTTCAGGATTTTGCCAAGGCCTATCCGCGCGAACTTTCCGGCGGCATGAAGATGCGCGTCTCGATCGCCCGTGCGCTGGTGACGAAGCCGAAGCTGCTGCTGATGGACGAGCCTTTCGCCGCGCTCGATGAGATCACCCGCCAGAAGCTCAACGACGACGTGCTGCGGCTGAGGAAGGCTACCGGCATTACAGTGATTTTCGTGACGCATTCGGTCTTCGAGTCCGCCTATCTCTCGAACCGTATCGTCGTGATGAAGGCAAGGCCCGGGCGCGTGCATGCCGACGTCCCGCTGATCACCAGCCTCGAACGCGACGCGCACTACCGCACCTCGGAAGAATACCGCAAGGCCTGCGAAACGGTATCGCATTCGCTGATCGGGGCGATCAATTCGGCAGGGGATCATTGATGAGTGACGAAACAGACACATCGCCGCTGCTCGTTAAGGGTACCGCAAGCGCAAGGCGCCGCGATCGTGCGCTGCGCATCGCCATTCCCTTCCTCGTCATCGCCCTGTTGATCCTCGTCTGGTACGCCTATGTGAAACTGTCCGGCGTGCCGCCCTATATCCTGCCAGGACCGGCCGCTGTGGCAAACGCCTTCGTGACAGATTGGGGTACGCTTGCCCCTGCCCTCTGGGTCACCACCAAGATCACCTTCATGTCGCTGATGCTGGCGCTTGTCGGCGGCGTGGGTTTTGCGATCTTCCTGGTGCAATCGCGCTGGGTCGAGCTTGCCTTCTATCCGCTCGCGGTCATCCTGCAGGTAACGCCGATCGTCGCCATCTCGCCGCTGATCCTGATCTATGCGCCGTCGACGCAGGTTGCGCTGCTGATCTGCGCCTTCCTCGTCGCATTCTTCCCGATCCTGTCGAACATGGTGCAGGGCCTGAAAAGCGTCGACCATAACCTCATCAACCTTTTCGAGCTCTATGACGCCTCGCGCTGGCAGACGCTGCTCTTTCTCAAATTGCCTGCCGCCCAACCCTATTTCATGACCGGCCTCAGGATCGGCGGCGGCCTCGCACTGATCGCCGCCGTCGTCGCCGAATTTGCCGCAGGCTCGGCCGGTGCCGGATCCGGCCTCGCCTTCCGACTGCTCGAAGCGCAGTACCGGATGAACATCCCGCGGCTCTTCGCCGCCCTGTTGATGCTCTCCATGCTGGGCGTAGCGATCTTCGGCCTCACCACCCTCATCGCCTGGCTGAGCCTCCACCGCTGGCATGAGAGCAGCATCAAACGGGAAAACTGATGACCTATTCTTTCATATCCCCGCCGAATGCGGCTCGCTTCGTGCTGAGCAATGCGACAGTGCCCGCTGTCACCCTCGAGCATGTCGACGTGCCGGTCGCGGAAGGGCTGGCCACGGTCGATATCGTCATCAGCGACGGCATGATTGCCGCCATCCGGCCGGCCGGCGCCGCACCCGCTGATTATGCCAGGACCGATCTCAGGGACGGCATGGTCTGGCCGTGCTTTGCCGATATCCATACCCATCTCGACAAAGGCCATATCTGGCCGCGCCAGGCCAATCCCGACGGCAGCTTCATGGGCGCGCTCGATGCCGTCAGGGCCGACCGGGAAGCCAACTGGTCGGCGGCAGACGTCAAACGGCGCATGGAGTTCTCGCTCCGTTCCGCCTATGCCCATGGCACCAGCCTGATCCGCACGCACCTGGATTCGCTTGCGCCTCAGCATCGCATCTCCTTCGAGGCCTTTGCCGAAATCCGGGATGCCTGGAAAGACAGGATCGCATTGCAGGCAGTCGCCCTCTTCCCGCTGGATGCCATGTCAGACAGCACCTTCTTTGCCGATCTCGTCACGACAATCCGACAGGCCGGCGGCCTGCTTGGCGGCGTCACCAGGATGGGGCCGGAGCTTGTCTGGCAGCTTGACACCCTCTTCAGGACTGCCGCGGCGCATGGCCTTGATGTCGATCTGCATGTCGACGAGACGGATGATCGCGGCGCCGAGACGCTGAAGGCAATCGCCGAGGCCGTGCTGCGCAACGGGTTCGAGGGCAAGGTGACCGCCGGCCATTGCTGCTCGCTCGCCCGCCAGGACGAAGACACCGCCGCGCGCACCGTTGAGTTGGTCGCTAAGGCAGGTATCGCCGTCATCGCGCTGCCGATGTGCAACATGTATCTGCAGGACCGCTATCCCGGCCGCACCCCGCGCTGGCGCGGTGTCACGCTGTTCAAGGAGCTGGCCGCCGCCGGTGTCGCGACCGCGGTCGCATCCGACAATACCCGTGACCCCTTCTATGCCTATGGCGATCTCGATCCGGTGGAAGTCTTCCGCGAGGCCGTGCGAATTCTGCATCTCGACCATCCGCTCGATACCGCCGCCCGCGTCGTCACCGCCTCGCCTGCCGCCATCGTCGGACGGCCGGAGAAGGGCCGCATCGCCGCCGGCAATCCTGCCGATCTCGTGCTCTTCAGCGCGCGGCGCTGGAGTGAATTCCTGTCCCGTCCTCAGGCTGACCGCGTCGTGCTTCGCCGCGGCAAGGTGATCGACCGCAGCCTGCCGGATTACCGTGAACTCGATAGCGTCGTTGGAGCCTGACATGGCCGATTATCAGAAGATCAAGAAGGAACTCGAAGGCATCGCCGTCGAGGACAATCCGGCGCTCGTTCGCCAGAAGAGCCGGGATTTCTATTGGTACTCGCCGATCCTGAAGGCGCAGCTCGACAATGTGACGGCCGATCTCGTCGTCACGCCGAAGACCGAGGAAGAGGTCATCCGGACGCTGAAGGTCGCCTATGCCCATGGCGTACCGGTCACGCCGCGTGGCGCCGGCACCGGCAATTACGGCCAGGCCATGCCGCTTTCTGGCGGCATCGTTCTCAATCTTGCCGCCATGGACAAGATCAAGGAGATCCATCCCGGCCGCGTCATCTGCGAACCGGGCATCGTGCTTGCCCAACTCGACAAGCAGACCAAGGCCCATTCCGGCCAGGAGTTGCGCTTCCACCCCTCCACCGCCCAGACAGCGACGGTCGGCGGCTTCATCGCCGGCGGTTCCGGTGGCGTCGGCTCGATCACCTGGGGCGGCTTGCGCGACCTCGGGAATATCCTGCGCCTGCGCGTCGTCACCATGGAGGCCGAACCGCGCGTGCTTGACCTCACCGGCTGGGATCTGCAGAAGGTGAGCCACGCCTATGGCACCAACGGCATCATCACCGAGATCGAGATGCCGCTTGCACCCGCCTATGACTGGGTCGATGTGCTGGTCGGCTATGACGACTTCATGGAAGCGGTGCGCTTCTCCGACGCACTGGCGAAATGCAACGGCATCCTCGTCAAGGAGATTGCGCCGATCGCCGCTCCCATTCCTCACGACTATTTCACCCGCCACAAGCCTTACATCCGTCAGGGCCAGTCGATCGTCGTGCTGATGATCGCGCCGCACTCCATGGATGCCTTTCTCGCCTTCACGGCGGCGCAGAAGGGCGAGATCATGTTCCGCTCCGACAAGGTGGAAAGCATGCGCGGCATCCCGCACGCCTACGAGCTTGCCTGGAACCATACGACATTGCGTGCGCTGAAAGTCGACCCGAGCTTCACCTATCTGCAGGTGCAATATCCCGGACCCGATCATGTCGCCAAGGTTCGGAAGATGGTCGAAATCTTTGGTGACGAAGTGCCGGGTCATCTCGAATTCATCAAATTCGACGGCCAAATCCAGTGCTCTGGCCTGCCGCTGGTGCGCTATACCACCGAAGAGCGGCTGGAGGAGATCATCAAGATCCACCAGGACAATGGATGCCCGATCTTCAACCCGCACCGCTATACGTTGGAAGAAGGCGGCATGAAGCGGACCGACGCGGTGCAGCTCGCCTTCAAGCAGGAAACCGATCCAAAGGGCCTGCTCAATCCCGGCAAGATGATCGCGTGGGAAAATCCCGATTTCGATTTCAACGCCGGCAAGAACTATCTCTTCCCCGGCCTGGCGGCCCTGATGGAGGCCTCATGAGGGTTCTCGTCCTCCACTCTCACCCGGTCGAGGAAAGTTACGGCAAGGCGCTTTACCGGCAGACCGTCGAGAGCCTTGAGAAGGCCGGGCATATGGTGGATGGCTGCGACCTCTATGAAGAGCGGTTCGATCCGGTGCTCTCGCGCCAAGACCGGCTCGTCTATCACGACTATCCGGAAAATCTGAAGCTGGTGGAATCGCATGTCGAAAGGTTGAAGGCGGCCGAGGGGCTGGTGATCTGCACCCCGATCTGGAACTTCGGCTTTCCGGCAATCCTGAAGGGATATTTCGACCGAGTCTGGCTGCCGGGCGTTTCCTTCGAGCTGGTCAACGGCAAGGTGGAATCGCGGCTGCGCCACATCCGCAAGCTGGCAGCCGTCCTGACCTATGGCGCAACGCCCTTCCGGGCCTTCGCCGCCGGCAACCCGCCGAAGAAAATCGTCAAGCGCGTGCTGAGGGCGCAGATCAATCCGGTGAGGCCGGTGACGTTCCTCGCCCATTACGACATGAACAATTGCACGCCGAAAACGCGGGCAAAATTCCTCACCCGCGTCGGAGATGCGATGGAGCACTTTTAGAAGATTTTCGCGGCCGTCACTTCCACTTCGACCAGGAACTCAGGGCGCGTAAAGCCGCCGATGACGAGCAAGGTGGAAACAGGCTTCGGATCGAGCGTGTAGCGATCCCGTACAGCCATATAGGCCGGGAAATCCTCGCGGCGGGTGACGAAGCCCGAAATGCGGATGACGTCGGCAAAACTCATTTCCGCCTCTTCGAGGATCGCCTTGATCGCCTCAAAGCAGAGTTCAGCCTGAGCACTGATATCGCTCGGAACGGCATCGTCGAGACCGATACCAAGCTGGCCCGAGGTGACGAGAAGCGATGCGCCGGGCGGCACGAGCAGGCCGTGATTGTAATTTCCAAAAGGTCGGCGCACCGAGGCCGGATTGAAGGTCTTTTTCATCGATTGCTCTAAGTTTCCCATAGGTCCGCAGATCACGCGACCCTACAGGATGCGGCGGGATATGAGAATATCGCCGTCTTCCATGGTGCCTTGCGACAAAAGAGGCAGGATGACCGTGGCGGTATCACTTCGGGCTATGGGACTTGCGCTCGCCTGAATTTCGGCCAAAATCCTGATCGTAATCCGCAGGCCCCTGACAGCAGTGCGGCGTGCCTGGAGATATTCATTTAATAAATCAAAGATGATTGCAGATTGGCACCGTGGCGGCGGCAATCGGCCCGCCGAGTCCGAACAATTCGAGTTTAGATCTATCTTCGCGGCGTGGATGCGACATGACTTTCGTAGAATCGCAAGGGGACAGAAAGTATCGGACCAGCGAGCGGGTGGGCGGGCTCGTTGAATACTCATCGCTGCAGGTCGAGCTCCGGCGTTTCGATCCGGGCTGGCAGGTCGACCTTACACTCGAATGCACGGAGATAGCCGTCCTGCTGTCGGGTCAGTCGAAGATCAGGTGGACCGGTGACGGTCACAGGCAGGAGGCCATCGCTCGCCCCGGTGTCGCCTGGATATGTCCGGCGGGTGTCCATGAGAGCGATGTAGAAATCATCGGCACCATGCCCGAGTCCCTGCACATCTTCCTGCCGCCGTCGCTCGTCGGTGAGAGCGCGCTTTCGAACTTTGACATCGACCCGGCCAGGGCGCAGCTCGCCTATGCGGGCGGCGTCCCCGATCCCATGGTGCTGCATATCGGCCAGCTCTTTCGCGGTTTGTTGAACAGAAGCCTGGAGCCGACTGATCGACTCTTCCTCGATGGCATTCAGATGGCGCTGGTGGCGCACCTGCTCGGCACCTATTCGTCTGGTCGGTGGCATCCTGCCGTGCGGGTGCCGACCATCGATCCAAAAAGGCTGCAACGCGTCTTCGATTTCATCGAAGCCCGCATCGCCGCAGAGATCTCGCTGAATGACCTTGCTGCCGAGGCCTGCCTTAGCCCCTTTCATTTTGCCCGTATGTTTCGCAAGGCCACCGGCCTGACCCCGCATCGCTACGTCACCGAGCGACGGATCGAGGCGGCCAAGGAAAAGCTGCAGCTTGCGCGATCCTCGCTCGTGGAGATCGCGCTCGATACCGGCTTCGGCTCGCAGGCGAATTTCACGCGCGTCTTTCGCAAGATGACCGGTTTGACGCCCGGCCAATACCGCGCGCTCATCACCGGTTAGCGGTTTCTGCGTGCCGGAGAGAGTTCGCCGTTCGTGAACGCACGCACGGCGGAGCGCAAGATTTGCGCATAGCGCAGCAAGAGCTGAAAATACTGCAAAACCCTTTTCGGCCTACACCTGTCTTATCGAGCGGGGGCTCTAGTCCCCAAACGAAAGAGGAGGCAGGCAGATGATTACCATTGACGACGCTCGCCGGATCATCGCCGCAGGCGAGTCGCGGGCTAAAGAAATCGGCGTGCCGGTCAATATCACGGTCCTGGACGCCGGAGCCCATCTCAAGGCGTTCAGCCGAATGGACGGCGCCGTGCTCGGCTCGATTGACCTTGCTATGGGCAAAGCCCGGACGGCCGTATTGTTTCAAACCACAAGCGAGGCCGTCTGGGAATATTGCAAGCCCGGCGCTCCCGCCCATGCCCTCGAATTATCCAACGGCGGCCTGGCTCCCTTTCCCGGTGGCATCTCGCTTTTTGCTCACGACGGCACGGTGATCGGCGCCGTTGGCGTTTCCGGCGGAGCGGTTCCGCAGGATCTGGAAATCGCGCAGGCAGCCGCTGCAGCCGTCGCGTGATGCTCTTGCCAGCGCTTGATTTTAACCAACCCCAAAGTATCGAAAGGAATGTCGCATGACCAAGACCATTTTGATCACTGGTGCAGGCTCCGGCTTCGGCAAGTCTGCCGCCATCGGCATGGCCAAGAACGGCCACAGCATTATCGCGACCACGCAGGTTTCGTCACAGGTCACGCCGCTGCGTGAGGAAATCGCCGCCCTCGGACTCAACGACTTCCGCGTCGAGCGTCTCGACCTCACCGACCCCTACGACATCAGGCAGGCGCAGGGCTGGGACTTTGACGTCCTCTGGAACAATGCCGGCATGGGCGAAGCCGGCCCGGTTTGGGAAATCCCGATCGAGCTCGTTCGCAAGAACTACGAAGTCAATGTCTTCCTGCCGCTGGTGCTGACCCAGGGCGTCGTCCAGAAATGGGTACGTGAACGCAAGAAGGGCAAGGTGGTCTTCACGTCATCGATGGGTGGCCTCTTTACACCCGCCAACTGGGGCACCTATGTCTCCACCAAACACGCTTTGGAATCGATCGCCGAAGCGCTGCAGCAGGAACTCGCCCCGTACGGCATCAAGATCCAGACGATCAATCCGGGCGCCTACTACACCGGCTACAACGAGACGATGGCCGACAATCCGTTCCGCTGGCTGGATGACAGCAAGAACTTCACCAAGCGCGCAGATCTGCGCAAGGGCTTCGACGATTTCTTTGCCACCCCCGAAGGTAAGATGGACCCGAAGGAAATGATCGACCGTATGATCGGCGTCGTTCCGGCCGACACCGGCAGATTCCGCAACGTGGTTCCGAAGGTCGTCGAGGACATGTTGAAGGAGCATCAGTTGAAAGCCTGGGAAAACCAGATCTAAGCAGAATTTTGGCGACGAGCTCTGCAAGCGGCACCCGGCCAGCGGGTGTCGCGCCACCAACTCGACCCATTGAGGAAACTATGTCCAACGCCACAACCGCAACTGTCCGCAGTCCGGCATCCTTTGTCCGCCGCATCTTCAACGCTGCCCTCGGCATCGCCGCCACCATACTGGCTCTGGGTGGGTTGGAGGCACGCGCCGCATCGCAGACGCTGACCGAAACCGAACGCCGCAACAAGACGACCGTCGAGGCTGGCTTTGAAGCGTGGGCGGCCGGCACAGGCAGCCCTTATGACCTCCTCGCCGACGACGCCCGCTGGACGATCGAGGGCTATTCGCTGGCATCGAAGACTTATCCCAGTCGCGAGGCGTTCTTGCGCGAAGTGGTCCGCCCGTTTAACGCCCGCATGAAGGCGCCGCTGAAGCCCGCGATCCGCAACGTCTATGCTGACGGCGACACTGTGATCGTCTTTTTCGACGCCCGCGGAATCGCTCGCGACGGGGAGCCCTACGCCAACACCTATGCCTGGTTTCTCGACATGCGCGACGGCCGTATCGTCCGGGCCTCGGCCTTCTTCGATTCGATCGTGTTCAACGCGTTCTGGACCCGCGTGACGCCGGCCGACTAGCCGGAATCAATATGCCGTTCCCAAGTGGCGCGGCGGACATCTTGCGTAGATCGCCCAGATACCCGCCGCCTCTAAGCTTTTGATGGAATGAGAGGCGGGAACAGCAGTCAGAGGCATTCGATATCAAGCGGTATCTGATCCGACCTCAGTCGCGCTTCATCTGTGGATGACGCGCCGCTGAGCGACCAAGTGGATTGGGCTGTTGCCCTCAAAGGCTCGCCCGCCGCGCTGTACGTCCGCCGCGCTTTTGTTGCCGTCCAATTGGAACTGGTTGACCAGATCACGCAGGCGGCCTGCCTCGGAGGACAATGAGGCAACTGCAGCTGTCGACTGTTCGACCATCGCCGCATTTTGCTGAGTCGCCTGGTCCATCTGATTGACTGCCGTGTTGATCTCGGCAAGTCCAATCGATTGCTCACGCGCGGATGTGGCAATCGCATCCATGAGTTGGTTGATCTGTATGACGTATTCCCCAATCGACTTCAGCGACGTTCCGGTTTCGAGAACCAGTTTCACGCCATTTTCCACCTCAGTCGATGACTTTTGAATGAAGCCCTTGATCTCCTTGGCGGCTTGAGCTGCCCGCTGGGCAAGCTCGCGGACTTCCTGTGCGACCACGGCAAAACCTTTGCCCGCCTCACCCGCACGCGCGGCTTCAACGCCGGCGTTAAGCGCCAGGAGGTTCGTCTGGAAGGCGATTTCATCAATTGCACCAATGATGTTCGAAATCTGCTGTGAACTGTCTTCGATGCGGCGCATGGCCTGTTCCGCCTCAGAGACGACCGTTGCCGACCGCTGGGCACTGATATCGGCTTCTTTGGCGACATTGCGCGCCTCGTCGGTGCGTTTGGTCGCCATCGTCACATTCGACGTGATCTCGTCCAAGGCTGCAGCAGTTTCTTCGAGAGAGGCTGCTTGCTGTTCGGTGCGTTTGGAAAGATCCTGTGCGGCAGATGCAATCTCACCGGTGCCATTATCGATGCTGTGTACCGTCTCGAGCACGGCACCGATCGTCGCACCCAATTGCCGGAGCGAAGCGTTGAAGTCTTCCCGCAAGGTTTCGTATTGGGCCGCAAACTGCTCCGAAAGCTGGAAGGATATGTCGCCTGCTGCAAGCCGCCGGAGCCCTTCGCCCAAGGTCGTGGTTGCGAAGCGCAACTGTTCCGCCTCGCGTTCGGCGCGCTGCTGGGATGCGGCGCGCGCTGCCTCACTCTCGCTACGGGATTCGGCGGCTTCCTTCTCAAGCCTGACGACGTTGAGAGCATTCTGGCGGAAGATTTCAACCGCACCGGCCATTTCGCCGACCTCGTCGGCGCGACCGGCATAGGGAATATCGCTGTCAAGATCGCCATCGGACAAGCGTCTCATGGCGGAGGCGATGCTTCGGATTGGGCTGGCGATGCCGGAAATTGCAAAGAAGATGCCGGCCACGGCAAGAAGCACGGCCAGCGCTGCGATCGTGGCCGTCAGCATGAACGCGGATTGTGCGGAAGCACCGCTCGCGGCCACAAAGCCTTCGGCCTGGCTGAGAATAAAAGCAGCCAGATCTGCCACCGCCTTGTTCACCAGCTCGGCTTGTGGCTCCATATTTTCCTTGAAGAAGCGGATTGCTTCAGGCGTCTTTCCGTCATTTTCAAACGCGATCATCTGCTCTGCCAGCGCGCGATATTTGGCGAGTTCCGGCTTGATCTGATTGATCAGTTCGCGCCCCCGCTCGGTGCGGACGCCTTTTTCGTATTCGGCGACAACTTTCTCGAGCGCGGCAACGGCGGCATCGATTCGTTGCTGCCCGACATTCCGCTCCTCCGCTGTATCCTCCAGGAGGTAGTGGGCATGGACCAATTTCAGGTTGAGGAAGTCATCCTTGATCTCGCGAGCCGTCACAAGCCGCTGCATCCAGAAGGTCCCGATCTGCTCGGTATTGGCGCGAAGTGTCGAAATCGTGCTCAGCGAGACATAGGACAGGCCAACTAGGAACAGGCTGATGATCGAAAGCTTTAAGATCAGGGCTTGCTTGATGCTCGGGCGCTTCATGCGGGTCTCCTCGAAGGTAGCTGGGACGACGGGCGTGCCGACTGATGCAAGATCTCGCACCAGATTCAATAATTTAGTATTAACTAAAAAATGTTCCGGCCTCATTTTCGAAGATCTTCTGAGTTGACCAATACTTCCGCGATCAATTAAACGCGTTACGACCCAGAGTTCCTGAAAATTCAGGAAGATAGCAGCCACGGCGAGCGGAAATGCACCAACCTGAAGACCATGCCGCCGGCATTGAAATCGCGCTCTGGCAGTATTCTAAGAACGAAGGCGACCGAAACCGCTGGATGCAGTCGCTTTCACCGGATGAACGGGAGCGCGCCGCGACCTACTATTTTGACCGGGATCGGGCCTCCTTCGTTGCCGGCCGGTATCTCCTGCGGCGGCTGTTGAGCGTGCATACCGGGATATCGCCGAGCAAGCTCCTGTTGTCCCCGGACAACCGCGGCAAGCTGAGGCTTGAGGGTGATGACAGGCTGCAGTTCAGCCTCGCCAATGCCGATGGGCTTGTGGCCGTCGCTGTCGCTTCAGCATGTGACCACCTGGGAATAGACTGCGAACGCGTCGATACGGAGATCGAAGCGGCGGCAGCAGATAGCTATTGCAGTGCAGACGAACGGCGCTGGCTCGCGGAATTGCCTGCGTCCGAACGCGGGCGCGCGGCGGCCGCACTCTGGACGCTCAAGGAGAGCCATCTGAAGGCACTCGGCGTCGGGCTGCGCGAGGATCCCCGCAACGTCGCCTTTTCCTGGAAGGATGGCATCCCAGTCATGGTCGATGGCGGCGATCGTGACCGGCAATGGCATCACCGTCTGGTCGAAAGTGGCAGCCAGCACGTCGTTGCGCTGGCTGTTTGCTCTCAATCCGGGTTCCCCGGCATTTCGACGCGCCTGTTTCAGGACGACAGCATGCCGTCCGAATAGCCGGTTCGGAGCTGATGAGGCATTGCAGAAGCGGTCTCCGTCGCCCAGGCGAGTTGCCCGTTGTCGGGTTCCGCATCGAAGTGCTGCCGGCCGAGAAGCGTATTGACGATGGTTGCGCTGCGCCAAGCCATGAGGCTGAGCTGAGAGTCGGCGATACCGTGCGAGTACCGCCCCGCATTCTGCGCAAACAATCGGTTGGCCCTCGGACCCGTCCACTGCATCGTGTAGTCGTCATTGAGAAGCGGATAACCGTTTCTATCGAGCGTTATCCTGTCGCCCAGCGAGCCGAGAGCATCCGGCAATCGGAACCGGTATCCGGTTGCCAGAACCACCGCATCCGCATGAAGCACCTCGATTCCGCCGTCGAATTGGTTCCTGACGATGAGCCGATAGGCATTGCCGTTCCGCTCCATCTGGATCACATCGCGATTTGGCGCCAGAGATGCATTGAGCGTGCTCGGTTCGAGATAACGCAACGCATAAAGGCGGCGATAGATCGAATGAATCGTCGAAATCGACAAGCCGTCGCTGGTCAGGATCGAGTTCCTCAACGCGGCCTGCTTCTGCTCGCCGCTAAGCTTCAGATAGGCCTGCACGTATTCCGGTGAGAAGACCTGGTTTGAAAACGGTGTATCGTTAATCGGCTCGAAATTATGACGCCGGCTGATCCATGTCAGCTCCTTCATGGAACCGGGATCGGCAAGCAAGGCTTCGACGACCTCGCCGCCGCTTTGACCGCCGCCGACCACGACGATGCGGGCGGCGCCGAGATCGCTGAGACGCGACTTGGCCTCGCTGTTATGAAAGCAATCGGCACCCAGGAACGGTTTTGCCCAGTCTGGCACGAAGGGCGACGACCCCGTGCCGATCACCAGGTTTCGCGCCTCCTCCTGACCGTTGTCGAACCGCAGGAAGAACCGGTCGTCGCGGTGCTCGACGTCGCGGATCTCCGTTCCAAAGCGCAGGCCGTCCACGCCGTTAGCGACCCAGGCGAGATAGCGCGCGAACTCCTGCCGGGGAACGGCGTCATAATTGGCGTTCAGGAAGGCGTAGAGCCTCTTATGGGCAACCAGATAGGAGACAAATGACCAGCGGCTGGTCGGCAGGATCGGGGTGACGAGGTCTTTCAAAAAGGACGACTGCAGTTCGACGCCGGGCATCATCATGCCGGGATGCCAATCGAACGATGGGCGCCGCTCGAAGAAGCAGCTCCTGATCTCGGGCACCGACTCGAACAGGCAGGCGAGGCTCAGATTGGAGGGCCCGATACCGATGCCGGCAATATCGAGCGGCTCGCTCACGGCATCCCTGCGAGCAAAAGCGACGGTCATGCGATATCCTTCTCTGTTTCCTTGAGACGCAGGGCAAGCCTTGAGTGGAAGGCGGGAGACCCGATCATATGCAGATGGTTGGTGCCGGTGATGATTTCGGCCGCATGCGCCCGCGGCGACAGGCGGCGCCAATCGATCAGGTTGAGGCCGCGGTTGAGGCTGTCGTCGGCAGCCCAGGGATAGATCGGCACATCGTGAGGAACGAGCCGATGCTTGCGGAAGATCAGGGCATTGTCGATCAGCACCCAGAAGGTATGCTCCCGGCTGCTGATATCAGGCCCGTCGTTCGGAAGCGGGTCCTTCTCGTCGCCGACGAAACGCAGGAATTGATCGTAAGTATCCGCGTCCATCGTCGACAGCAGCCGGTCCCATTCGGGACGCATCGCCGTTTTTCCTAGCCACGCCTCTACGTCTCGATGAAGTTCGTCGCGCTCGCCCGGCCGGAACTTCGGCTTTGCGCCGATCGCAAATTCCGATCCGAGATCGCAAACGTCGACCATCGCCATCATCCTGACGTCGACCTCGTTGCCGAGGGTGCGGGCAGCCTCGTAGGCCAGCAGACCGCCCCAGGACCAGCCGAGGAAATAGCAGGGTGCTCCCTGACTATGTGTCCTGATATGGTCGACATAGCTCTCGATGATGTCTTCGATCGGAGCGCCGACTTCCTTTTTCTCGGAAAGCGAGTGGCAAATGAAGCCGGTCGCCGGCTGATCTGCCCCGAGATAGTCGACGAGTTTGACATATTCGCGGGTGCTGACGAGCAAGCCCGGGAAGCAATAAAGCCGCGGCTTGGCGCCGGAAGCGCGCAGCACGATCACCTCCGACAGATCCCGTTGGTCTCCCTGCTCCATCACGCCCGCAAAGGAGCGTATGGTCGGGTTGTTGAAGATATCGGCGACAATGAGCGGAATTTTCGGCCGGCGTTGCCGCAGCAGCGAAAGGATGCGGATCGCGCCGAGCGAATTGCCGCCGATCGCGAAGAAATTATCCTCGACGCTGATTGCTTCCAGCTTGAGAACCTGCCGCCAGACATCCAGCACCTCCTCTTCGAGCGCTGTCGCCGGCTCGACGATTGTGCGTTTGACCGGTTGTGGCGCTGGCAGCGCAAATCGATCGAGCTTGCTGTTCGGATTGGTCGGCATTTTCTCCAGTTCGACCACGGCCGCCGGCACCATGTAGGATGGCAGGCTGCGCTCGAGGGCGGCGCGGATCGTCTCGACGTCCAACCTCTCGTCTTTCTTGGGAACGACATAGGCAACGAGCGCCTTGTCGCCGCCGGCATCGTCATCGCGCAGGACGACCAGGGCTTCGCCGACGCCGGGCTGCTGGAGCAGAGCCGCTTCGATCTCGCCGAGCTCAATCCGGTAACCGCGAAGCTTCACCTGATGGTCGACACGGCCGACGAATTCGACGGTTCCGTCATCACGCCAACGCGTCAGGTCGCCGGAGCGATAAAGTCGGCCGCCATCGCTCGAGAACGGATCGGGAATGAAGCGATCCGCCGTCGTGTCCGGCTTGCCGAGATAGCCGCGTGCGATGCCTTCGCCGCCGATATAGAGCTCGCCGGTCACGCCGATCGGGCACGGATTGAGATCGGGGTCGAGCACATAGACGCGCCTTAACCCGACAGCGCGGCCGAGCGGAGCATAGACCCCCTGGAATTTCGTGCCGGCCCTCACCTTCCAGACCATCGGCGTCATGATGGTTTCGGTCGGCCCGTAGCCGTTGATCAGCCATTCCGATTTCAACGCCCGCGACAGCAAATCGAAGGTCGGCTGCGCCAGCCCCTCGCCGCCGAAGGAATAAAGCCGCATCGGCGGCGCGCCATCGGTTATATCGGCCCATTCCGCCAGTTGCTGCAGATAGGTTGTGGGAATGCTGGCATTGTTGGCGCCGTGCTTGCGCATGGCCGTCAATGTCTCTTCCGGCGTCCACAGCGGCTGGTCCGGAAGAATGATACTGCCGCCCTCCATCAGCGGGTTCATCCACCGCTCGTGCCCGCCATCCGAACTGAAAGGCAGGAACGGCAGCTCGCGGGAGGCCGAGCTCATGCCGTAGACACGCGAGGTGTTCTGCAGATGGTGCGTCAGCGGACCGTGCTCGACGGCGACACCCTTCGGCAGTCCGGTCGATCCGGAGGTGTACATGACATAGGCGAGCTGATCCTTGTGAGTGGGAATATCAAGTGGCGTATCCGGCTCGCCGTCGAGGTCGATCTTGTCGAGTTCGAGGATGATGGTGTCGAGTTCTTCCGGCAGCCGATGCCGAAGCCAGCTATGGGTCAGAACGATCTTGACACCGCCGTCGCGCAGAATGTGATGATTGCGGACCGGCGGATGGTCAGGCTCGACCGGGATATAGGCGCCGCCCGCCTTCACCGTCGCGAGGATACCGACGATGGCCTCCGGCGAGCGCTTGATGAAGATGGCGACCGTCACCTCGGCGCGAACGCCCAGATGCCGCAACCGGTGTGCGAGACGGTTGGTGCTGGCCTCCAGCCAGCCATGGCTCCATTCCTCGTCGCCGTAGACGATCGCCGTCTTCTCCGGCGTCTGGCGCGAATGGGCCGATATCAGCTCGTGGACCGGCCGGTCATCGTTGACGACCTCGTCTTCGTAGGGCGCCGACAACTGGTCGAGTTCATCACTCCCCACGAGTTCGATGTCCTTGATTCGCACATTCGGCCGCACAACGATCTGTTCGAGCACAAGGGTGAAATGCCGGGAGACACGGGCAATCAGCGCGCCGTCATAGAGATCCTGCGCATAATCGATCAGCCCGGATGCGGCCCCATCCAGACGTGCCTCGATCACTAGGGAAAGCTCGCTGTCGGCACGCGCGCCCAGAGGTTCCAGATTTGTCGCATGGCGGGGGACCGGATACGGCTCGCGGAATTCGAACAGCGCCTTGACCACGGCTTCCTGGGCAGCCGCTTCGTCGACGACCAGTTCCTGGGTGATGCGCTCCAGCGGAACGAGCCGGGCAAGCCCCTCCTCCGTTGCCGATGAGATCGCTGCGATGACATCGTCGAGAGAGCTTCTTGATGTCAGCGACAGGATGAGGGGAAGGACCTGTTCGGCACGGCCGCGGTTCGCAAGGTGTTCCTTCTCCGGCCGCGCGATCAGGAGCCCGGTCAGCAAAGCATAGTTGCCGCTGTAGCGCGCCAGCAGCGCGCAAAAGGCGGCGTGAAGCACGGGCTCGACCTGATATCCATTATGCTGCGCATGTCGACCGAGCTTTGCCCAGAGATCAGGCTCGATCGAAAATCGATGTTGAGCGCGCGCCACACCTGCCAATCCGCCACTGTTGAAGCGGGTGGGAAAGGTCGAGGCGGCGTAGTCGAGACCGATCGTGTTCCGCCAATAGGAGAGGGATTCCTGCGCCCGCTCGGTCTGCAGCCATTCAGCCTCCCGCGTTCCGGCCAAGATTTCGGCCGGCTGTGTGTCGCCGGCGGGTGCGCCGTCGAGAATTCGCGTCAGGGAGCCGGCAAGAAGCGACTTCTCGCGATCGTCCGAGATCACAGGATGAAGCATGATCGTCAGAAGCGACTGCCCATCGGCAAGCAAGACAATCTGAACACGCGCCGGCGGGCCAGCAAGGAGATCGAAGCGCCTGTCGCGGAAGGCTTTCTGGGCGGCGAACGCGTCGGCCTCCGCAAGAGCAGCGCCTTCGCCGACCATCTCGATCGGTATTGCGGTCAATGCGCCGCAGTATTGCTCGACGCGGCCGCCCGCCAGCCGGCGGAAGCGAGTGGCAAGGGACGGATGTTGCGCCACGAGCGCCCGGCAGGCGCCGGTAATGGTCTTGACGTCGACGGCCGGGCTTAATCGCAGCGAAATAACCTGGTCGGGAAACACCGTGCCGTTGCCGATCTGCTCCAGCGACCAGATACGCTTCTGCGCGATCGTCAGCGGGAAGCTCTCGAAGACTGCGTCCGTCGCGACATCGGTCGGGTAGGCATCTGCGAAGTTTGTGATCTGTTTGTTCATCCGTGCCATCCAGCCGTTTTCAGAGACGCGCATCGCCGGCGATTGCCGAGCGCAAGGAGAGGGGGCGCGGATCCGCCCAGACGTCAGCGATATGCGCCAGGCATTGCTGGCGCGAACCGGCAAAGCCCGCCGGCTCCCAGCCCAGGGGAATCCGCTTGTCTTGCGGCCAGACCGAGTAGCGACGCTCGGTGTCGATGACGGCGATCCAGAGATCGTCGCGAGGGTCAAGATTATCCATTCGCAGCTCCTGCGGTGATGATGGTCATGCGCAAGTGACGGATCCGGCAGGCTGCAGTTTAGAAAATTGATGAGAATTTTTTTCTTCGCTTCCCCCTAAACTCAGCGGGAGATGGATCGTCATTCTACTAAATCGGCGCGAGAGCACGCTTCATGCTCGCAGCGCCAAAAGCCCGACCGGTCCTCGACCGGCCAAGGAGAACATCATGGATTTCGACGCCGTCAAACAAAGGCGCGCTCTTCAGTCGCGCAGCTACGTCAGCCTCGCCCCCAATCTCATCCACCTCAAGACCGCTTACGGCCACCACGAAGCCGTATTCGAGGTCGATGCCGGCATCGCGTCGGTCACCTTCTACCATGGCGATCCGGTGCAATCGGCAGAGCTTCTCATGGCGGCCGCCGAAGCCGTGACGGCAGAAGATCGCTCGATCACCTCAGTCGTCTTCGAAGGGCATCAGACAAGTCTTCCCAGACACATTGCGGATGCAAGCGGAAGGCTCGATTCGGCGATCCTGTGGCAATGGCCTTCACTGTGGCTGCCGCAACTGTCCTATCCGCTGCCGCCCATGCAGGAGATGACTGCGGGCCGGTATCATCCGCGCCGGCCCGCAAAGCCGAAGGGCACGGTCTACAGGCGTTTCATCCCCTGGCTGGAACGGGAAATCATCTTCACGGTGGCCGATCCGGAGACCGATCTTGCAGCATTTCATCGCTGGATGAACGACGAACAGGTCAACACAATCTGGGAGGATGCGGGTTCGATCGACAAGCACCGGGAGATCCTGGAGGAAAGGATCGCAGATCCGCATGTCCTGCCGCTGATCGGCAGTTTTGCGGATATTCCCTTCGGCTATTTCGAGGTTTATTGGGCGAAAGAGAACCGGCTCGGCCCCTTTTACGATGCCGACGACTATGATCGTGGATGGCATGTGGCGATCGGCGAGCCCGGCTATCGCGGCAAGAAATGGATCAGCGCATGGCTTCCTTCGCTGATGCATTTCATCTTCCTCGACGATCCACGCACGATGCGCATCGTCGGTGAGCCGCGCGCCAGTCACGAGCAGCAGATCCGCAACCTCGATCGTTCGGGTTTTGCCAAGGTCAAGCATTTCGATTTTCCGCACAAGCGGGCGCTCCTGGTAATGCTCGGCCGCGAACGTTTCTTCGGCGATCGTCTCTGGGTGCCTGCGTCATGAACGATATGAGCGACGTCAGCGGCAGCTTTCGGAGACGGCAGCGCCTCGCACCGGAGGACCTTGCCAGTCCTGAGCTTCTGAGGCTGCTGCTTCGGCTCGGACTGCCGGCCATGTTCGGCCTGTCGATCAATGCCGCCCATCATACGATCAACATGATCTTCGTCGGCATGATCGGTGAAGACCAGATCGCGGCGATCATGATCGTCCTGCCGATCCTCATGCTCATAGCCGCCTTCGGCGAGGGGATCGGCGTCGGTGTTGCAACGGAGGTCGGACGCACGCTCGGAGCCGGCAACCGATCCCGGGCCGGCGCTATTGCCTCGATCAGTCTTGCTGCCGGCGTCGTTTTCGGCGCGGCAAGTGCCATCGCAATCGTCGCATTTCCAGATTTTTTGCTGTTCGGCGCCATGCCTGCCCTTCAGCCGCTCGCGCAGCATTATCTGATGATCATTGCGATCTCGGTGCCGCTGACGATGGCGCAGATTATTCTCGATTTCCTGGCGATCGCAGAGGGCAATGCCCGCTTCGGCATGTGGACGCTGGTCGCCTGCTTTGCGCTGAACATGATCCTCGACCCGATCATGATCTTCGGCTTCGGCCTCGGCCTGCAGGGCGTTGCAATCGCAACCATCCTGTCCCAGCTCGTCGCGCTTTGCATCTATGCTGCCTACCACGCCAGGCGACTTGGGACGGTCCGGCTGACGTTTGGCCGGCGGTGGGGAGATATCGGCTATCTCAGGCCTGTCCTTGCTGTGGGCGCACCGACGACGCTGACCAGTCTCGCAACCGCAGGCGCGATTGCGGCAATGGTATCGCTCGCCGGCACCTATCACGGAGAAGCCGGCATCGCCGGCGTCGGGATTACCTTGCGGCTGCTGGCGGTCGGAACCCTCCCCGTCATCGGCATCTCACTCGGAGCCCAGTCGATCCTGAGCTTTGCCTGGGGTCGAGGCGATACCGCGCGGATGCTGTCGGCAGCCCGCATCCTCACAGTGGTCACAACTGCCATGAGTGGCGCCTATGGATTGGCCGCGCTCGTTTTCTCCGAAGAACTTGCCTCGTTCTTCACCGACGATGCGGTGGTGATCGGGATCGCCGGGCAAGCGATCATCGCGACCCATCTTCCGCTTCTGCTGTTCGGTTTGCGGCAAACGGTGCTGATCCTCTTCCAGGCCCAGGGCAGACCGAAAGCGGCGGTTGCCATCGGCCTGGCGCAGAATGGCTATCTTCTCTTTCCGCTGCTGGCGCTCTTGCCGCCCTTTTTCGGCTTTTCAGGCTTGCTGGCAGCCATGTTCCTGGCCTCGGCCCTGACCGGCTTGCTGTCGGCCGTCTGCCTGATGTGGGCACTTCGCGCGCTGCGGCAGCGCTCCGCCGACCATCTGACCTCCATCCGTCCATATCCCAGCTTTTGTCCATGAGAGGATGACCATGAACCAGTCGATCAACCCGCACGACCTTGGCGCTCATGCGGCCGCTGACGATCTCTTTACACCTGTCGATCCGGCGGCATTCAACGCCGTGTCTCCGCCGATCTTCCAGACGTCGCTCTTCACCTACGACAGTTATGAGGCGATGGAGGATGTTTTCGCCGGCCGCACGCGCAACTACATCTATTCGCGCGGCGACAATCCGACGGTCCGCGAATTCGAACTCCTGGTCGCCCGCCTCGAGGGCGCGGAGGATGGACGTGCCTTCTCGAGCGGAACGGCCGCCATTACATCGACAATTCTCAGTCTTGTTGAGGCGGGAGACCGGGTCGTTGCGGTCCGCCATCTCTACAACGATGTCTACCGCCTTCTGGTGAAGCTGCTCGCCAGGCTCGGTGTCGCGGTGGATTTCGTCGATCCCGCCGACCACGACGAGGTCCGCAAGGCGCTGTCGGGTGCCAAGCTGCTCTACCTTGAAAACCCCACATCCTTCGTCTTCGAGCTGCAGGACATTGCGGCGCTGTCGGCCATGGCAAAGGGGGCCGGCGTCACCACCATCATCGACAATTCCTGGGCAACGCCGCTCTTTCAGAAACCGATCCAGCATGGCGTCGATATCGTCATTCACGCCGCCTCGAAATATCTCGGCGGTCACAGCGATACGGTCGCCGGCGTCGTCGTCGGCTCGAAAGAGGCCATCGCCAGGATCAATTCAACGTCTTACCCCTATGTCGGTGCCAAACTGTCACCGTTCGAGGCCTGGCTGCTGCTGCGCGGCATGCGCACGTTGCGTGTCCGTCTCAAGGAGCATGAGCGCAGCGGGCTTTTGCTGGCCGGGCGGCTGAAGGAGCATTCTGCGATCGGACGCGTTCGTCACCCGGCATTCCAGGAGCATCCCGGAAGGGCGACGCTGACGGGTTATGCCGGGCTGTTTGCCTTCGACCTCAATCCCGATATCGATGTCGCACGCTTTGTGAATAGCCTTCGCGACATCCGTCTCGGTGTCAGCTGGGGGGGACCAGAAACGCTGGTGGTCCCCGCCAAGGTCGCGCTGCAGATCCCCGACCGGATGACTTCCTTCATCCGGTTCGGCGTGAGCGAGCAGACGGTTCGTTTCGCCGTTGGCCTGGAAGAGCCGGAACTGCTGTGGAGCGATTTGCAGCAGGCGCTGCACGCAGCGAAACGGTAGGCTCCTGCCGGTGCGCATGATCGGGGCGGGAAGCAGGTTCGGCGATCGCCAGATGGCAATGTTCCTCTGCCGCCTTGATCATGAAGTTGACGAGCGTCCTTGAGACGCCGAGTTCGGCTGCAATATCCTTCTGCGGCACGCCGTTGAGGCGATGGCGAATGAAGGCATCGTTGGTTCGCTTCGGCAGCGCCTCGAGCGAGGCAAGCACATTGCGCAGGGTCTCGGCAGCGACGAGCTGGTCGAGCACGGTGGGGATGGGAGCCGTGATCTCCTGAATCTGGTCGATCGACCTATGGTTGTTCATCTTCTGGCGTCGCCGGCGGCTCTCATCGAGTGCGAGATTGTAGACCATTCGGAAGGCGTAGCCGATCGGGCAACGAATATCGTCGGTCTTGACCCCATAGGCTTTAATGACTCCATCTTGAAAGATATCCTCGGAACATGACTTTGATTTGACAACGCTTTCAATCGTTTTAAGGAGCTTGTCCTTGTTTTCGATCATGGCATTGACCACGGCATTTCCGTTCACATCACGATGCAATGTGTGCATTGTCCTGTACCCTTTTTACAAATGGAAAATCAGGCGCTGTCGTTTCTGGCTGGTTCGGTCTTAGCCTTCCTTTTTCGAGGAAAGTACACGATTTGATTGCAGTGTCTATTTTAAGGTGATAACAGGAGTCAAGTTTAAATCGACCGATCGGAGGCGAGAAAAAATGGGAAAAACAATTGAGATCCTGACCGGCAAGGCAGAGCTCTGCCGATCGATCATGGGGGCTTTGCCGGACTGGTTTTCAGAACCTGAGGTCATCGATGCGAGCGCCCAGGCGATCGAAGACCTGCCGGTGTTCGGCTATGTCGAAGCGAATGTCGTGACCGCGTTGATCGCCTTGAAGCCGCACCCGCCCGACGCCGTCGAGATCGCGTTGATTGCGACACGACCGGAACATCACGGTCGCGGCGCCGGACGCCATCTCATCGATGCGGCCGAACGTTTCGGCCATGAATCGGGTGCCCGGCTGCTGACGGTCAAGACACTCGCCCCGCGCGGCCTCGACGAACCCCAGTTCGAGGCGACGCGGCGCTTCTATGACCGGAACGGCTTCGTTAGGGCCGAGGTCTTTGCAAAGCTCTGGCACGAGGACCATCCATGCCTGTTCATGGTCAAGCCACTCGCCGACGCCGAGGCAGGTGAGGCTGCGCTTTGAGACGACGAGACTTCTGTTTGGCGCATTCGCGATAACTGGTGCGCAGGGCACCCGTCTCTGCGCGCGGTAGACGATAGGAGCTAGTGGCGCCCCTCAGGCAGCGGGCAGGCTTCGCCGCAGCCGCCGACGCCCGGCAGGTTATAGCGCAGGCAGCAGACTTTCCGGCGCACGAATTCGAGCCCGCATTGCTGGCGCGCAATGCGGATCATGCCGAACATCGGGTTGCGCCCGCCGCCCGGCCATTGAGCTTCTTCCAGCAGCGCCAGGCCGCCTTCGGCGAAGACGGGCTCACGGCGATGAGCGATCTCTTTCAGAATCCAGGAGAGATAGGCCGCGACATTGTTCCAGAGAAGCTTCGGCGCAACGCCGGCGTTGACGGCGATCGCCGCGATGACGGGCCGGGCATGACCGAGCATCAGCCGGTGAAGCTCGCCGGCCGGGTCACTTGTCACCTCGGGCCTGCCGGACATCACGAATGCTTCCGGTTCGCCTGTCTGCTCGTTGCAGACGAGCGAAAGCCGATCGATCTCCATCCGCAGCGCGATCCGGTGCACGAACATGTGGACGCTGGGGGCAATCGTCAGCATGCTGAAATAGTAGAGCGTCCACATGGAGACGATCGCGCGGCGGTCGCTGCCCGGAAATTTTTGCGCATATCGGCCAATGATCTCGTCGAAGATCGCTCGGTCGCAAAGATCCCTGCAGGAAACGACGATGCCCGTCTGCGGGAGAGCGCTGAGCAGCTTGCCGCGGCAATAGGAGAACGGGCCGTCGCCCACCAGACCGTCGAGGTCGACGGCTTGGTGGGCGACAGGATAGTCAGCGATTAAGGTCGGGCGTTGGAAGACCCAGTTTGTCTCCATTGCAGTGCCTTACCACCGGTATTTCAGGGTTCCGGTCATGTTGCGGCCCTGGCCGAGATAGCAAAAGCCCTCTTCGCAAACTGTTTCGCGCTCATCGGCGATGTTGCGGATGGCGAAGGCTGCAGTCAGGCCCTCGTATTTCTTGTCGACTGCGCCGAAATCATAGGAGGCGGATGCATCGACGTAGAAAGTCGCAGGATTCTTCGAGGTATTGGCCACATCCGTCCAGGTCTCACCGATGTAGCGCACGCCCGCGCCAACCGACAGACCGTTGAAGGGATTGCTTTCCTGGAAAGTGTAGTTCGCCCAAAGGCTCGCAATATGGGTCGGGGTGATGGCCGGAGTATTTCCGACGTTGTTGCCCCCGGTCACTTCGGAGTCGTTGTAGGTGTAGGCCGCAACAATATCGAGACCGTCGGCGATCGCCGCGCGGGCTTCAAGCTCGATACCCTTTCCGGTCACCTCTCCCTGAGAATCGTAGGCAAATGTCAACGGATCAGCGAGCCTCGGCTTGTTCTGCTCGACGATGTGATAGGCGACGGCCGACAGCAGGATATCGGAGCCGGGAGGCTGGTACTTCACGCCGACTTCGTATTGCTCGCCCTTCGTCGGCGGAAGAATTGTGTTGGTGGCCGATCGGTTGGTGACCGGATCGAAGGAGGTCGCGTAGGAAACGAATGGCGCGATGCCGTTGTCGAAGAGGTAAAGCGCGCCGGCCTGTACGGAGAAGGCGTTCTTGTCGACCTCCTCCGAGCTGACCGTGGGCAATGTCGCATCTCGCGTCTGATTCACCCAGGTCTGCCGGCCGCCGAGGTTGAAGCGCCAATTTCCGACCTCGATTTGGTCCATGACGTAAATGCCCACCTGCCGCATGTCGGCATCGGAAGCCAAGACATTATAATCCGGCGTAGCGCCCGAGACTCCATAGGTCGGATTGGCGATATCGAAGTCGAATGCCGGATCGGCAGCTCCGGCGCCATAGCCAAAGCTCGACTGGAGATTGGAATAGTCGAGCCCGAACAGCATCGTATGCGCAAGCGGGCCTGTGTCGAATTTCGTCTCCAGTTGATTGTCGACCTGGAAAACGTTCATCTCGTCCCGGATCGCATTCGTGCCACGATGCGCGACTGTCCCGGTCCAGCTGGTAACGCCGAGGTAGCGAGCCTCCAGATCGAGGTGCGAATAGCGCAGGTTCTGCCGGAAGGTCAGGCCGTTGTCGAATTCATGCTCGAACTGATAGCCGACCTGCTGCTGCTTGACCTTCTGGTAGTCATAGTCGGGATCGCTCGCCCTGATATCGAGGATCCTGCCGTCCAAGGTCGTGATCGCGCCGACATTGGAGTCGGTCTCATCTGCCTGCGCCAAGCCGTAAACCGTGAAGGATGTGCCCTCGTCAGGCTTCCAGGTAAAGGACGGCGCTAGCAAATATCGGTTGTCGGCAATATCGAAATTGGTGTCGCCGCGGCGGGCGACGCCGACGATGCGATAGAGAAAATCCTCGTTGTCTTCGCTGATCGGCCCGCCGAAATCGAACATCCCCTGCACCCGATCTTCGGTGCCGTAGCTAATGCCGACTTCGCGGATCGGCTCCTCGGTCGGAAGCTTCGATATCTTGTTGACGAGGCCGCCCGGCGAACCAGAACCGTAAAGAACGGAAACCGGTCCCTTTATCACTTCGACCCGCTGCAACTGATAGGGTTCGGTGCGGAACATGCCGTAATTGATATAGGGCTGGCGCAATCCGTCGCGATAGTCACCGACCGTCGTGGCGTTGTAGCCGCGAATGTAGACCTGGTCGAAACGCGGATCGAAGCCGCTCGTTCCTGTCGTCACGCCAGCCGAATAGCGCACAGCCTCGATGATGCTCTGGGCGCCGCGCTGCTCGATTTCCTTCTCCGTCGTCACCGAGATCGAACGCGGCGTCTCGACGAGCGGCGTGCTGATCTTGGTTGCGCCAGCGCTGTTTTTGGCTGTCACCGACGTCCGGTCGGTCTTGCTATCAGAGGCTGCACCTTGAATGACGATCGGTTCCAGCGCGGTCGCGTTGGCATCTTCGGAAGCGGTCTGGGCGAAGGCCGGCGGCACCGCAACGCCAATCAGGAGGATCGCTGTCGTGGCAAATAGCGTCTCTCTGTAAATTGTTGGTAGATTATTAGAAACGTTCAAAAAAACATACGCCATTGCTTGGTCCCTACGTCACGGATGCGGGCGGAACCTATGGAGCGAAATTCGCCTTGTCAACATAAGATGATTATTTTAGTCACCTTTTAATCCATAAATTCCCGCACCCACATTCTCGAAGAGGTTGCACGTAGCATCGAGGCCTCGTAACTTTCTGTGCTAGGTGAAATGCCCAACGCAGGCGGTTCTGTCGTGCGAGGAAGGGCCTAACTGCGGACCGAGACGACTGTCAACCTACCGCTCTTGATGGGTCGAGCTGGCGATTGCGGCTCCGCAATCATCTGACGCTTTGTCGCTGCTATGTTGGTGCGTACCACGGGTTGATAACGTTAAGTCCTGCGGCTTCGAAGGGACTAGTGTCGCGGGTGGCGACAATAAATCCGTTCGCCGCGGCAGTTGCGGCGATATAGGCATCTGCTTTACCGATTGCCCGACCTGCTACGCGTGCTCGCGCCATCAATTCCGAATAGCTCTGTGACGCAGCCATGTCGAAGGATAGAACGCGCCCTGAAAATAGAGGCAGAACTTCCTGTTCTAGTCGATCGTAGAGGACGGTCTTTCGTCTTCCGCTAGGCATCGCGGCAATGCCGAACCGCAACTCAGCTACTGTAATCGCTGAAACGAACAGCGTTTCCACTGCTTGAGCATCGATCCACGCCAGCACCTGATAATCGGGTGTGGGCTTCCATGGCTCCGAGATGACGTTGGTATCGATCAGGATCATTCGAAACTCATAGGTTCCGCAGCTGCTTTGTCTCGGACGAGCTGCAGATTATCCACGTCGTTGTTGGAAAGCCCTGCCTCGCGGCCGATCGATGCTAGCAACGAGCCCAACATGACGCGCTCAGCTGGCCGTACCGCTGTTTCAAGGATGTCACGGATTTCTGCTTCTGTACTGCGGCCGTGATGAGCTGCTCTCACTCTTAAGGCACGATGTGTCTCGTCAGACAAATTGCGTATTGTAACTGCAGCCATCGATTGCACTCCCTTAACACTGATGGTTATGCTATCAATATATGGAGTGCGATATCACCTGGCAACTCTCGCGTGGTTTGAAATGGCGCTTTTGGAACTGCGACAAATTGCAGCCGTCATCCACCATCCATTTGCCGCTGAAGTGGCTCGCCGGATAGGTCGGCCGCCGGATTTGCGCAAAACCCTATCGCGCTCAGTTGAGCAACTGCCACTCCCATTACAGCCGCCGGTCAAGAGGCCCGTATTGTCCGGTCATAGATGCCGATGTCAGCGATGGGAGTGAGCAGCCATCGAGATGCACCACAACGCAGCGCAGACGGTCAAGATCCTGCTCAACGAGGGCTGGCTGGAAATCAGGTCACTCGGCTTTTTGGCGAACGCTCCTGGCCGCGGACTGCCAAGATCATCCGCGCGTGGATGGTTTGGGTTATCGTGCTCGACGTCCTGACGTTGGGCCTCAACGCGATCTTGCTTCCGACTGAAGCCGTCATGTCGATGCTCTGGCCTGCGTCCATCCTTCCCCGCGGCGCTTGTCGCCGCGATAGCCTTCCTGCGGCCGCGTGCTTTGTGGGTGCAGGGAGTTTTCCTGCTCTCTGCTGTTTTTCTCATCCTCCTGTCGGTCGCCTTGGTGGGCGTTAATACGGGTGGCGAGTTTTATGAGCGGCATTTGACCATCATGCTTTTTGTGGCCGTCACTGCCATTATCATATTTCCCATTCCACTCGGTTGGGCGATGGCGATCGGTGCATCTGCCCTCGCTATCTACCTTGTGTTTCAACTGCGCAATCCAGACATTGAAGCGGGAACTGCTCTGGCCGGGACGCTGTTTTTCGCCAGCGGTGTGGCTGCAACCGTCGTCGCTCGACGCACCGCCACCATCTTCGCTCAGAAGACCTTCTTGCTCGAGTTACGAGATCGGAGTCGCCTCGCGGAGCTTACCGACGCCAACTCGCAGCTGGAATTGCTGGCAAGGACCGACCCGCTGACGGGTGTCGCCAACCGGCGTTCGATGATGGAAACGCTAAATCACTTCTGGAACAAGGACCTGAAACGAACGAGCGGCGCGGCGATGCTGATGTGCGATGTCGACGACTTCAAGCATCTCAACGATAATCTCGGACATGCCGAAGGCGACCGCTGCCTGGGGAAAGTTGCCGGCATCATTCAGAGCAGCATGAGAGACGAGCGGGACCAGGTCGCCCGGTATGGAGGCGAAGAATTTCTCGTCTTTCTCCCAGGCTCCGATCAACAAGAGGCCGGGGTGATCGCTGAGAGAATTCGCAGCCGAGTAGAAGCTGCGTCTCTTCCAAACCCTACCTCCCGCGTCGTTCCCTATGTCACTGTCAGCATTGGAGTGGCCACGATGATACAAGACAGTGAGCTTGTGTCAGCAGAGCACATGCAACGCCAAGCGGATGCGGCGCTCTACCTTGCCAAAAAGACCGGCCGCAACCGTGTGGTGGTCCATGCCCTAAAGGTCGACCAGTCCTCACACTAAAGCCGTTCGGCTATCGTGGTGTCCAAGAACGGCTGCCTTAAAAGGCCGCAAGCTGGGTCCTGTGTTGGCCCTCTCTCAGCCTGACCATTTGACAGATATCCTACAAGTCGATATGTAACATGCGTCTTATCGGCGATGCGGGAAAGTGACCGGCCATGACATTGAAATCGATGAAGCCGCTGACGCGCGCGCCGCTGTTGCATGTCTCCGTGCAGGAAAGTCTTCGCGCCTATATCGATGACAATGGCCTTGCGCCCGGAACCTTGCTTCCGGCGGAAGGAGAGCTTGCCACCCAGCTCGGTGTCAGCCGCAATTCGCTGAGGGAAGGCATCAAGGCGTTGGAATCGCTCGGCGTGCTGGAGACTCGGCGCGGTGTCGGTATCTTCGTGAAGGCCTTTTCCTTCGAGCCGCTTCTCGACAACCTCGCTTACGGCCTCGGCGGCGCCCTGCGGCAGATCGAGGAGGTCCTCGAAATCCGGCGTACGCTGGAAGTGGGATTGATCGGCAAAACGATCGACGTGATCGGCGAGGAGGATATCGCCGAGCTGCGCGCCACGGTCAATCGGATGCGCGCCCATGCCGAGCGGGGCGAAACCTTTGCGGAAGACGATCAGCTGTTCCACCGGCTGCTGTTTCGCTGCCAGGACAATGAAACGCTGGTGCGGCTGATCGATGTCTTCTGGCTCGCCTTCTACAAGGCGTCGGATTTCGTCAATCTTGAAAATGCCGATCCGATGGCGACGTGGCGCGACCATGCCGCAATCGTCGATGCGATCGAGGCAAAAGATCTGGAGGAGGCGCGCAGACGCCTGGATCGTCACTACGAGGGCATTGCCCGGGTGATTGCCAACAACAAGACAAGTTCAAACGTGGGAGGAACACATGAAAAGACTGTCTAGACTATCCGTTATTGCGCTTGGCGCCCTGCTGTCGACGGCTGCCGTTCCGGCTCTTGTCGTTTCGGGCGTTGCGACCCAGGCTCAGGCAGCCACGCTATCGGGCGGCTTCGATGTCGGCCCTGGAGGCTTCCAGGGCAACTTCAATCCGCTCGCCGCGACCGCCGGCTTCACCTGGCTCAGCGTCTACTACGAACCGCTGATCGCCTATGACGAAAAGCTGCAGAAGGTCGTCGGCGCGCTGGCAAGCTCGTATGAGGTCAGCCCGGACCAGATGACCTACACGTTCAAGCTGGCGGACGCCACATGGCATGACGGCAAACCGTTCACTGCCAAGGATGCGAAGTTCACCATGGGCCTTGCTATGGATGCGAAAACCGGCTCGGTGCTCGCTGCCCGGCTGAAAGGCATATCGTCCGTCGAGACACCGGACGATGACACTGTTGTCATTAAGCTCAGCGCGCCGAGCAGCAGTTTTCCCGACACGATGACCAAGGTGATGATGCTGCCCGAGCATGCGCTCTCCTCGATTCCGGCCGACCAGCTGGCGAAGAACGCCTGGTGGTCCACAGCTCCGATCGGCACCGGTCCGTTCAAATTCACCAAATACGTCTCGGATCAGTATGTCGAACTTGCCGCAAACACCGATTATCGCGGTGGCAAACCCGCACTGGAGCGCGTCATCAATCGCTATTTCGCCAACCCGGCCGCAGCAATCGCTGCGCTGAGATCCGGCGAAATTCAGTTCACCTATGTCGATTCCAATGACGTGCCGACCTTCAAGGACAACAAGGACTTCCAGGTCATCGAAGGCAACTCTTTCGTCGTCAACTATCTCGGCTTCAACCACGATTCCTCGCTCTGGAAGGATGTGCGCGTCCGCCAGGCGGTGATGTACGCGATCAATCGCGATGCCATCATCCAGAGCCTTTATGGTGGTGCGGCCAAGCCCGCTAATTGCGCTTATGTCGCCGAACAGCTGATACCCCCTGATATCGACAGCTATGCCTATGATCCCGAGAAGGCCAAGCAGCTTTTGACGGAAGCCGGCTGGGACCAGATCAATGGCAGCAAGCCGATCACCCTTCTGACTTATTACACCACGCCGCTGGCAACCAACGTGCTTGCCGCAGTCCAGGCAATGCTTGCCCAGGTCGGCATCAACATCGTCCCGCGCGCCGTGGATGCCCCGACCTATAACAGCATCGTGCTCAATGCGACGCCGGATATTGCCCAGTTCCAGTTGGTTTATGCCGGGCTGCAGAATGGGCCGGATGCCGGAAGCATCAATGTCGGCCTCAACGAGAAGCAGATCCCTCCGGCCGGACCGAATGTCGCCAGGGTTCGCATGCCTGACCTCACCAAGGCGCTCGATAGTGCCTTGGCCGAGCCTGATAGCGCCAAGCGGGATGCCGCCTACCAGGACGTCTGCAAGGTGATGAACACGAACCTACCCTGGGCGACGCTCTGGGTGGCAAACCGCTACGGCATCGTCTCGACCAAGGTGAAGGATTTCGTCTGGACGCCGGCGCCGGGCGGCGGCCCCTACCAGGCCAACCCGCAAAAATGGTCGATCGCCGAATAGGCGTTTTCCGGGAAAGCTTGAGGTGGCTTCGGCCACCTCACAACGGCCCGGCAAGACGGCCCGGCACACGGATTGACGATGCTACAATACAGTCTCAGACGCCTGATCATAGGATTAGGCATGCTCGTCGCCCTCAGCATGCTGATCTTCCTGCTGCTGCGCCTGACACCCGGCGATCCGATCGATGCCTATATCGATCCGAACCTGCCGATGTCGCCGTCAGACCTTGCCGATCTGCGCCGAAGCCTCGGGCTCGATCAGCCCTTGCCCGTGCAGTATTTGGGCTGGCTGCAGCAGGCGCTAACCGGCAATCTCGGCTATTCGATCAAGCGTCTCGATCAGCCGGTTCTGGGCCTGGTGCTGTCGCGGATCGGCCCGACAGTACTCTTGATGGGCACCGCACTTGTCTTCGCCATCGTCGCAGGCATCACCTTCGGGGTGATCGGCGCCGTTCGCCGCAATTCGATTGCCGATCTCTCCTTGTCGGTGGTTGCACTTGCAGGGATTTCCAGTCCGGCCTTCCTCAGCGCGCTGATCGGCCTTTATATCTTCTCCGTCCGTCTGCACTGGATGCCATCAGGCGGCATGCTGACGCCGGGCGAGGAATTCTCGGTGGGTGATCTCCTCCATCACCTCATCCTGCCGGCGGCACTCCTGTCTGTCGCGCAAGCCGCATTGATCATGCGTTACATGCGCGCTTCGCTGCTCGAAGTCCTGAACCAGGATTACGTGCGCACGGCCCGCGCCAAGGGCGTTCGCGAGTTCTGGGTCATCACCAAGCATGCCTTGCGCAATGCCCTTCTTCCGATCGTCACGCTGATCGGCTCCACCATCGGGCTTGCAATCGGCGGCGCCATCTTCATCGAGAGCGTCTTCAACTGGCCGGGCATGGGTCTGTTGCTCGTCGATGCCGTGCAGACCCGCGATTACCCCGTCATCATGGGAGCAACGCTCGTCATCGGCACCTGCGTCATCGTCGTCAATCTTCTGACCGACATCACCTATGCGGTCGTCGACCCGCGCATCAAGGTGGGCTGATCATGCTGGCACGCTCTTCCGAACGCCGGAGCCCAGGCCCGCTGGCCCGCGCCTTCAGCCGGTTTCTGCTCAACCGCGCAGCCGTTGCCGGCGTCTGCATTGCCATTCCAATGCTGCTGCTGATCCTCTCCTATCCGCTATGGTGGGCTTTCCGGCCGAACGACATCGATCTTCTGGCCATGAATAGCGGCCCGACGGCAACGCACTGGTTCGGAGCCGACGGCGTTGGACGCGACGTCTTCGCCCGCGTGCTCGAAGGCGGCCGCATTTCGCTGCTGGTCGCCGTCGCATCGACCGCGATTTCCGCGGTCATCGGGTTTCTTTTCGGGGCAATCTCGGCGCTTGCAGGACGCTGGACGGACGCCGTCTCGATGCGCTTCGTCGATCTGGTGATGACCCTGCCGCCCGTCATCTTCCTGCTTGTGCTCGCCTCGATTGCCGGCACCGGCATCTGGCCGACGGTGCTGGTCATCTCGCTGCTCTCCTGGCCGCTGCTTGCCCGCATGATCCGCTCGCGGCTGCTGGAATTGCGTGAACGGGACTTCGTCATGGCCGCCCGCGGCATGGGCGCCGGCATCGGACATCTGCTGTTTCGCCACGGCCTGCCGAACTCGATCGATATCCTCGTGGTCTATGCAACGCTGCAGATCGCCAATGCCATCCTGCTCGAGGCGGGGCTGTCCTTTCTCGGTCTAGGCATCGCCCCGCCGGCGGCAAGCTGGGGCAACATGCTGAATGCGGCCCGCTCAACCGCCGTGCTCGAACAATATCCTTGGCAATGGCTCTTCCCCGGCGCCGCGCTGATCCTTGCCGTCCTGGCAATCAACTTCATTGGCGATGGCCTCAGAGATGCCTTCGACCCGCGTGCCGAACTGAATTGACAATCGAAAGAAGCGAAAATGACCAAATTCAAGGGTGTCGTCCCCCCCGTCGTAACACCGCTCAATCCGGATCTCACCGTCGACTACGCCTCCTATACACGCGTGCTCGAGCATCTGATCGGTGCCGGCTGCCATGGCGTATTCGTACTCGGCTCGACCAGCGAGGTGATATTCCATGACGAGAAGACCCGGCGGGAAATCATCGAACATTCGGCCAGGGTGGTGAATGGCCGGGTGCCGCTGATCGTCGGCGTCATCGATCCGACCACGGATCGCGTCATCGCCCATGCGAAGGTCGCAAAGGCCACCGGCGCCGATGCGGTCGTGGTGACGGCGCCATTCTATACGGTCACCAGCCAGTCCGAGATCCTCGACCACTTCCGTTATATCCGCGACGCGGTGGAAATTCCGCTGGTCGCCTACGACATTCCCGTCTGCGTTCACGTCAAGCTGCAGCGCCAGACCGTGGTCACGCTTGCCAGGGAAGGCGCCATTATCGGCCTCAAGGATTCCAGCGGCGACGACGGCAACTTCCGCTATGCGCTCCTCGATCTTGCCGAACAAAAAGACGTCTTCCTGATGACCGGCTCCGAGATCTCCGTCGACACCGCCCTGCTGATGGGCGCTCATGGCGTTGTCCCCGGTATCGCCAATGTCGATCCGCACGGCTATGTCCGCCTTTGGGATGCTGCCCAGCGCGGCGACTGGATCGCCGCGAAGAAGGAGCAGGAGCGACTCTGCCGTCTCTTCGAAATCGTTTGGGTCGCGCAGGGCCGCGTCAGTGGCGGCGCGGCGGGTATCGGCGCCTTCAAGACCGCCATGCGTAGCCTCGGCATCATCGATTCCGCCGTCATGCCGCGGCCGCGTGCCTCCCTCAACGAAGCCGAAACCGCGCGGATCGATGAGATCCTGCGTGCAACCGGTCTGCTGAACTGAGCCAGCTGATGGAACAGATCGCCGAACCCGTGCTCGACATCAGAGGATTGCGAACGATCTTTCGCATCCGCGGCGGCGAGATCACGGCGGTCAACAATATCGACTTGACCGTTGCCGCCGGCGAGACGCTTGCGCTCGTCGGCGAATCCGGCTCGGGAAAGTCGGTCACCAGCCTGTCGGTCATGCGGCTGCTCACCCGCAACATCGGCGTGATCGCCGCAGGCAGCATCCGCCTTGCGACGAGCGACGGCATGGTCAGAGATCTCGTCTCCCTCGACGAAGAGAGCATGCGCAGGATCAGGGGCGACGACATCGGCATGATATTCCAGGAGCCGATGTCGAGCCTCAATCCCGTCTTCACCGTCGGCGACCAGATTGGCGAACCGATCCGCATCCATCGCGGCGCCGATCGCAAGGCGGCGATGAACGCAGCCGTCGCGTTGCTTGAAAGCGTCGGCATACCGGACGCTCGACGCCGCGCCGGCCAATATCCGCACGAACTCTCGGGCGGCATGCGGCAGCGAGCGACGATCGCCATGGCGCTCGCCTGCGATCCGGCGCTGCTGATCGCCGACGAGCCGACCACGGCGCTCGACGTGACGATCCAGGCGCAGATTCTCGACCTGCTCCTCAAACTGCAGCGCGAGCGCGGCATGGCCATGCTCTTTGTCACCCACAATCTCGGCGTCGTCGCCGAAATCGCCCATCGCGTGGCTGTGATGTATGCTGGCCGGATCGTCGAAGAAGGGCCGGTCGGCGAGGTTTTCCGCAATCCCAAGCACCCTTACACGATGGGCCTTCTCGCCTCCATGCCGCGCCTTGGCGATGCCGCGCGGATGAAGCTAGTCGGCGAAAAGCTTGCGGCCATTCCCGGCATGGTACCGAGCCTGATGAACATGCCGAGCGGCTGCGCCTTTTCCCCGCGCTGCAAATTCGCGATCGATGCCTGTCGCGCTGCCGTTCCCGCGCTCGAACAGGTCAATCCGCAGCACCGCAGCCGCTGCATCAGATGGCAGGAGATCTAGATGAGCGCACCGCTGCTCTCCGTCCGCGACCTTTCGAAACATTATACCTCCCGCGGTACGCGGCTGAACATCCTCCAGGGCATCTCCTTCGATATCGGCAAGGGTGAAGTCGTCGGGCTTGTCGGCGAATCCGGCAGCGGAAAGACCACGATCGGGCGTTCCGTCCTTCGCCTCGTCGAACCGTCTTCCGGCAGCGTCCGTTTCGACGGGACGGAACTCACAGCACTTTCCGCCTCGGCGCTCAGACGGCAACGGCCGCGCATGCAGTATATTTTCCAGGACCCCTTCGCCAGCCTGTCGCCGCGTATGACCATCGGCGAGATCCTGACGGAAGGCCTGAAGATCCAGGGGATCGGCACCGCCCGTGACAGGCTCGAACGGGCGCAGTCGGCCTTGGCAAAGGTCGACCTGCCCGCCGATGCGATCAATCGATATGCCCATGAATTTTCGGGTGGCCAGCGCCAGCGCATCGGCATTGCCCGTGCGCTGACCTTGTCGCCAGAATTCATCGTCGCCGACGAGCCGGTCTCGGCGCTCGACGTGTCTATCCAGGCGCAGGTGATCAACCTGCTGCGCGACCTGCAGCAGCAGCTTGGCCTGACTATGCTGTTCATCTCGCATGACCTTGCAGTTGTCGAATATATCTGCGACCGGGTGATCGTGCTCTATCTCGGCCGCATCATGGAAATCGCGCCGAGTGCCGATCTCTATGCGAGACCGCAGCATCCCTATACGCGCGCGCTTCTCTCGGCGATTCCGTCGCCTGATCCGGATGCCCGCCGTAACAGGCAGATCCTGAAAGGCGATATTCCCAGTCCGGCCAATCCGCCGAGCGGATGTGTTTTTCGCACGCGCTGTCCGAGCGCGCTCGATGCCTGCGCCGGCGCCGTTCCGCAATTGCGGGAAATTGCTCCCGGTCACTTCAAGGCCTGCATCCGCGACGACCTCAACTGATCCGTCATCCATCGGAGAAACAAGAGATGAACGCAACGACGCCGCGCCCCGCCATCGGCGGAAATTGGGCGAGCCTGCTTCTGCCGATCGCAGCCGATGACAGCATCGAATTCGACAAGCTCCGCGAAGAGATCGACATCCTCATCGATGCCGGCGTCGATGGTATCTATTCGAACGGTACTGCCGGCGAATTCCACAATCAGACCGAAGCGGAGTTTGACAGGATCCAGGCAATGCTGGCCGAACGCTGCAAGGCATCCTCAACGCCATTCGTCATCGGCGCCTGCCAGCCCGACCCGCTGATCATGCTCAATCGCGTCCGCCGCGCCGCCGCGTTCGATCCCCGCGCCATTCAGGTCATATTGCCGGACTGGTGGCCGCTCACCGATGCCGAAGCGGTCGACTTCCTGAAACGAGCGGCCGAGGCTGCCGACGGAATTCCGCTCATCCTCTACAACCCGCCGCATGCAAAACGCGTGCTGGCGCCAAAGGAGCTCGGCATGGTCTGCGCAGCAGCGCCTGAGGTGATCGGCATCAAGCTCGCCGATGGCGACGCCTCCTGGTATGCCGAGGCACGCCGGCATCTGTCCGGGCTTTCGCTCTTCGTCCCCGGCCATCATCTCGCAACCGGCATCAAGGAAGGTGTGGCAGCAGGCTCCTTTTCCAACGTTGCCTGCCTTAGTCCCCGCGGTGCTCAGGCCTGGACGGTCTCGATGCGAAACGAGATCGACGCCGCACTCGATCTGGAGCGACGCATCTGCACGTTTATGGACGCGCATATCGGCCCGTTTCGGCAGGAATTTGGCTATTCGAACGCCGCTCTCGACAAGCTTTTGAGTGCGATCGGCAATTGGGGACCCGTGGGCACCCGTTTGCGGTTTCCCTATCGTTCGATAGACGCGGCAGAAGCGGTCAGGCTGCGCCGCATCGCAGGCTCCGAACTCCCCGAACTCTTCCCCTGAGTTGCTCAAAGGACGGGCTTGGCACGAAACAACCTGCGTTGGCTCGCCTTGATGGGCGTCGACCGAAGAGACCAGGTCCGATATGGCGCAGAACGAAAAGCTCTACCATCCCAGCCGAGCCGATATCTTGCTGGAGGCCTCCTTCAGCAGAACGATGAAGCGGTCGACATCGCTTTTTTGCGTGCGGAAGGCCGGGGCGCCGACATTCACCGCGGCGATCACGGATCCGTCGAATGCCAGAACCGGCACTGAGACGGAGACGAGTTGCTCGCTGACTTCACCATAGCTCACACAAAATCCCTGGCGGCGGATTTTATCCAATTCAGCAACCAGCTTGCCACGATCCGTAATCGTGCGCTTGGTCAGCCGCGGCAAAGTCTCGGGGATCATTTGCAACTGCACCTGGGGGTGGAGATAGGCGAGAAGCACCTTGTACGAGCCGGCCGTGAGCGGCCGCCTTCGACCGATCATCGCCTGCACCCGCAAGTCGCGCATCGGTTCGAACTTTGCAATGCACAGGGATTCCCCATTGTCGATGATCCTGAGCTGGGTCGTTTCGTTCGCCTTCTGGCCGACTTCTTCAAGAATAGGATTGGCTATTCGCACCAGATCAACCTGTGTTGAGGCAGCGGTCCCGAGAATGATCGCAGTCGTCCCCAGCCGGTAAGTGCTTGTATCGCTCTTCCGCACCACGCCGCGCCGTTCCAGTGTGCGTAACATGCGCAAAATTCTCGGCTTGGTTTCCCCGAGGTTCTGCGCCACCTCGGTCAGTCTGATATCCGGGTTTTTAGCGACATTCAGCAATACGTCGATGCAGACATCAACAGATTGCACAATATCGCTTTTTGATGGTTGTCTTTTGTCCATGGGACCAGAATTTTCTCCGCGACCAAGGCTGAAGGATTGGCTTAGTTTCAAGTTACGCCTAGCGTAACGCGCTTGTTTTCCGTTTGACAGCCCCCTTGAGGCCCCCTTACCAATTTGTGTCAAGAGCGGACGGGAACCTGCTCGTACCGACCAGCAAGGTCGGCCCAAAAACGCTAAACCGGGATGGAAGAAATGGCCGCAAAAATATTGACGCGGGCAGCGATCGGGCTGCTCGGAACGATTGCTATTCCTGCAATGGTCGTCGCACAGGAAACCCCGCTGACGATCGGGATGTCGACTACGCCGACGACGCTGGATCCTCATGAAGACAGTTCGGCGCCAAACAATGCGACCTCGCGCCATATCTGGGACAGCCTCATAAACCTCACGGGAACGTCGGCAAATGCGCCGGAACTCGCCACCGAATGGAAAGTCGTCGACCCTACCCACTGGGAATTCAAGCTGCGGAAGGGCGTGAAATTCCATGACGGCAGCGAGTTTAACGCCGATGACGTCATCGCTTCGCTTCTGCGTGCCCGCGACAAACCCAGCCAGAGCTTTGCTTCCTACACCCGCAATATTGTCAATGTCTCGGCCACCGATCCCTATACCATCGTCGTCGAGACAAAGGTTCCGGATCCGATCCTGCTGAATTCCGTCAGCCGAATTCGCATTGTCAGCGCCGATTGCAAGGAGGCACCGGTCCAGGATTTCGACAACGGCAAGTGTGCAATCGGAACCGGGGCCTATTCCTTCGTCTCCTATTCGCCAGGCAGCAACCTGACCTTGAAGCGCAATGACGGCTATTTCGCTGGCCCCTCGCACTGGTCGAACGTTTCGCTGCGCTTCCTGCCCGATGACGGCGCCCGTCTGGCATCGCTTCTTTCCAACGAGATCGACATTGTCGAAACTCTTCCTGCCGATGGAATGGCACGCGTCGAAGCGAGCGATAATCTGCAAGTCATCAATGGCCTGTCGTCCCGCTTCGTTTATCTTGGCCTCGATGTCAGCCGCGATGTTTCGCCTTTCGTGAAGGCTGCGGACGGCTCCGATCTCGACAAAAACCCGCTCAAGGATGAACGGGTGCGTCGCGCAATGCTGATGTCGATCAACCGGCCGGCAATCGTCGACCGCGTCATGCAGAAGAATGGCACGGTGGCCGATCAATTCGTCGTCCAAGGCTATGCAGGCTATTCCGAAAAAGTCGAGAAGGTGGGCTATGATCCTGCTGCAGCCAAGGCGCTTCTGGCTGAGGCCGGTTATCCGGATGGCTTCAGCCTGACCCTGCATGGCCCCTCTGGCCGTTACGTCAAGGATGCCGAAGTTCTGCAGGCGGTCGGCCAGATGTTTACGCGCATCGGCATCAAATCGAAAGTCGAGGTCCTGCCCTGGTCGATGTATTCGGAAGCCTATTCCAAGGGCACCTACAGCACCTATTTCGGCTCCTGGGGTGTGAACACCGGCGAAACCACCAACCCGACTGTTGCGCTCGTCGCCACGCGCGACGAGAAAAAGGGGACCGGCAGATATAATGGCGGCGGCGTGTCCGATCCGAAGATCGACGAGGTGCTGGCCAAGGCCAGTTCGACGCTCGATGAAGCTGCACGCGCGCCCCTTCTCGAGGAACTGTCGACCGAGACCTTCAACAACCTCTGGCTCCTCCCAATGCATTACGAAAACGTCGTGCTGGGTGCAAAGAAGACCGTGTCCTACACCCCGCGCGGCGACAAATATACGCTCGCTTACGATGTGAAGCCGGTGGATTAATGCATGGCGCCCAAAAGCGCGCAGCAGTTTTGGGCACCAGGCATCCAGTAAAGACTTGAAGTGCGTCGCATGGATCCATTCGATGCGACGCGGTTTAAGAACAGCAGCATGGGGCTGCACCAGGGCCGTCCCTTTCTTCATCTCCCAGGAGACATTCATGCAGGAACTTGGAACGGGCGAAGCCGTCGCCCGGGCGAAGGCCATCTATGACTATGGCCAGACGGCCATCTTCGCCTCTCAGGCCGATCCCCGCCTCCATATAGTGCTTTATGTGCCGCCGACGGCGGCAGACGGCCGCAAGCTCGACCTCCTGGTCGCGGTCCACGGCACCGGGCGCACGTCGGCAATCGACTTCCGCGACGGTTTTGCCGAATTCGGGCTCTACAACGACTGCGCCATCCTTTGCCCGATCTTCCCGGTTGGCGTTCTCGGCGATGGCGCCCGTTCCGGCTACAAGTTTCTTGAGGAGGGCGACATCCGCTACGATGAGGTCGTCCTCGCCATGGTCGCGGAGATGGCCGACAAATACCGCCAGGACTGGTCCAAATTCGCCATGTTCGGCTTCTCCGGCGGCGGGCATTTCGTGCATCGTTTCACCATCCTGCATCCGGAAAAGCTCTGGGCTGCATCGATCGGCGCACCTGGTTCCGTCACCCTTCTGGATCCGACGCGTGACTGGTGGGTCGGCATTCGGGATCTGGAAGCGCGCTTCGGCAAGTCCTTCCGGCCCGAAGATCTCGCCAAGGTGCCGGTGCACATGATCGTCGGGGACGCCGATCTGGAGACCTGGGAAATCACCCACAAGCCGGGCGGCAAATATTATATGGATGGCGCAAACGACGCCGGCAAAACGCGGCCCGAACGCCTTGCTGCCCTAGCGAGCTCATTCCGCAAAGCGGGTGTCGACGTGACGTTCGATCGTGTTCCGGGCGTCTCCCACGACCGGATGAAAGTTCTCGGTCACGTCAAGGCCTTCCTGGCAAAGGTGCTCGAGGAGCGGCGCGCGAAATGAGAAATGCAACGATCGTGGCGCCTCAGCCGGAGGCAGTCGAAGCCGGCGCGGAAGTTCTCGAACGCGGCGGCAATGCCGTCGACGCAGCACTCGCCTGTGCTTTCGTCCAGGGCGTGGTCGACCCGCAGATGGCCGGCATCGGCGGCTTCGGCTCCATGCATGTCTACATGCCGAAAAAGGGCGTGCACGAGATCCTCGAATTTTATGCGCGCGCGCCGTTGAAGGCCGCGCCGGACATGTGGCTCGACAAGATCAAGCACCAAAGCCGCGATGGCTTCGGCTATGTGCTTGAAGGCAATATTTCCGATATCGGCTACCTTGCTGTCTGCACCCCCGGCTCGCTCAAAGGTTATGAGGCTGCGCTGCGCGACTACGGCACCTTCGATTGGGCCGATCTCATCAAGCCGGCTATCCGCCTTGCCCGCAACGGTTTCATGATCCGAAACCACATGCACTGGTATTGGGCAAAGGACCAGTCGAATGACGGTTTTGCCAACACGCTCGACAAGCTGCGCTTTTCTGAAACGGGCCGGAAAGTCTATTTCCACGACGACGGCACGCTCAAGAACGTCGGCGATCTGCTCGTCAACAAGGATTTGGCAGAAACCCTCGAACGCATCGCGCGAAGCGGCGGCTCGGACATCTTCTATCACGGCGAACTGGCCGAACAGATCGCCGGCGATTTCAAGGCAAATGGCGGCTTGATCGATGGGGAGGATCTGGCGCGTTACGAATTGTCGAAGGTAGAGCCCGTTTGGGGCGACTACCGCGACAACCGCATCGCCACCTCACCTCCGCCAGGCTCGGGCTTCCCGATGCTGGAACTCCTGCATATCATGGAGCAGTTCGACGTCGGCTCGCTGCAGCATGGCAGCGCCGAACATGTGCGCATCCTGTTCGAAGCCATGAAGCGGATGACGATCGACAAGGACGCGCATATGGGCGATCCCGCCTATGTCGACGTACCCTATGCAAAGCTGCTGTCGAAAGAGCATGCAAAGGCGCATGCCGGCGCGATCAAGGCGGGTGAGATCGCCAGTGTTTCGCGTCTTGATGGCTCGCAGCGCGACACCACCCATATCTCGGTGATCGACAAGGACGGCAATGCCGTCGCGATGACCCATACCCTCGGCAGTCCCTCGGGCGCGATCACCGATGGCCTCGGCTTCATGTACAATGGCACGATGAGCCGCTTTAATCCGCTTCCGGGCAAGCCCGGCTCCATCGCGCCCGGCAAGCGGCGTCCCAGCTCGGCGGCACCGACGATCGTCTTCAAGGGCGACGAGCCCAGCATCGTCATCGGAGCGCCAGGCGGCAGCTATATCGCGCCGGCCGTTGCGCAATGCCTGATGAACATGATCGATTTCGACATGTCCGTGCTCGAAGCCGTCTCGGCGCCAAGGATTGTAGGGGTGTCAAACACGATCGACATCTGCAACCGCATTCGACACTCTGTCGAAGACGAGCTGCGGGCGCAGGGCTATCAAGTGGCGCGGTCGCCGCAGACATATGCGTTCGCCGCAGTCCACGCGATCAAGATTGACGGCGGCATCTCGAAAGGCGCGGCCGATCCACAGCGCGATGGGATGGCGATCTCCGTCGGCTAAAGCATGTCGCGCAAAAGTGCGAAGCGGCTTTGCGACAACGACATGCGTAAAAACAAAGACGTCGATTCAAAATGTTACAGCGTCCTTTGCGGTTCTCGAAAAAGACGCGCGGCGCTGTAGGGAGAGGCTCAAATGGTCACATCCATTATCAGGCGGTTGATACAAGCGCTGTTCGTCATTGTCGCGATGACGATCATTGTCTTCATCGGCGTCAATGTGATCGGCAATCCGGTCGACATCCTGATCAACCCGGACGCCAATCAGGCGGAGCGGGCACTCGTTATCGCGCATTACGGTCTGGATCAGCCGCTGTGGAAACAATATCTGCTGTTTCTCCAAGGGCTTCTGCACGGGGATTTCGGCAACAGCTTCGTTTATGGCCGGCCGGCGCTCGGTCTGATCCTCGAACGTCTCCCGGCAACGCTCGAACTGGCGATCACGGCTCTCGGCATCGCGCTGCTGTTCGGCCTGCCGCTTGGACTATATGCCGGGCTCTACCCCAATCGGATTTCCTCCAAGCTGATCATGAGCGGCTCGATTCTAGGCTTCTCGCTTCCGACCTTCTGGGTCGGCCTCATGCTGATCATGGTATTTTCCGTCGAGCTCGGCTGGTTGCCGACGAATGGCCGCGGCCCAACGCGGGAGCTGCTTGGCGCACAATGGTCGTTTCTGACCGGGGACGGCATCCGGCATCTTCTATTGCCGGCCTTCAACCTGGCTCTGTTCAAGACGTCGCTCATTCTTCGGCTGACCCGCGCCGGCGTGCAGGAGGTCCTTCCCCAAGACTATGTGAAGTTTGCCCGCGCCAAGGGATTGCGAGAGCGGCGGATCATTTCCGTGCACGTTCTCAAGAACCTGATGATCCCGGTGGTGACCATCATCGGTCTCGAGTTCGGCTCACTGATCGCCTTTTCGGTCGTCACCGAAAGCATCTTTGCGTGGCCGGGCATGGGCAAGCTCATCATCGACTCGATCAACCTTCTCGATCGCCCCGTCATCGTCGCCTACCTGATGATGATGGTGCTGCTCTTCGTCGTTCTCAACTTCATCATCGATATCTGTTATACCCTTCTGGATCCGCGGGTCCGGCTGGAAGGAAAGGCTTGACCCCATGGCCGAACCACAAACGCAAGACACAAGCGCTCCAACGCCCGAACCCAGTCGTCTGTCGAAAGGGATCGCGGATTTCTTCAGCTCTCCGGCAGCCGCGATCGCCTTCCTCACGCTGGTGATCATCTGTAGCCTGGCGCTCTTCGCGCCATGGATCTCTCCGCAAAATCCCTATGATTTGATGCAGCTCGACATCATGGATGGACGACTGCCGCCGGGGTCCGAATCCATGACCGGGCTTGTCTACCACCTCGGTACCGACAGCCAGGGCCGCGATATCCTGTCAGGCATCCTCTATGGCCTGCGCACCTCTTTGCTGGTGGGCATTCTGTCGGCTTTCGCCGCTGCCATCATCGGAACCTCAGCCGGACTGTTCGCCGCTTACATGGGAGGGCGCACGGAAACCGCGATGATGCGGCTCGTTGACCTGCAGCTGTCGTTTCCCACCATCTTGATGGCGCTCATGATGCTCGCCGTGCTCGGCAAGGGCGTGCCCAATGTCGTGATCGCACTGATCATCGCCGAGTGGGCGACCTATGCCCGAACGGTCCGCGGCACCGCTCTGGTCGAGCGCGAGAAGGAATATATCGAGGCGGCCCGGATGCTGCGCCTGCCTGGATGGCGCATCCTCTTCAGGCACCTGCTGCCGAACTGTCTTGCGCCGGTCATCGTCATCGCCACCATGCAGATCGCCCGGGCAATCGGTCTGGAAGCAACCTTGTCCTTCCTCGGCCTCGGTGCATCTGTGACCGAACCCTCGCTCGGCATGCTGATCTCGACGGGCTACCAGTATCTTCTGACGGGCCTCTACTGGATCAGCTTCTTTCCCGGCATTGCCCTTCTGGTCACGATCGCGGCGATCAATCTCGTCGGCGACCGGCTGCGCGATGTCCTCAACCCGAGGAACATGTCATGACCCCATTGCTGCAAGTGAGCAATCTCGTCACAGAATTCGGCAGCGGCAGGGGCCGCCCCAGCCTTTGCGCCGTCAATGATGTGTCGTTCACGGTGGAGCGCGGCAAGGTCCTTGGTCTTGTGGGAGAATCCGGATCCGGAAAGTCGGTGACCGGCTTCTCGATCATGCGGCTCCTCGATAAGCCCGGCCGGGTTGTCGGCGGCAGGGTCATCTTCGACGGCGCCGACATCGCGAAATATTCGGATGAAGAGATGCGGCAGCTGCGCGGCAAGCGGATCGCCATGGTATTCCAGGATCCGATGATGACGCTCAATCCGGTCCTGACGGTCGGGACGCAGATGGTGGAAGCCGTCCAGGCACACGAGCGAGTCTCGAAGGATGCCGCCCGGCAGCGGGCGCGGGATGCTTTGGCGCTGGTCGGAATACCAAGCCCTGAAGAAAGACTTGCCGCCTATCCGCATCAGTTTTCCGGCGGAATGCGCCAGCGCGTGGCGATTGCCATCGCGCTTCTTCACAAGCCGGACCTTATCATCGCCGATGAACCGACAACAGCGCTGGATGTGACGATCCAGAGCCAGATCATTTCCGAATTCCAGAAGCTCACCGAAGAGGGAAATACGGCGGTGATCTGGATCACCCACGATCTGGCGATCGTTTCACGATTGGCCGACGAGATCGCCGTCATGTATGCCGGCCGCCTCGTCGAGACCGGACCGGTGGGCAAGGTTCTGACCGATCCTCACCATCCCTACACCGCCGGCCTGATCGCGTCGGTGCCTTCGCAAAACAGACGCGGAGAACCCCTTCACCAGATCCGCGGCATGACGCCGGCCATCAACCGGCTCCCACAGGGGTGCAGTTTTCGTACGCGCTGTGATCGGGCAACCGACGGCTGTCTGGTCATGCCGGCGCTCGTGCCGGAAGGCGATCGCTCGTTCCGCTGCATTCATCCCGTAACGAAAGAGGTAGCATGATGACGGCGACCGCCGCGCCCCTGATCGAAGCGAGGAACGTGTCGCAGCGCTTCGGAGCCAAGCCCGATCTCGCCGCCAAGATCGCGCTCAAGCTCAAACTGGCCAAACCGGCGCCTGTCGTTCACGCGCTTGATAATGTCAGCCTCAGCATTCGGCCCGGAGAGGTTGTCGGCCTCGTCGGTGAAAGCGGCTGCGGGAAGTCGACGCTCGGCCGCGCCATTGCAGGGATCACCTCGCCGAGCCAGGGCCAGATTCTCTGGAAGGGAATGGATCGAAGCGCCATGTCGAAAGGCGAGCAGCATCAGTTTGGTCTCGCCAGCCAGATGATTTTCCAGAATCCGATGGCGGCTCTCAATCCGCGCATGACCGTCGAGGAGCTTATCTGGGAGGCGCCTCGAACACATGGGCTTGCCCGCTCGACGGAACGCGACGCCTATGTCGACAGATATTTGATGCTGGCCGGTTTCGACCCGGCCATGAAAAAGCGGTACCCGCACCAGTTTTCCGGTGGCCAGCGGCAACGCGTCAATATTGCGCGTGCGCTTGCCGTCCAGCCGAAATTCCTCGTCTGTGACGAAAGCGTCGCCGCACTCGACGTTTCCATCCAGGCCCAGGTCATCAACCTGTTCATGGAACTTCGTGACAAGCTCGACCTGACCTATTTGTTCGTCAGCCATGATCTCGGCGTCGTGGAACATATTTCCGACCGCGTTGCGATCATGTATCTCGGTCGCATCGTCGAAGAGGCGCCCGTCGAGGAGGTTTTCAGGCGGCCCAATCATCCTTATACGAAGGCGCTCTTGGCCGAGGTGCCGCGCATCGAACCCGGCAAGCGACAGTTCAAGCCCGTCGATGGCGAACTGCCCAGCCCGATAAACCCGCCGAAAGGCTGTCACTTCCATCCGCGATGCCCGTTTGCGATGGACCGCTGTCATGTGGAAGTGCCGGTGAAAAAGGAGATTGCACCGGGGCACTTGTCGGCTTGCCACCTCAACGATGAATGATCTCAAGCGATAGGATCGCTGATTGCTTCAGGCCAAAATCATCCCTGTTCTAATGTGCATGAGCGCCGCCCGGACGGGAAACTTTTTTCAATCCGGCTCCGGCGGCGGCGGTGTCCGCCAGGGACGCATCGCCGAGCGAGATGACGCCAGTAAGGCGTTTGTCACGATTGACGACGGGAAGGCGGCGGACCTGGACCTGCCCCATATTGCGGGTCACGTCGTCGACATCTTCGTCTTCGAAACAATATTTGACATCGCGCGACATGACTTCGCGCACCTTTGCATCGCCCCCTAATCCGTCGGCAAGCCCGCGCACGACGAGATCGCGGTCGGTGATGGTTCCGACGAGCCGGTCGTTGTCGCCGACCGGCAGGAAGCCGATCTGCCTGTCGGCCATGCATCTCGCGATTTCGGCTATAGTCTGATTTGGGTTGGCGATTTCTACATCGCGCGACATGATCTCTGACACTTTCATGGTCTTTCCTCCTGTTGTGCGGTTAGCGGAACGTCAAACGTTGCGGTGAGAGTCGTTCCGAAAGGAGGCGGCTCCATTTATGCCCGCTCCTCCTGGTCACTCCTCGACCCATCTTCAACGGGGCTTATCAGGATCCGACCAGAGGGCCTGGACTTCTGCCGGCAGTCCGTGGCGCACTTTCCGCACCTTGCTCGGATCACTATAGTAACATGGGCCCCGAAACCGACCTTACGGTGGCGTCGATTGAACATGATGATGGTTCGAATCTATCAAACCAGCCAGGGAGACGAAAGTTCCGGAAGCCATCGTTAATTGCTCCGGCCGCATCGTCAGGAATCCGACGTGCCCTCCTCCTCCACGAATATCCCCCAAGCGGCGATGAAGAGAGCGGCTATCAGCGGCCCGATCACGAAACCATTGATGCCTAGTAGAGAAATGCCGCCAATGGTGGAAATGAGGACAACATAATCGGGAAGCTTGGTCTCCCTGCCGACCAGGCGCGGCCGCAGAAGATTATCGACAAGACCGATGACGAGGGCGCCGACCGCAACCAGCACAATCGCCTTCACCCAAAAACCGGCCAGGGCCAGGTAAATGGCCGTGGGGACCCAGATCAATGCGGCGCCGACCGCAGGCAGCAGCGACAGGAAGCTCATCAGTACGCCCCACAGCAGGGCTGGCTCGACGCCGAGGGCCCAGAAGGCGATGCCGCCGATCGAACCCTGGATGATGGCGATGATAATATTGCCTCGCACGGTCGCGTGAACGACCGAAGTGAATTTGGAGGTGAAGCGAAGGGTATGGGCATCGCTGAGAGGCAGCGCTCTTCTGATGGCGCGGGCAAGGGCGCGCCCATCCCGGAACATGAAGAACAGGATATAGAGCATCACGCCGAAGGTGACGAAGAACCGCAGGGTGTTCTGACCGAGGCTCAAGGCGCGTCCGGCAAAAAAACCGCCGCCCTGCATCAATGCCGAGGAGACGCGGTCCTGAAACGTATCGACGCCGTTCACCTCGATGCTCCGGAGCCAGTCGCGGAGGAACAAGGGCAATGCTTCCTGCAGATTATGAATAAAGCTCCGGACGTCGATCTCGCCAGTGTCCATACGTTGGTAGAGATGGTTGCCCTGCTGGACGAGTGAACTGAGGACGATCAGCCCGGGAATGATAACGACGCAGAGACAGATCAACACAGAGAGCGCTGCAGCAAGGTTTCCCCGCCCACCCAGCCGAGCCTCTATACGGGCGTGAAGCGGGAAGAAGATGATGGCGAGGACGACTGCCCAGAATATCGCCGAATAGAACGGTAGCACGACGGCGACGAACGCAATGGTCACGAGGACCAGAAGCACATAGAAACTGACACGCTGAAGGAGCATTCGATCTTTCCGCTTCGAGACCGCGATGATGGTAGCACAGATAAGGCGGCAGCGCTGGGCCTCCCTTCCATCCTACTCTAACGGCTCGATGCCGCAGGCGCCGTCCCGCAACCGGCCGGAACTTCTTCTTCCGATCTTAGTTATGCGGCTCATGTTAGTGAAGCCAGTCCAGCCGACACTCGGAACAACAATTCACGTTGAAGATCAGGATGTTCACATCCTTGACGGTGGCAACCCACATGGCATTCCAGTCCTCCTCCTGCATGGCTGCGGCAGTCTTGCGCAGGAAATTTTGCTTCCCTTCGACAACAGCGATTTCCGGATCATTGCACCCGACCGGCCTGGCTATGGACGGAGCACGCCGCCTGCCCCGGCTGAGCGTGGACCTGAGGGACAGTCCTTCTGGCTTGAACGCCTTCTCGCGTCTCTTGACCTGCCGGAGGTGAGGATCGTCGCGCACTCGATCGGCAGCGCAGCGGCGTTACACCTTGCTGCAAGAAGACCAGACCTCGTCAGGGGACTTCTTCTCATTTCCCCATGTTGCGCGCCTGTGCCATCGAAGCCGTTGATTGTGCTTAGATCGGCGGTCGCTCCGGTGGTCGGGCCGTTGATCCGCCAGCACGTCATTGGCCGGTGGCCCGCATTCTTTCTCGATCGAGGTCTGAGGTCGTCCTCTTTTCCCAATCCCCTGCCTTCTCATCTCTCGGATCTGCCGGCCTCTCACGTGGTCAATCCCATTACCATCCGCACGATGGCCGACGAGTTGCGCGCCTTCAACCGAGACATGGAGCGACTTCCGGATCTGCCTGGCGATCTTCCCCTGCACGTTCTCTTCGGGATGGCGGACCGCGTGATTTCACCAAACTGGCATATTGATTGGCTTTGCAGGAAGCATCCGGGGCCGATCGTCAGATTGCTGGAAGGTGTCGGGCATTTGCCCCATCATGTGGTCCCTGGCGTGGCGCGAGAGATGCTTTGTGATCTTGTGGAGGCATTCGAAGAAACGGAACTGCCGCGTGTGAGGACCATCGGCTCGCAGGCGGTTGCGGAAAGAGTACATGCGATCTTCAGAGGAGATGAATGCCCGACCCTTTAACTCGAAGCGCCGCGGCATTCCAGAGTCACGATGGGGCAATGCCAGACACAGGAGGCCCGTGACCCAATCTCCGCCGTTAGGGAGGAGATGATTTTTCTGTTGTGGCAAATGAAAAATCTGATTTACTGACGCTTCGCTGCTTGGCTTTAAGGGGGATATTGCCGATGCCGTGGACTCGCAGAAATATTGTGCTGGGTGGTTTGGCGTTACTTGGCGCCGGTGCAGTCCGGAAACCGGTATTTGCCGCGGCGTCTTCCTATTTCGACGGCACTACCGTCGACAATGGTGTGACGTTTCGAAGGACCAACTTCGCCAAGATCGACAGACAGTGGCACCGCCAGGTTGTCAAATATTTCAGCAGCGAGCCGATCGGCACCGTCGTCGTCGACACGAGGCACCATTTTCTCTACGTGATCATGGAGAACAAGACGGCGATCCGCTACGGCGTCGGCGTCGGTCGCGAGGGCTTCAAATGGTTTGGCCGTGCCACGATCGACAGCAAATCGCTGTGGCCGCGTTGGACGCCGCCGCCGGAGATGCGCAAGCGCCATCCGGAACTGCCCGAATTTGTGGCGGGAGGTTCACCGAAAAATCCACTCGGTCCCCGCGCCATGTACCTGCATCGCGACGGCGTCGATACCGGCTATCGCTTCCACGGCACGCTGGAGCCGTGGAGCATCGGCAAGGATGCCTCCAGCGGCTGTATCCGCATGTTCAACGAAGACGCCATCGATCTTTACCAGCGTTGCCCGATCGGCACTGCGGTGCAGGTTCTGCCGCATATCGCAGACCAGGCTGAAAGCGCCACTCAGGTCAGCCAGACAACCCCGGCCGAATAAGGAATATCACCTTGATCTCTATTGCGACCGGATTTACCAGGCGCCTTCTCGCCGCGACAATGCTCTTGGCGCTTGCCGCCTGCTCCACCACCGAACTCGCCTCGCTGGAAGAACCTGCGGCGGTGCCAATGACCGGCCAGACGAACGATCCGGCGCCTGGTTTCGAAAACGTCGCGGCTGGCAGCGGGGAAGATTTTATCCTGAATGTCGGCAGACGGATCTATTTTACGCAGGACTCTGCCAAGCTCGATTCCGTCGCCATGGCGACGTTGGACAAACAAGCCAGCTGGCTCAACAACAACCCGACCTGGATGCTCAAGCTGCAAGGATTCGCCGACGATTCAGGGTCCGCCTCCAACATGGAGACGCTGTCGCAGAAGCGTGCCGACGCGGCAATGGCTTATCTTATCTCAAAGGGCGTGGACGCGAAGCGGATGTGGGCCAAGGGTTACGGGAACGAGCGCGAAGTCCGCGATTGCACGGAGCGCTCCTGCAAAGTGCAGAACCGGCGCGTCGTCTCCAATCTCCGCAAGCAGCCCGACGCCGTCTGATCTCTTCGCGAAAGCCCCTTGTGCAAAAGGGGATGAAGCCACGTAATCCGCGGCAAGACGACGTCGCTTAGGGGGCATTTGCGGGGGATGCGGCGAAGCCATTATGGCGGTCCGTCGGACAAAGGGCCGGCCACCAAGCCGGCCCTCCTTGCATGCAACTCAATTCAGGATCGCGCTACCGGAACCGAGGCTCCCGAGCGGGCCTTGTCAAGAAGCTTCGAGAGCACACGCTTTCCTGCGTCCTTTGCACTTGCCCCGCGGCGTTTCCTGATTTCGACCGTGAACGGCTTTTTCCGGGACTTCATCGAGAAGCCCTCCTTAAGCCACCTGGCGCTCGGCTTCGATCTGAAGAGGCGCCTGCTGAAAGGAGCCGTCTCCAATGGCGATTTTGCGCGGCTTCATGGCTTCCGGCACCTCACGCTTCAGCGCGATCGAGAGAATACCGTTCGTCAGGGAGGCATTCTCGACCCTGACGTGGTCCGCGAGTTCGAAGCGACGTTCAAACGCGCGCCCGGCAATGCCGCGATGCAGATATTCGCCATCCTTCCCTTCGGCCTTCTGGCCTTTCACCACGAGCACGTTCCGCTCCTGGGTGATCTCCAGATCGGCCTCGGCGAAACCGGCGATTGCCATCTGGATACGATAGTCGTCTTCGCTCGTCTTGACGATGTCATAGGGCGGCCAGGTCTCGATCGCCTGCAGCCGCTGCGCATTGTTTAAGAGGTTGAAGACCCGGTCGAAGCCGATGCTGGACCGGTAAAGGGGTGCGAAGTCAAGTTCGTTTCTCATAGCCATATCCTCCGTAAAGCAACATGGAATGGAGACGCGTCCAAAACGCGTCCCCGGTCTGGTCGACCCGCCTTTGCGCTGTCGACGAAAATGATCTGGTTTCGAGCGTTTTTCGATTCAAGAGGACATCTAAAAAAATTTTTGGCCGAAGCTCGAGGCCGGCTGTAAGCCTCTTGAACGCTGTTTTCCTTCACCTAAATCGAATGGTGCCTGAAGATGTTCTTCGCTTTGTGTGGAAATTTTTGGGAGAAGTTCATGACCGGCAAAAGCACCAGCACGACGCCTCCGGATAGCGTTATCGAGGCGATCTCCGCCTCGCTCATTCTTCATCCCCATCTCCATTTCACCTCTCCGAACGAAGTTCTCGCCGCCGACATTTCCGCACAGGAGAAGAGAGCGATCCTGGCGTCGTGGGCTTCGGATCTCTATGCGGTAGAGTCCGTTCCGGAACTGCGGCGGCCGCCTGGCGTACCGTCCCCGGTGCGTTATGCCGACATCCTCGCCGCGCTCAAAGCCCTTGATGGCGAAGGACCTCGGGAAAGGACTGCGACGCGCGCTTCCCTGGACGACGTCCAGGGCCCAAGCCGGTTGAAATTCAGTTGAGAGATCGGCGCGCCCGAAATTGCCCTGTCGAGCGCGCACCTCGTCGGTCGAATAGTCGGCATAGTCGAGGCAGCGAGCTACCTGATGAGGCTGGCCGGTGCGTATGCAGGCGGCAACAGGGTGTCGAGCGGTGACGGCAGATCGATGATGAACCTGATGTCCGCGGCATTTGCCGCAACGACCAGCTGGTAGTCGCCGGGCTCGGCGCGGAAGGCGCCGGCCTCAACGTCGAAATAAGCGAGATCACGCGGCAGGATCTTCATCACGGCTGTCCCTGTTTCGCCGGGCAGCAGCGAAACCTTTGCGAAGGCGCGCAGTTCCTTGTCAGGCCGCTCCACCTTGGACTTTGGCGAACGTACATACAGCTGGACCAGTTCCGACCCGGCCCGGTCGCCGATATTGGTCAGATCGACGCTGACGGTGACGCCTTCGGCACCCATGTCGCTGGCCGACAGGCGCGGCTCCCCCCAGCTGAAGCGCGTATAGCCAAGGCCGAAACCGAAGGGGAAGAGCGGCTCGACGGCGCGTGTATCATGGTGCCGGTAGCCGACGAACACGCCCTCGGCATAGCGCACATGGCCGTCCCTGCCGGGATAGACGGCCGGATCGCCTGTTATTGCGGAATTGTCGGCAAGCGCTTTCGGGAATGTCTGCGGCAGGCGTCCACCGGGCTCGACGTCGCCGAAGAGGACATCAGCGACGGCATTGCCCAGCTCCTGCCCGGGATACCAGATCTGCAATACGGCGCGAACCTTGCCGAGCCAGGGCATTTCCGCCGGACCGCCGGTCTGCAGGACGACCACGGTGTTGGCGTTGACGGCTGCAACCCGCTCGATCAGCTCTTCCTGCCGGCCCGGAAGCCGCATGTCGGGCAGGTCCAAGCCCTCGGTATCCCATTCGCCGTCGCGGCCGACGAAGAGAAGCGCCACGTCGGCATTCAGCGCCGTCTCGACGGCTTCCTGCATATCGGCCTCGCCCAAGGGCTTTTCGACGCCGAAGCGAATGGCCGTGAGGTTGATCCCCTCTCCGTTCGCCACCGGCGGATCATATTCGACGGTGACGGAATGGGCCTTGCCCGCATCGAGCGCCACCGTGCCGCGCTGTTCGTCATTGGCGGTGCCGAAATAGTTTTCGCCGCGTGTCCAGCCGTCATGGCCGTCGACCGTGAGCCTGCCATCGACGAAAAGCCGCGCCAGTCCGGCATTGGTCATGCCGAAGACATGATCGCCGCTCTCCTCCGGCACGAATTGCATCGTCATCCGCGCCGAGAAATTGGTGGGGTCGAGTTCGCCTGAGGGCAGCTCGAACCAGAAGAACTCGCCCTTGTCGACGGTCTCGACATGAAGCGGATTGCCCCGGCAGCCCCGCCCTCTAAAATATTCGACGGTGATCTTTGCCTTGAACACCTCGATCAGGCGGTTGTGGCGGCAGCCGACCGCCTGGCTGACGCTGTTGGCATTGGAAAGGGCTGCTCGAATGCCTTCGAGCGGGCTGACTGTGTAATGGGCGGCGATCTGCGCGCTGCCGCCGCCCATGACGCGCGCGCTCGCGGCATTGGGTCCGATGACGGCGATCCGGTCGAGCGACGTTTTGGCAAGCGGCAGGATGCCATCGTTCTTCAAAAGGACTGCGCCTTCCGCGCCGAGACGCCGGATCAGCGCCCGGTCTTCCGGCAGATCGACTGCCTGCTCCATGAGTTCGGGCTTCTTCTCGAACGCACCGACCCGCTCGAGCAGAAGCAGGATGCGCCGCGCCGCCGTCCGCACGGTCGCCGCCTCGACCTTGCCCTCACGCACGGCCGCAACCAGCTTCTCGCCGCGATCGCGCGCCGGGCCGGGCATTTCGAGATCAAGACCGGCATTGATCGTCTCGGCCGTCGAATGCGAACCGAACCAGTCGGACATGACGATGCCGTCGAACCCCCATTCCTCGCGCAGCACCGTGGTCAGCAGCCACGCATGCTCGCTCGTATAGGTGCCGTTGAGGCGGTTATAGGAAGACATGACGGCCATCACGCCGGCGCGCCTGACAGCCTGTTCGAAAGGCGGAAAGTAGATTTCGCGGAGCGTCCGCTCGTCGATATCGGAAGACATGGTCTGCCGCTCGATCTCGGATTCGTTGCCGGCGAAGTGCTTGATCGTCGCTGCAATCCCCTGGCTCTGCACGCCCTTGATATAGGCGACGGCGAGTTCGGCGGTCAGCATCGGATCCTCTGAATAACATTCGAAATTTCGGCCGTTGAGGCCGGAACGATGGATATTCACCGTGGGCGCGAGCAGCACGGCGGCACCCTTGCTCTTTGCCTGGTGGGCAAGCGCGACACCCATGCGCTCGACGAGATCGGGATTCCAGGTGGCGCCGAGCGCGATGGCGACTGGAAAACAGGTCGCCTTGACGCCGCCGACCAGCGAGCCCGCGCCGCGAGCCCCATTCGGCCCGTCCGTCACCTTGATCTTCGGCACATCCAGACGCTCGACGGGAACCGTCGTCCAGAAGTCGGCGCCGGACAGCAGGGAGACCTGCTCCTCGAGCGTCATCTTGTCGAGAATGGAATCTATCATGCAAACCTCCCCTTCAATGGCATTCGGGTGCTGCGAAGTATTGCCGGAGCATACGCGGTGCTAACTCATCCGGCGGCAAACGCGCACTTCTCAGCACGCAAGGTAGTTCTTAAACCTACCGATTACTCGGTATTTTTAAGATGTCAACTGGCGAAGCCTGATGTATGGATAAAGAGCGCCGGAGACCGACGGGAGAGACGATGGCAGAGTTATTCGAATCGAAGACCGGACACGACGAAAAGCGACGACGCAGATCCCGCAAGGGCGAAGCGCGCCGCGCGGAGATCCTGACGGCTGCGATGCGGCGCTTCGCCGAAGACGGCTACCAGAGTGCCGCCATCGCGGATGTTGCCCGCGACGCCGGCCTGTCGCTGCCCGGCCTGCTGCACCATTTCCCGACCAAGGTCGATCTGCTGCTCGCCATTCTGGACAAGCGCGATCTCGAAAGCGAAAGCTTCATCTGGCCCTATCGTTCCGATCTCCGCGGCCTGCTCAATGGCATGGTTGAGGTCTTCCGCCGCAACGCCGACATGATCGAAGTCATCAGGGCCTTCGCCATCCTGAATGCCGAAAGCCTGATGAAGGATCACCCGGCCAAGGCCTGGTTTCTCGATCGCGCCACCCAGCTGCAGAATGACATCGCCGCGACCTTCGAACAGGCCGTCGCCGATGGCTCGATAGACGGCAAGATCGATGGCCGGGCGATGGCAGCCGAGCTGATCGCCGTGATGGACGGGCTTCAGATGCTCTGGCTGCGCGATCCAACCCGCTTCGACATGGTCGGCGGGTTGGAAGCCTATATCAGCCGCCTGCTGGCGAGCCTTGGTTTCGACGGTTGAGCTTCGGCTTGCGGCTTCCGGACGACGCCTCGTTAGAAGAGAGATCTAGCACCCGTCAAAGCGGGCCAACCAGATCATGATGCGGTTTACGGCTTCGGGATATCTTTGGCCGACCAGCAAGCCATACGAGCGGCTGCTTCTGCCGAGAAGTCTTACATTCAACAATATGGATGCAGGGCTGCGGCTAGCCCAAGATGGTCTCGGCCTCGCGCATTTGCCCGGTCTACGTCGCAGAGTCGCACATGCGAGCCGGAACTCTGGTCCCCGTCCTCACCTCCTTGACGATGCCGTTCGGCGCGCTCTCGCTCGTCTGGCCACCGAAAGTGCGCGCTTTCGTGGATTTCGTGGTCAAAAACTTTGCCGCCGGACCCGACGCTTTCCGGCCGGCGCCAAGTTTGTCGCGATGATCGAGATCGGCCGAATGCCGAAGCACGACAGCGCCGCGCGCCCTTCTCACCGATGGGACATCATTCCCTATCTACGACCGTAAGGTGCAAGGCATCGAGTATCGGGCCGAGCGCGGACAAGCGGATGAGATCCCATGCGGGGCTGTCGGCCTCAATGCTGGCCGTAGCGCGATCATAGATGGCAACGCACTGCTTGTTGGTAATCCGGGACATGTAGAGAATGCCGTCAAAATCGGTGCGATCGTAGATTTCCTGACTGAGCCGGCGTCCGCTGGTCTGTGCTCTGGCTCGAATGGCATCTGTCGAGACCCCGAGCAGGTTTGCGCCTTCATAGCGCAGGTCCAGCAGGAAAAGCGGATTGGGGTTTCGGATAACGGCGATCGAATAGCGGTCGAACTCCTCCCGCAGTATCAATCGCTCGGCCTTGCCTTGAAACCGGTCACGAACGATCGTCTCGGCGATCGCCGTCGCGGGATCCTGAGCGAGATAGAGCAACCGGAACTTATCCCTCGGGCTCGAAAACCGCGTCTTGCCGAAGCCCATACCGAGAGGCGTCGCGGCGTGAGCGCGCGAGATGATTCTGACATAGTCGGTGACGTCGGCGCGAACGGCGAGGCGCTGCAGGACGGCCTTGTCGAGCGTCATTGCGCGGCGAAATAGGTCTTGGCCGCGTCGACGACCTCGTCCGCATGATCCTGTTTCAAGAGGTTTATGGGTCTGCGCCCGCCCAGCATGGGGTTCGGCTGGCTGAGCCACAGCCATGCCACCCGCTGATTGGAAACGAGAGCGGCAATCGTTCCAATGCCCTTTACCGGACGCCCGTCGATGAATTGTTCGATCGGATAGACATGCTTCCTCGTTCCTTTCAGCAGTGCGATGACCTCGCCGGCATGCTGCCAGCGATTGAGGGTGGAGCGCGCTATTCCGAAATCGCGCTGGAGTTCGTTTGCGCCGGCGACCGGCCCCGCCCATTCCTCGAGCTTGCGGGCAACCGCAAGCTCGCCCAGCAATCGCTCGCCTTCCTCCGCCGTGGCGATCTTCCCAAGCCCTTCTCCTTTGGAGGGTTCCACGGCCTTCGGAATTTCAAGCGCGATCTTGCCGCCATCAGGTGCATCGCTGAAGGTCTCCACCAGACCACGAATGCGGCGGGCAAGTTCGCCCTGTCGCTTGCTGAGTTCGCGTCGCACGCTAACGGGAAGATCGACAATGGCCGCGGCCGCCGCTCCCGCAATTCTGGCGGACAGGGCAACCGAGCCGGACTCGAATGCAGCGTCGGCTTTCAGCACATCGGCGACTTTGGCGGCAACACGATCGGCGACCTTTGCCTGACGAGCGCGATCCAAATGCACATGGGAACCAGCCATGAAACAATCTCCATTCTTACAGGAGCTGATATAGTCTCAAATCACCCATTTGTCCAGTTTGTCTCATTTTCTGGTGAGTCCGTAGCGCCCCGCGGCATCGAAGTGGCGAGGCGCGGTGCCCGGAAATGAACATCAGGCTCTTTGCAGCTTCCACGTCCGGATTTCGAACGGCATGATATCGGCGGGCCCTTTCCGCTCCATCGGCTCTTCCAGAATGTTCAGCGGCTGCGATGCTGCCCATCCGGACGGCGGGTCGAGGGCGAGCCTACCGCGCCGGCCGGCCGGTTCGTAGAGGCGCAGGATGAGGCCGTCGCCCTCTTCCGCCGGCTTCAGGCCTGAGAACGCGACGGGGATGCCGGTGACCGCAAGAGGCGCGAAAGTGCCGGCGGAGAGGCCGCTGGATTCTGCCGAGATGAGCGGTTGGTTGAGATCGATCGCCTCGTCGAGAACGCCGCCTTCATGCCAGGCGCCTTCATGCGGCATCAGCGCATAGGTGAAGCTCTGCTCACCTTCGTCGGCGAGCGGATCCGGATAGATCGGCCCGCGCACGAGGCTCATGCCGATCACGTTGCCGCGGGCGCTATGGCCGTATTTGGCATTGTTGAGCAGCGCGACCCCGAAATCCGGCTCGCTGATATCGACGAAGCGGTGCGCAACGGCCTCGAACATCGCCTGCTCCCAGGACGTATTCGTGTGCGTTGCCCGCTCGACGATGCCGAAGGCGCATTCGAACGTCGCCTTGCGGGCCTGCGCGGCGACCGGGTTCAAGGTGCGTAGAAGGGTGCGGCGGTCATGCCAGTCGATCGTCGTTTCAATGTCGAGCCGCCTGGCGTTGGCCGTCAGTACATAGGTCTGCGTGACACTCGAATTCCGGTAGCGGTAAACGACGCGGATTGCCGCGCGGTGCGGCCCGTCATCAACGAGGGTGATACTATCAGGCGCATCAAGGCGGACGGCCTTTTCGGCATAATCCGCGTCGATATCCCAGGCGTCCCAGTTGCGCGGCTTGTCGGCCGGATAGACCCAGAGCTGATTTGCCGAGCCGTCGACTGCTTCCCGGCCCGTTGCCTTGTGAACGAGGCTTACAACCGCCCCGTCCTTGCCGATGCCAACGACGAGGTGGTCGTTTTCGAGACGCTCGGGGTCAGCCTTCAGCTCGCCCGCCGGCTTGAGCGAGCCCTTGTCGAAGACCGCGACGGACAAGGGCGCGACGAGATCGGCGGCCGCGATGACCGTGCCATCGGAGAGTGTCGCGCTGAGCGGCCTCGGCGCAAGAGACGGATTGACGACGACGAGGGCATCGCCAACCCCACCCTTCGGCAGCTTGGCCGACAGCGCTTGCAATCCCCCCACCTGTTCGGCCTTGGCATGTTCGATGACGCCGTCCAGTTCCTGCTCGGCATCCTGATAGACTTCACGGATGCTCGAGCCCGGCAGAATGTCGTGAAACTCGTTCTTCAGCACAACGCGCCAATCCGCTTCGAGGCTTTTCGGCCTGTCTGCTCCGAGCATATGCGCCAGCGAAGCGATGGTTTCGGCGGTAATCAGCGCCCGTTCGGCCTGGCGGTGCTTGCGCTTGACGCCGCTTTGCGACGTCAGCGTGGCGCGGTGCAGTTCGAGATAGATTTCACCATCCCACACCGGAAGGTTCTTTTTCGATGCGGTACGGTGGGCCTGCTCGTAATAGCTTTTGACGGTGCCCCATCGCGCCTGCGGGATTGCCGGGAAATCGCGCAACTGCACTTCGCGCTCGACCATCTCGGGCGTGACGCCCCCGCCGCCGTCTCCGTAACCGACAGCCAGCAGCGAAGTATCGTGCTGGGTCTTGCCGCGGAAATTCTTCCATGTCGGCACGTAGCAATCGGGTTGCACGAAGCCGTTATAACCCTGCATCGGATTGTCGAACGTGTGGGTCAGCACCCGGCTGCCATCGAGGCCCTTCCACCAGAAGAGATCGGAGGGGATATGGTTGGTCTCGCTCCAATTGACCTTGATCGTGAAGAAGCTGTCGATGCCGCCCTGTCTCAGGATTTGCGGCAGCGCGCCTGAAAAGCCGAAGCAATCGGGCAGCCAGCAGACCGTATGGCGTGTGCCGAAGGTCTTTTCGAAATAACGCTGGCCATAGAGAACCTGACGGGCGAGGCTTTCGCCGGTCGGCATGTTGGTGTCGGGCTCAACCCACATGCCTCCGACGGTTTCCCACTTTCCGTCCGCGACCTTCTTCTTGATGCGCTCGAGAAGTTCCGGGTCTTCCTCTTCCATCTGCGCGTAATAATGGGCGGTCGATTGATTGAAGCGGAAATCGTCGGAGCGTTCCATCAGCGACAGCGCCGTATTGAAGGTGCGCCGCATTTTCCGCCGCGTCTCGCGATAAGGCCAAAGCCAGGCGAGATCGATATGCGCATGGCCCGTCAGCAGCAGTTCTCCATTCGGCGGGAAGCGCTTCTGAAGCTCCTTCAACCGCGCCGTCAGAGCCTCGAAGGCCGTGGCTGCCGAGCCGCTCTGCTCATCCGTGAGTCCTGCCGGATTAACCTCAAGCTCCGGCAGTTCCCAGATCTTCTGCTGCATGACGGCGCTCGATGTGCGGGAGATATAGGCTGCCGTATCCGACGGCCAGTCGAGGCTGCGCAAGGCATGCTCGGCGGCATCCATCAGGTGCGGCACAACTTCATGCTCGCTGAGCGCATCGATCGCCTCGGCAACCTGCTTCAACAGAAGATGCAGACGGTGAGCGGGACCGTCGAGCCAGATAAACCGGGCCTTGTTGAGCTTGGGCGTTCGATTGGGCTCGCCGAACGGAAAGCGGGCGACGGTTTCGGTCGCGATCGAGAAGCGCCGGCCCTTCACCGGGAACTCCTGATGATGGGGATCAAGACCGAATGTTTCCGTCTCGCCGTCGGGATAGTTCAGCGTAATCAGGCTCTCGCCGCCGAGATCGAGCTGCAGGCGAATATCGTCGAGAGGCCACGCCTCCGGCGCTTCAGCGGTCGCGGAAAAATGCACGACTCCGCGGCGGTGCGGCCAGTCCTGGTGATGTGCCAACGGCTCGCCCTCGAAAGTCCAGCCGTCGATCGCAGCACTTTGTCGATCCCGCCAATGGGCCAACTCGGCAATGCGAACTTTGAGACGATCGAGGCGCTGGGCAATGGTCAGAGGCATGGCTTATCCTGTTGAAAAATCGACGGAGAACGATCCGGAGTCATCGCTTTGGGAGATGAAGATGGTGCGACAAGGATCGCGTTTTGCCGGCCCCTCCTCCCAGTGGGTCCTACTGGCGCTTAGATTAAGTAACTTTGATTTGCCGTCAAGTGCGAATGAAGTGAACCACTCCGGGTTTGCGGGAGTCCCAGCCCTTCCCGATCGGAAACGGTGATTGGACCTTCACCGAATAACGAGATCTTGATCGACAACAACAGTTATCGAAACTCCCGTCGGCCCTATTTGACCGAGAATTGCACTGATATGGCAGATTTCAGGCAGCGCTGGGGAGGGTGGGATGCTTCAAGTCCGCAAATTATTGACAGCCGCGATAGCCGTCATCGTGGTTGCCGTATCGTCGTCATCCTGCACGACGACCTCGAATGACTCGATGCAGACCGGCTCGGTTGGATATACCGGCGCCGACTATTCGCTCAGGCCTGCCTGCCGCGATGGATTCGGCAACGATCATCCTTGCAGCTACTAACGACCGATAGAGTGAAGCTCCGATTGCCGTGTCGTTTCGAGGGTCTGTTGACGCATTTTGCGGCATTCGCCCCGCCGCGCTTCGTCAGCGCCGTGATAGCCCTGTTCCAGATTGATAGGACGTTCAGCCGAAAAAGCGGCTGCTAGGCCCGGCTTTCCCATAGCCCGTTGATGAAGTACACAACCGATATGGTGCTCTAGGAAAGTCAGTCATGCGGTATCTTCGGTCAGGGCCGCGTCGGGTTCACACTCAGGAGGTGGGCGCCCAGCGCGCCAAAATGGTCGGCCTGAGGTCCGGTGAAATCGCCGACCGGAATATTCGCGTCATTCTGGAGGCGATCCGCCGCCATGGCCCGCTGACGCGGATGGAGCTTGGCCGGCATTGCGGCCTGACCGGCCCCGGCATTACCAATATTCTCCGCCGATTGGCTGAGGAGAAGCTTGTCACCTCCAACCGCCGCAATGGCGTTGGCGGCGGGGCCACCGCTACCGAGTTTGCCTTGCGCCCGGAAGGCGCCTTCTCGATCGGCGTCAAGCTTCGCCAAAAGCGTGGCGAGGCCGTGCTCATTGATCTGAGTGGCCAGGTCCATGACCGAGCCTATATCGAGCTGAACCCCTCAGACAAAGTTGGCCTGCTGCATGCGGCCGTCAGGGATATGGTCGATCGCCACGCGGCAGTGCCGATCATCGGCCTTGGCATCGCCGCCAACGACTGGACAGAGGAGCAAAGCGATCAGATCGCCGCGATGTCGACGATCGCGCGTCCCTATGTCGAGAACGAGTGTACGGCGAGCCTTCTCGCCGAACGCACGATCGGCAACTCCGGCAGGGAAGGCGGACTTGCGATGATCATCATCGACGACGACGTTCAGGCCGGCTTTCTCATTCGCGGTATTCCCTATTCCGGCGTGCATGGCCGGGCAGGCAGCATCGGCGAAATGCTGACCGGCCCGGACAATGTCCAATTGAACACCGTCGTCGGTTTCGAATCTCTGCGATCACGGATCGGCGACCAGGCATTCACCCGCCTGCTGCAAGGGGAGGAATTCTCCTCGCCGTCACTGTCGCAATGGATACGCGAAGCCGCAGGCCATCTGCTCGACCCGGTCATCGCTATGGCTGGTTTCCTCGCCCCGAGCGTCGTCATGATCGGCAGCGATCTGCCGCAGGGCGTGATCGAAGCGCTGATCCATCAGCTTTCGATCGAGCGGCGCGACACGTCCACGCGACCGCTGCTGACCCCCTGGATTTCGCCGATGAAACCCGCAAGCTTCAGCGGCGGCGGCGTTGCGCTCGGTGCAGCTCTCCTGCCCTTCCTCAACACTTTGCTGCTGCCGCCTGCTTCGGCGTGATGCATGTTGCCTCAGGCGAGCGCTTCATCGGTGTGGCTGAGATCGGAGGCCAGCGCCATGTCCAGGACTTTCTGGATATTGGCCGCCCGCCGGAACGAGGGTTCCTGGGTCCTGCCCGCCCGCACGGCCTGGACGAAACGCTGGTAGTTCGTCTCGACCGGATCGAAGGGCACGTCGCGCCAGGTCGCCGAGTGCACGTCTTCTCCAAGACAGGCGCGTAGCGTCGATTTTCCGGTATCGTAGATCATCTCGATCGAGCCGGTTTCGCCATAAACCCTGAGGCGCAGCTGGTCCATCTGTCCGGCCGCCGTGCGCGTCGCCTGGATCGTCCCGATCGCACCATTGGCGAAATCGACATTCATCGTGAAGCTGTCATTCGCATCGAGATCATATTCGCCGATCTTGTGGCCCGGCGCCTTATCGAAAGTCTTCAGCCGCGCGAAGACATGGGCGATGTCGAGCCCTGAACCGTAGGATGCGAAATCAACGATGTGGATGCCGATGTCGCCCAGCGCACCGTTGGATCCATGCTTCTTGCTCAGCCGCCACAGCCATTTGCTTTCGCTCTTCCAGTCGCCCCAGTGACGACCGACCAGCCAGCTTTGCAGATGCGACGCCTCGACATGGCGCACTTGCCCGATTTCGCCGGCGAGCACCATTTGCCGGCCTTTCTGAAGGGCGGGCGAATTGCGATAGGTGAAATTGACCATGCCGACCTTGCCCGATCGCTCGATGGCCTCGGTCATCTCCATGGCCTTGACCGCATCGGTGGCGAGCGGCTTTTCGCAGAAGACGTGCTTGCCGGCGGCGATTGCCTGAAGCGTCGTCGGGTGATGAATGCGGTCGGGTGTGACGTTCGCCACCGCGTCGAACTCGCCCCAGGCGAGAGCATCCTCAAGGGTTGTGAAATGATTGGCGATGCCATGTTCGGCGCAAAAGGCCGCGAGCCGCTCCGGGACGACATCGACGCCCCCCACGACGCTGACGCCTTCGATTGCCTTGAAGTTAGCGGCATGCTGGTTGGCCATTCCGCCGGTACCGAGAATGAGTAGACGCATCTTATCCTCCATGGAATTAACTTCCCGCGGCAGTTCAGCCGGGCAAAACCGCACTCGCGCCATCGCAGCCATCCGCGATTGCCTCGTGCTCTTCTTCAGGAAAATAGTGGTGGATGCGCCGCGCGTGGCGCGGAACGCTCCATCAATTTCGCGGCGCATATCCTTTTCCGGAGATCGATCTCGATTTTCAGGAACTGTGCGCTAGCTGCTGTTGATTGTCGCCAGCATCTCAACCTCCCAGGTTCTGGCCTCCCAAGCTGTGGCTTGACATCAAATCAAAGTAACTTAATCTAATTAATGCAGCACGGAATTGAGGAGAGGTCAACTGACCGCCAAGGCTGTATCCGTTCAAAATGGGGAGGAGACCCATCATGAAGAGCGCCACCGTCAGCGCATTTGCGCTGAGCACCATGTTATTTTCAGCATCCGTTTCATTTGCCCAGGAACTTGCCACTAAGGACAGGATCGGCCTAGCCGATGCGCCAAAATCCCTCGTCGTCCGTTTGACGAACGATAGTCCGAACAATTCGGATCCGGCGATCGCCGAGGGCTACCAGAAGCTCTTCGTCGATTTCATCAAAAAGCATCCGGACTGGAAATTGCAGCTGCAATTCATGTCCTCGGACATTGGAACCGAACAGGCCAAGATGCTGGAGCAGGCCAAAGCCGGCAACGCGCCTGACTGCGCTGCGGTCGACTCCTTCGTTCTTTCGCAGTTCATGGTCAATAATGTTCTTGCGGACTTCACATCGTATTTTTCGAAGGAGGAAGTGGATGACCTGTTCCCCTTCATCCGCAGCGGCATCACGGATAAGGACCAGAAGGTCCGCGCCTGGTGGTGGGATACCGACCTTCGTGTGCTCTACCGCAACAAGTCGATCGTGGCGGATGCGCCGCAGACATGGGACGACCTGAAAAAGGCCGCGCTCGCCTCCACCAAGGAAGGCATGGAAGGCGTTCTCTTCAATGGCGGGCGCTGGGAAGGGACGACGTTCGACTGGCTCGCAAATTACTGGGCGCTGGGCGGCAAGCTCGTCGACGACTCGGGCAAGCCAGTGTTCGGCGAAGGCGAGAACAAGGAGAAATTCCTAAAGGCGCTGAATTATTTCAAGGATCTCGTCGATTCGGGTGCCGCGCCCAAGCGCGTCAGCACGATCGCGAATTACGACGATATGAATGCCGCGGCCGCCGCGGCGACGACGGCTCTCTTCATCGGCGGCAACTGGCAATATGCGCAGCTGAAGGCCACGCTCGACGAGGACGAGTTCAACAACTGGACCTTCTCGCCGATCCCCGGCCCCAGCGCCGATCAGCGTTCGACCGGCACCGGTGGCTGGACGATCGCCTCCTTCAGCAAGGACAAGGACAAGATCGAGATGCGCGCCAACCTCGCACGCGAGGTCTATATGGGGCCGGCAAACGCGCTGCAGCAGCAGTTGCCGACCAGGAAGTCGCTGTTCGACAAATATGAGGTCTTCTCCACCGAAGCCAACAAGACCTTCGCCGCGGCTCTGGTCGATGGACAGGCACGCCCGGGTGTGCCGATCTATCCTGAAATCTCCAACCAGATCCAGATCATGATGGGCGACGTGCTCTCGGGGACCAAAAAGCCGGAAGACGCCTTGAATGCCGCCTTCAACGCGGCGCTGGAGGCCTACAAGCGTCTCTAGTGCTTCCGACCGTGACGGCGCCTGCCCGCCGGGCGCCGTCGACATTGCGAAACCCCGCATAGAGAAGCCAATGAGCCCCATTGCCATCGAGGCTGACAGCCCGCCTCAAAGCAGAACGTTCATGCGCCGTTTCGCCGGTGCGCCCCTGCCCTGGATCATGCCTGTGATCGTAGTCATCGGCATCTTCTATCTTTACCCCGTCATCGACGTTTTCAGGCTTTCATTCACCAATGCCACGCTGATCGGCGACAATCAGGACTATACGCTGGGGTCGATCACCAATGCGTTGAGCTCGCCGCAGCTGCCCGACATTCTGTGGGCGACCCTGATCTTCGTCGGCGGCAGCGTCATCGGCCAGCAAATTTTAGGTCTTGCGGTCGCCGTCGTGGTTATCCGCGGCGAAAAGCGCGGCCTGTTCGGCACCACCATATTGAGGACGACGGCGCTCGTTGCCTGGGTCGTTCCCGGAATTGCCGGCGGCATCATCTGGCAGATGCTCTTTTCCGAAGCGCCTTATGGTGCGCTGAACAGCATTCTGAGGCTGATGCACATGCCAACGGTCGCCTGGCTCTCCGACCCCGCAATCGCACCGTGGTCTACCCTCATCTCCAACATATGGCGTGGCACGGCATTTTCGATGGTCGTCATGTATGCGGCGCTGAAGTCGATCGATCCCTCGCTCTATGAAGCGGCCGAGGTCGACGGCGCGACGGCATCGCAGCAGTTTTTCTTCGTCACGCTTCCGCAGCTGCGCGCGGCAATCCTCGTCAACATGATCCTCATCACGATCCAGACGGTGAATACCTTCGATGCGATCATCACGCTGACGGGCGGCGGTCCGGGGCGTGCGACCGAGGTCATCTCGCTCTACGTCTTCAATATCGTCTTTAGAAACTACGACCTGTCCGGCGGCAGCGTGCTCTCCGTGCTCATGCTGATCATCAGCCTCGGGCTAGCCTTTATCTATGCGTCGTTCCTGCCGAAGGAGGAAGAGCAATGAGTGGACGGACCGGAACGCGGCTCGGCGATGCCATGAGCTATCTGTTCATGCTGGTGATGTTCGTGTTCTTCGCCGGCCCCCTTACCTATCTCCTGTCGATGGCGATGCGCGACAAGCGTGAGATCTATCGCGGCGCGGCGCGGTATATTCCCAACAACCCCACCATCGACAATTTCATCACCGTTTTGAACAACAGCTATTTCCCGATCTATCTCTGGAACGGCCTCAAGCTTGCCGCCCTCAGCGGACTGGGCGTCCTGATCGTCGCACTGCCCGCGGCATATGCCTTTTCTCGCTTTCAGTTCCGCGGCAAGGGCCTGTCGATGATGGGGCTGCTGCTTTTTCAGATGATCTCGCCGCTTGTCATCATGGTGCCGCTCTACCGCTACATGAACCGCCTCGGCCTGCTGGATACGCATTTTGCCGTCGTCATGGTCTATATCGCCCTTGGCGTTCCGCTGGCGACCTGGCTCTTGAAGAGCTCGGTCGACGGCATCCCGCGCAGCCTCGACGAAGCCGCCATGATCGATGGCTGCAATCGATTTTCGGTCTTCTGGCGTATCATTCTGCCATTATCGGCGCCGGGCATCGCCTCCGTTTTCATCATCACGGTGATTGCCGGCTGGTCGCAATTTCTGGTGCCTTTTCTGTTGCTCACGAAAAATGATCTGATGCCGATCGGCGTCGGCATCTTTAACTTCCGCGGCATGCAGACCGACTCATCCATCCAGCTGCTTGCCGCCGCCTGCCTGATCGCGGTCGTTCCGGCGATCGTCGCCTTCCTGTCGCTCCAGCGGCTGATCCTCGGTGCGATGACCAGCGGCGCGGTCAAGGGATGACGAGTGGAAGCTATGCGCAAGGAAGGATTTCGGGCATGAACCAGACACTCGGCGCCAGGCTCTCCCCGGATCTAACCGGCGCCAATGTCGAAGATGCAGGTGAACACAACAGGGCCGTCGTCCTGCGCTGCATTCATCGCCAGGCGCCGATTTCGCGGGCCGAAATCGCCAGGCGGACGGGTTTTACCAAACCGGCGATCGCCCGGATCGTCGATCGCCTGCTGGATGAGGGCCTGATCATGGAAGCCCGCCGGCGGCATGGGCTGAGAGGCCAGCCGGCGATCGAACTCGAAATCAATCCGGATGCCTGTTTTGCCATCGGCATCAACATCGATCGCGATCATCTGACGATCCTGGCCGTCGATGCCGTCGGCAATGTCCGCGCCCGCGTGCATCACGAGAAACGCTTCATCCTGCCGGCGGAATTCCTGCAGCTCACCGCCGATGCGATTTCGCATTTCCAGCGCAGCCGGCTCATCGACGACGCGCGCCTCGCCGGTATCGGTCTGGCGATGCCGGATTGGCTTGGTGAGATTTCGCTCCTCGGCAAGCCCGACGCCTATCAGGAATGGACGGCATTCGATGTGCGCGCCGCATTGGAGAATCTGACGCAGCATCCCGTCTTCATCGAAAACGAAGCCAATGCCGCAGCCCTTGCCGAACTCGACTACGGATTGGGTGCTGAAAGCAGCAGCTTCTTCTACATCGCAATCAATCCATGCCCGGGTGGCGGCCTCGTGCTCGACGGTAACGGTCATCGTGGCGCCATGGGCCTCAGCGGTGAAATCGGCTGGCTGCCGATCGCCGACGGCGGGGACGGGAAGGCCCATAAGGTCCAGCTTCTCGGCGAGATATTTTCGCTGTTTTTCCTTTATGATTTCCTCGCGCGGCATGGCGTGGAGGTGAGTGTTCCGCATGATCTTCTGACGTTGGATGCGCATGGCAGGCGCCTCGTTTCGCAGTGGCTGAAGGAAATGAGCGCGCATCTGGCAGTCGCCGTCAAGCATATCGGCATGGTCGTCGACCCAGACGCCGTCCTTGTCGGCGGCCGATTGCCGATTCGCATCGTCGACGAGTTGCTGCGTTATGTGCACGAGCATCTCGATGCCGAAGACACCAACCTTCCCTCGCTTCATCGCGCCTCGCTCGGAGAGGATGCCTCTGCCATGGGGGCGGCGGTCATGCCGATGGCAGCAGCCCTCATGCTCGCATCGGCAGATCCGGCTCAACGCACACGTTCTCCACTCAAGAACATGGACCGTCTGAACAATTGAAACGGCCGTATGGCCAGGAATTTTGGTGAAGATGGGAGGATTTTGGTGAAGATCGGCTTTTACACCTCGACATTCAACGATCGTCCCCTTGAGGAAGTGGTGGATTTCGCCGCATCGGCCGGGTTCGACGCCATCGAGATCGACGTCGGCGGCCATATCAAGACGCCGGATCGGGTGGAGGCCGCCGTCGCGCTCGCGCGCAGCCGCGACCTCTTCGTGTCGTCGATCACCTATTTCGGCAATCAGCTCGATGCCGACCGGGCAAAACGAAAGGCACTTCGCGAAAGGACTGCCGAATTTGCCGGCGCGATCGGTGAAGCAGGTGTCCCGATCTTCGTGATCTTCCCGGGCCGGGACGACACGGCAAGCGACGAAGCCAATTATGATGACTTCGCCGACTTCGCCAACGGGCTGATCGCTGAGACGCAGCCCTATGGCCTCACGTTTGCAATCGAGAACTGGCCGGGTCCGAATGACAATTTCATCGGGACGACGCCGAAAGGATGGCAGGAGCTCTTTCAGAGGATCAGGGATCCTCGTTTCGGGTTGGAATTCGACCCCTCGCACCTCATCCGCATCGGCGTCGATCCGTATCAGGCGATGGAGGCGGTGAAGGATCGCATCGCCATCCTTCATGCCAAGGACACGGCAATCGATCCGGAGAGCCTGCAGGCTGTCGGCTATCACGGCAAGGGCTGGTGGCAATACAAGCTGCCGGGGCTCGGCCTCATCGATTGGCCGAGGTTTCTGCGCCGGGCCTGCGAGGCTGGTTTCGACGGCACGCTGTCGATTGAACACGAGGATGCCGCCTATGGCTGGCCGGGCAAGGACTTAGGCGCGCGCGAAGACGGCGAGCGCCTCGGCCTCGATTATTTGAGAAATGTCCTGAGCGGACTTTGACAGCGATTTCGGGAGGACGGTAATGGCCCATGTTTCGGTCAACAATGCGCGCAAGGATTACGGCGCGTTCAAAGCCATCAAAGGCGTATCAGTCGACATCGGCGACGGCGAGTTCGTCGTTCTGGTCGGCCCCTCGGGCTGTGGCAAATCCACGCTTTTGAGGATGATTGCGGGCCTTGAGGGCATCACCGCGGGGCAGATCCAGATCGGCAAGCATATCGTCAATGAGCTTGCGCCCAAGGATCGGGACATCGCCATGGTGTTCCAAAATTACGCGCTCTACCCGCATATGACCGTTGCGAAGAACATGGGCTTTTCGCTGCGGCTGAAACGGATGCCGAGGACGGAGATCGATCAGCGGGTCGGCAACGCCGCGAAGATCCTTGGTCTTGAAAGTCTCCTGGAGCGGTATCCGAAGCAGCTGTCGGGTGGCCAGAGACAGCGTGTGGCAATGGGGCGGGCGATCGTGCGCGACCCGGCGGTCTTTCTCTTCGACGAGCCCCTGTCGAACCTCGACGCCAAGCTCAGAGTGCAGATGCGCTCGGAGATCAAGGAACTGCATCAACGGCTGCAGACGACGACCATCTATGTCACCCACGACCAGATCGAAGCCATGACCATGGCCGACAAGATCGTCGTCATGAAGGACGGCCTGATCGAGCAGTCGGGTTCTCCGCTAGAATTGTACGATCGTCCGAACAATCTTTTCGTCGCCGGCTTCATCGGCTCCCCGGCGATGAATTTCATCAGTGGCAACATGACGGAAGATGGGTTCCGCACCGCCGACGGCCTGCTCCTGCCGAGTGACCGGCATCCACCTGCAGCCGTGACCTACGGCATTCGACCCGAACATATCCGGTTGGACCCGGGCGGCATCGAGGTTACGACGGTGGTCGTCGAGCCGACGGGTTCGGAAACGCTGGTCATCGTCCGGCTGGGGACACAGACGCTGACCTGCGTCTTCAGGGAACGGATCAGGGCCGCCCCCGGCGAGGTGCTGAGGATTGCGCCAATCCATGATGCTGTTCACCTGTTTGCCGGAAACGAGCAGCGGATCACATCAGGCGAAGCCCCTTTGAACTGACCCGGCCGATTGCCCCTCCCCCTTCGGCCGGCGCCAGCCGGGGGCGCGTTTTCCGCGCCCCCGGCCCCGAATGGAAACTCTATAGAACACTGCTACGAGAAAGCCGTCAGCCAGCTCTAGCTGGCGGCGTTCCTTTTGCCGAGGAGGGCTGCGCGGATCTGTTCGCTTTTGCTCAACAGGGGAGCGGGGATCGGTGCTGTCTGCTCGGGCGCGTCTGTCTTACCGGTGGTCTGCTTGAGGCTCAGAAAGCGTTTTTGCGCGACCAGCCGGTCTTCGGACGACAGTGGTTCGACAGGTTCACCGTCAAGACCATGGCGCATGGAATCGGGTTGGGCGCTGGCGAAATAGTAGCGCCGGCCGTGGACGTAGGCCGCGGTCGCTCGCCTGAGCGTGGTGACGCCGGCATCGGGCTTCAGGAGCGGGCGGAGTTCGTTGAAAAGGCCGACGGCAAAAGGAAGGACCGGATCTCCCGCCTTGGCAGGAAGGACGCCAACCGGCCGGATCAACAGCATGTTGATCGCGTTTGCCTTCTCCACGTCGAGCTCGGTTGCCGCAATCGGTCCGCGGCTGATCTTCCAGGGCTTGTCCATGCGTCCTCCATGTAACGTCCATAGCGACCGACTGTGATGGTATCTTGACGGACAGGGCGAGTAACGGAAGTCGCACATCGTCGGTTCCACTGCAAGCAGATGAGACGCGGGAAAAGGAGCTTAGTGCCGAAATGCCGTTTCCCGGGGCTGATATGGTCCGGTGTCATCGGCTGGCGTTTCATCTAATCGTTTTTATCCAGGAATATGCATTGACCTGCCGCATCGATTACACTTCTTATCCGCGCCCAAGATGGAGTGACCGCCAGGGGAGGATATATGCGGGTTTTCTCGAGCATTGACGAGCTGCGCCACACGCTCGACGCGCTGCGGCGGCAGGGGCGAACCGTCGGCCTTGTTCCGACGATGGGCTATCTCCATGCCGGTCATATGGAGCTCGTCTCGCGCGCTCGAGCCGAGAATGACATCGTCGTCGTCTCGATTTTCGTCAATCCGCTGCAGTTCGGCCCGGCGGAAGATCTGAGCAAATATCCGCGCGATCTGGAACGCGATGCCGCCATGCTGAGGCAAGCCGGCGTCAATTTTCTTTTTTCGCCTGGCGTCGAGGACATGTATCCCCGCCCGATGCTTGCTGTCGTCGACGTTCCCGATCTCGGGCGCGAACTGGAAGGGGCGGTACGGCCTGGGCATTTTGCCGGCGTCACCACTGTCGTCTGCAAGCTTTTCAACATCGTGCAACCGCAAACCGCCTATTTCGGAGAGAAGGATTACCAGCAGGTCATCATCATCAAGCGCATGGTGGACGATCTGGCCGTGCCGGTGCGCGTGATATCGGTGCCGACGGTCAGGGACAGCGACGGCCTCGCATTGTCGTCGCGCAACGTCTATCTCAGCGAGGCGGAGCGGCGTGCCGCGGTGATCGTCCCTCAGACCCTTGACGAGGCCGAGCGTCTGGTCGCCGGCGGCCTGACCGATCCGGTGGAACTCGAGGCAAAGCTCACGGCATTTCTCAATCGCGAGCCTCTGGCAAAGCCCGAGGTCGTCGCCATCAGGGATGCCGCAACGCTGAAGCCGGTCACATCGATCGCAGATCCTGTCGTCGTGGCGCTCTTCGTTCGGGTCGGCTCGACACGGCTGCTCGACAACAGGGTCGTCAGTAGCAACCGAGTTGTCGGAGACAACCGGGTTGTCGGGAACAAAAGGGTTGTCGGCGGGCGGAGCTTGCCGGGAAAGGGAGTGACCAGATGAGCGCGGCCGGAATTCAGAAGCGCCTTACACCAGTGCGCATCTCAGCTATGAAAGGCGGCAAGCCAATCGTCTGCCTGACCGCCTATACGACCTCCATGGCGCGGCTGCTCGATGAGCATTGCGACCTCCTGCTGGTCGGGGATTCGCTTGGCATGGTGCTCTACGGCATGGAGTCCACCATCGGCGTGACGCTCGACATGATGATCGCGCACGGCAAGGCGGTGATGCGCGGCGTCGGCAAGGCCTGCGTCGTCGTCGACATGCCGTTCGGCAGTTATCAGGAATCGAAGGAGATCGCCTTCCGCAATGCTGTTCGCATCCTGCAGGAAACCGGCTGCGATGCCGTCAAGCTGGAGGGCGGCGAGGAGATGGCCGAGACCATCGCCTTTCTGACGAAGCGGGGGATTCCGGTTATGGGCCATATCGGCCTGATGCCGCAGCAGGTCCAAACCGCAGGCGGTTATCGGTCCGTCGGCCATTCCGAACACGAGACGTCGAAAATCCGCCGCGATGCCCACGCCGTTGGCGGCTCGGGCGCCTTTGCGGTCGTCATCGAGGGCACGGTGGAGCCGCTCGCCCGCGAGGTGACGGCCGCCATGCACGTTCCGACCATCGGCATCGGCGCTTCTTCCGCCTGTGACGGCCAGGTTCTGGTTTCCGACGACATTCTGGGGCTCTTCAACGATTTCACCCCGCGCTTCGTCAAGCGCTACGACGAACTCGGCAAGAGGATTTCGGCCGCCGCTGCCGCTTATGCCGACGAGGTCCGATCGCGACAGTTTCCGGCAGCGGAGCATACGTTCAAACGGCGATCTTGAGGCGAGGCCATATCAGGTCCATCACCGGGCGGCATACTGTTCGCGCATGCTGTCGGCCGACCGGCGAACCGCCTCGGAAACCTGCTGGAGTTGTTTGGCCATCGGCGTCGAATTGCGCCAGATCATGCCGATCGTTCGCGACGGCTGCGGAGACTGAAAACGGGAGATGGAGACATGCGCCGAGCGCGTTTCGAGAGGAACAGCCATTTCGGGAATCAGGGTGATGCCGATACCGGCGCTGACCATCTGGACCAAGGTGGAGAGAGAGCTGCCTTCCATGACTTCCCGGGGACGGGCCTGCCCTATCTTGCAGAACGACAGGGCCTGATCGCGAAAGCAGTGGCCTTCCTCGAGCAGCAGCAACCGCATTTCGCGCAGCGCCTCGCGTTCGGGCACCGGCTTGCCCTCGTCTTCGGGCCGCCGGACCAGCACGAACTCTTCCTTGAAGAGCTCGAGTTCTGCCAAGAAGGGTTCCGACACCGGTAAGGCAACGATTGCCGTGTCCAGCTGGCCTTGCGCCAGCTCGTGAACCAGCTTCGACGTCTGCGTCTCGCGCACCTCGATCTGGATGCCGGCAAAGCTCCTGTTCAGATCGTTGATGATCGCCGGCAACAGATAGGGCGCAATCGTAGGGATGATGCCGATGCGCAGCCGCGTCAGGAAAGGATCGCGCGCGGCACGCGCCAGATCCGCCAGCTCGTCCACGCCACGCAGGATATCGCGGATCCTGAGCGCGACGCTTTGGCCGAAAGCGGTCAGCTTCACCTCACGCGCGTTGCGCTCAAAAAGCTCACCGCCCAACTCTTGCTCAAGTTCTTTGATCTGCATTGACAATGCCGGCTGGGAGATTGCACAGGCGTCGGCGGCACGTCGGAAGCGGCCATCTCTAGCCAGTGCTTCAAAATAACGTAGCTGTTTCAGGGTAAGGTTCTTCATAAGTTCAGCTTATCGTACCGATCAGTAAATCCAACTTAAATTTATTACATGCTTCCGATATGAAGACTGCAGGGAGAGAGTGGGGCGCCAGCTCGGCTCATCTTTTTGGACCGCAGACAGATCAAGAAATCAAGGAGACGATCATGGACAACCCCACTGACAGCGCAGGCAAATGTCCTGTTGCACATGGCAATACGCCTCGCGGCAGATCCAACCGCGAATGGTGGCCCAATCAGTTGAACGTGCAGATTCTTCACCACAATTCCGGCCGCGCCGATCCCATGGGTGAGGCGTTCGACTATGCCGAGGAGTTCAAGAAGCTCGATCTCGACGGCCTGAAGAAGGATCTTCACGCGCTGATGACGGATTCGCAGGATTGGTGGCCGGCCGATTTCGGCCATTACGGCGGCCTGTTCATCCGCATGGCTTGGCACAGCGCCGGCACATACCGCATCACCGACGGCCGCGGCGGCGCCGGTCAGGGGCAGCAGCGTTTCGCGCCGCTGAATAGCTGGCCCGATAACGTGAACCTCGACAAGGCCCGCCGACTGCTCTGGCCGATCAAGCAGAAATACGGCAACAGGATCTCCTGGGCTGACCTGTTGATTCTCACCGGCAACGTCGCGCTCGAATCCATGGGTTTCAAGACCTTCGGTTTCGCCGGCGGCCGCGCCGACGTCTGGGAGCCGGAAGAACTCTACTGGGGTCCTGAGGGAACCTGGCTGGGTGATGAACGCTACAGTGGCGAACGCGAACTAGCAGAGCCGCTTGGCGCCGTGCAGATGGGCCTTATCTATGTCAACCCGGAAGGCCCGAACGGCACTCCGGATCCGCTGGCATCCGCCCGCGACATCCGTGAAACCTTCGCCCGTATGGCGATGAACGACGAAGAAACCGTGGCGCTGATCGCCGGCGGGCATACCTTCGGCAAGACCCATGGCGCTGGCGATCCGTCGTTTGTCGGTATCGACCCGGAAGGCGGCGAGCTCGAAGCTCAGGGCTTGGGCTGGAACAGCAAGTTCAACACCGGCGTCGGTCGCGATGCCATCGGCAGCGGCCTCGAAGTGACCTGGACCCAGACGCCGACCCAGTGGAGCAACTACTTCTTCGAAAACCTGTTCGCTTTCGAATGGGAGCTGACCAAGAGCCCGGGCGGCGCGCATCAGTGGCAGGCCAAGAACGCCGATGCCTCCATTCCGGATGCCTATGATGCATCCAAGAAGCATCTGCCGACCATGCTGACCAGCGACCTGGCGCTGCGTTTCGATCCCATCTACGAAAAGATCTCGCGCCGCTTCCTGGAAAACCCTGCCGAGTTCGCCGATGCCTTCGCCCGCGCATGGTTCAAGCTGACCCACCGCGACATGGGACCGAAGGTGCGCTATCTCGGTCCGGAGGTTCCGGCCGAAGACCTGATCTGGCAGGACGTGATCCCGGCCGTCGATCATCCGCTTGTCGACGACCAGGATATCGCCGCCCTCAAGGCAAGGGTGTTGGCGACCGGCCTCACCGTGCAGGAACTGGTCTCGACGGCCTGGGCATCCGCCTCGACCTTCCGCGGCTCCGACAAGCGCGGCGGCGCCAACGGCGCGCGCATCCGCCTTGCCCCGCAGAAAGACTGGGACGCCAACCAGCCGGCCCAGCTCGCCAAGGCCATTGGCGTTCTCGAAGGCATCCAGAGGGACTTCAACGCGGCTCAGACCGGGGCCAAGAAGATCTCGCTGGCCGACCTGATCGTTCTCGCCGGTGCAGCCGGCGTCGAGAAGGCGGCAGCGGCCGGCGGCAACGCCGTCAGCGTGCCCTTCACGCCGGGCCGCACGGATGCTTCCGAAGCCCAGACCGACGCGCATTCCTTCGCAGCACTCGAGCCGCGCATCGACGGCTTCCGCAACTATGTGAACGGCAAGCGCCATCAGTTCATGAAGCCGGAAGAAGCACTCGTCGACCGCGCCCAGCTCTTGACGCTGACCGGCCCCGAAATGACCGTCCTCGTCGGCGGCCTGCGTGTGCTGAAGGCCGGCGCGCCCGAGCATGGCGTCTTCACCTCCCGTCCGGAGACGCTGACGAACGACTTCTTCGTCAACCTGCTCGACATGGCCACGCAGTGGTCCCCCGTTGCCGGCAAGGACGGCGTTTACGAAGGGCGCGACCGCAAGACCAACGAAGTCAAGTGGACCGGCACCCGCGTCGACCTGATCTTCGGCTCGCACTCGCAGCTGCGCGCCTTTGCCGAAGTCTACGGCCAGGCGGATACCAAGGAGAAGTTCGTCAGGGACTTCGTCGCGGCCTGGACCAAGGTCATGAACGCCGATCGTTTCGATCTCGTCTGATCGGCAGCATTTCGCCCGGGCGCAGTTTCGGCTGCGCCCGGGCATTTTTCATCGGAGACCGGACCTACTACCCGACCGTCCAGTTCTCGAAACGCCTGATGCTCGATTGGGCGGCCACTACCCCTCCTCCGTCATCCCTGTGCCCTCAGTGCTTTGCCCGAGTGATGTCACAGGGATCCAGCGCGTCCAAGTCCTTGGGCGCGGGCGACCTCCTTGCTTTGATAAGAGTCATTCACCGCGCAGACGCGCCGTGGCTGGATTCCTGTGCCTGTCACAGGAATGAGGAGTGTGCCCCGATCGCGACACCGTCTCTGGGCTTTTAGCGAGGCAGAATGCCGAAAGGCGAAAGTGACAGCAGATCGGGATCGGTCGTCGCCGTTACTGTCGCTACCTGGGCATGGCTTATGCTGTAGCCGTAGGTGAGGACGCGGTCTCCGTCGATCATGAAGAATTGCGCCTGATCCAGGCCGGGCCGCAGGTTACCCGTCACGGTGACGGTCTCGTACATTCTTGCCAGGTGCAAAGGCTCTTCCGGAACGACACGAACCAGTTGGTTGGGCGGAGGGGACGGCATGTGACTGCAGGCTCCGGCCCAAGGCACCAGCATGAATTCGTAGACAAGATCGCCATCCTGGTCGATCGGCAGAACGAAGCCCGTCAATTGGATCGGATGTTCCTCGCCATGCCAGGCGAGTGTTTCGCCTTGTGGGCCGCTTACCGCCTTGCCCGACGGCGGAACTGTCGCTTTGGGCTGATCGGCCGGCCGTAAAGCGTTCCAGAAAATAGGCTGCGTTGCAGCGAAGGCGTCAGAAATTGGGCATGCGAAACCAAATGCCAGCGCCGCGAACGTCAGGAGCAAAGGTTTGTGCTTCATCATTGCATCTCCACGGGGCCGGCCGCTTGACCACCTTGCCGCTGCCGTATGGATGCTACTCCCGATCCCGCTCGGCCGTCAAAGCTTCCGGCGCGGATTACTCAGGGCTTTGCAGAGAAAAGGGAGAGGGTGTGCCGTGCATGCCCTCTCTTTCGTCATATTCGAGCCCGTCCTGCTGCTGTTCGGCAAGAAAGTGACGGCAGCGCCAAGGAATCGCTGCCCTCGACCGGAGGCAATAGCTCGGGGGAACGACGACCGAGTGGTTGGCAGTCAGGAGACCCCGCGTGGGGTGAACACGGGATCTCCCTGTCGGACAGGTGGGCTGGTGAAGCCTTACTTTTCCGGCATCATCGAAGAGTGGTGCGAGGTAATCAGCCAGTTCTCGTCCTTGAATTCATAGGTATAGGTGTAGCGGGCGGGAACCTTCGAGCCGTCCTTCAGGCTGAAGGTGTAGGTGCCGGTGTCGACGGCCCAGTTGCAGCCGATCTTGATGTCGCGGCTATCGATATGGCCCTTGGGCTCATTCACCAGGAAGTGCTCGAAATAATCGATCCGTTCCGCCTGGGTCAGACGAGGCTTGTCCGACAAGGTCGCGAGCAGCACGGAGTCCTCACTGTAGTTCTTGGCGACCTCCTGGGGGCTCAGGGTCGCGAGTGAGGTATTCCAGCGGTCGAAGAGCTTGGCGATTTCCGCCTCGCTTGTCGGCGCACAGGTTGCGGTTTCGGCAGCCGCCGCGGCTGACTGGACCTGAACGAAACCGAGAACGAGGGCGGCAGCAATGATGGTACGCATTTTGACTTTCCTATGTGGCGGTTCCGGCGGACATCGCATCGGTCGACCGCATGATCGACATCTAAGGTGCCCAGTGCCGCCGCCCCATCTGCCGGGTGGCTCCGATCGGGTCTGCCGAACGGCATAGATGACATTCCCGCCGGAATGACTATCGTGCCGGCGTCATTCATATCGGAGCAGTCCCGTCAGGCATGAACCACGATACAGGCGCGACGCATTCGCCGAACGTAACGGAATTGAAGGCCCTTTACCGGGCAGCGGAAGCGCGCGCGGCTCGTCTGCGCTTCATCATGGAGGCGCGAAACCTGCTTGACGCACAAACTTTCGAAGCGGCTGCTCAGGAGGTTCTGTCCCGTCTCGCCGACTTCGCGGGAGCATCTTTTGCCGAGCTCGTTTTCCCGTCCTCGCAAGAAGAGCTGCCTGTGCAGATGACGGTCGGCAAGTCGACAAGCCCCGGAAGCGACAGCATCTTGTTTACCTCGCAAGACGGCTCCGGTCTCTGCCTGACGCTGATCGGTCCGCTGAGGGGGCGCGGCGTCGATGCCGACGATCGGCAAACATTGGAGGTGGTGGCGGGACAGCTCGCCGACGCCTACAATCTCAATCGGCAGGCAGCGGAAAACCAGGCGCTTCTCGGCGATCTCCAGCGGCAGCGAAGTGAACTCGCGGCCCTTGTCGCGCAATTGATCCAGGCGCAGGAACAGGAGCGGCAGCGGGTGGCGCTTGATCTTCACGACGGCTCGGCGCAGCTGGCTGCAGGCCTCAGCTATCGCCTGCAGGACCTCGCGGCCCGTATCGGCGAGGCGCATGTCCTGAAGCCCGAGATCGACCAACTTGCTGCACTGGCGCGCCATTCCGTTGCCGATCTCAGGGCGGCCATCGCCGATCTTCGCCCGCCCGAACTCGATGATCTCGGTGTCGCCGCGGCCCTGCGCACGCGTCTCGATGCGATCGACGGTCTCGAAGTGATCGCCGACCTCGATGTCGCCTCCGACCGCTGGCCGGCATCGACCGGGATCATCTTCTATCGCGTCGCGCAGGAAGCGATCACCAATGTGATCAAGCACGCCGAGGCGAGCCGCTTGGTCGTGCGGCTCTTCGAGGACGGCGAGGGCGAAGCGCATCTCGAAGTGATCGATGATGGCAAAGGCATCGGCGAGCTGCGCCATCCCCAGATGCGGGGCGGGCAACTCGGCATCGTCGGCATGCGGGAACGGCTGGCGCTGCTCGGCGGCCGGATCGAGATCGAGGCCGGGTCTTCGGGCGGCACGCATGTCCGCGCCGCCGCCCCCCTTGCGCAGGAGACGACATCAGAATGACGGCATCGATCCTTGTCGCCGACGATCACGACATCGCCCGCGCCGGTCTTATCGCCATGATCGGCGGTCAGGACGATTTCCATGTCGGCTGGGACGTGTGCGACGGCGTCGAAGCGGTGGAGGCCTCAGCTCACCACAAGCCGGATCTGGCACTGCTCGACATCCGCATGCCGCGTATGGATGGCCTCGCCGCGACGAGGGAGATCCGACGCGTGTCGCCGGGAACACGCGTCATGATCATTACGATGCATGACAGTCTCGACTACCTGGAAGCGGCGATCGAGGCAGGCGCCACGGGCTATCTGCTCAAGGACGCCAGCAGGGAAGACATTCTCCGCACGATCCGCCGCGTCCTTCAGGGCGACGCCTTCTTCGACGGTCCGCTCGTCGCCAAGCTGTTGCGCCGCGCCGCCACCAAGCCGCAGACCAACAGCAGCGCCCTGGAGACGCTGACGATCCGGGAGCGCGAAGTCCTGTCGAAGGTGGCCGAGGGGCTGACGAACAAGGAGATCGCCAGGACCCTGAAGATCTCGCCGGGTACCGTGAAGATCCACGTCGAGCGGATCATCGGCAAGCTCGGCGCCGGCGACCGGACGCAGGCCGCGGTCATGGCCGTGCGCGGCGGGCTCGTGTCAAGATCCGGGGAAGAGCAGCAATGACCGCGACGACGCGCCGGCAGGCGCTACGCTTCGCCGACCTACCGCTTAGGGCGAAGGGCATCGTCATCATCACGGTGCCGCTGGCGCTATTGCTGGCGGCCCTCGCCTCGGTCTTCGTGGCCGACCGGCAAAGCCGGATTGCCGAGGATCAGGTGCGGGTAACGCTCGAAATCCAGTCGGGCATTCAGGAGATCCATGCCTCGATCGCGGAAGCGGCGACCGCGATGCGGGGTTATCTGCTGACCGGCAGAACCGATTTTCTTGATCCCTTCAACCGAGCTGAGGACAGATTGCCCATCGTGCTCGACGAGGTCGGCCGGCGATTGCGGGATGAAGAGCAGAAGAGCCGCCTCGAACGCATCCGCACCCTCGTCGTCGCGAAAGTCGATCGTCTCCAACTCCTGAAACAGGCCGACATCCTGCGCGCCGGCGGGCGCGAGGACCTTGCGGCCAAGCTCATCGAGGGCAAGCAGGTCCTCGATGTGCTGAGACAGGAAATCGACGCGATGAGCCGGCGGGAGGCCGATCTGCTTCACGCGAGGACCGAGGCCGCGGAGCGGGTTCGCACTCTGTCGCGAAGCCTGATGATCGCATCCGGCTTTCTTGGTTTTGCCGGCGCGCTTGTCGCCGTCTTCCTGTTTTCGGCAAGCATCGTGCGCCGTGTGCATGCGCTGAAAGCTGAGGCGCATCGGCTGTCGCAAGGCGAGGTCGTGACGGTGGCGGACCCCTTCCGCGATGAACTCGGGAGCCTCGGACAGGCGCTCGAGGATGCGAGCGTCCTTCTGAAAAAACGCGAGGCTGATCTGACCGAGAGCGAGGAGCGTTTTCGGCAACTGGTCGAAGGCGTCAGCGACTACGGCATCTTCGGGCTCGATACTTTAGGACGGGTGATAAGCTGGAATGCAGGTGCCGAGCGGATCACCGGTTATGGCGCCGAGGAGATCGTCGGGCAGCATTTTTCCCGCTTCTATCCCACGGAAACCAGGGACACATTTCCGGCAGAAGAGCTTGCCGAAGCAGCTCTTCACGGACGCACCGAAGCTGAAGGCAGGCGCGTTCGCAAGGACGGGTCGCAATTCTGGTCGCACGTCGTCGTGACCGCACTCCATGACGAGACGGGCCGGTTGCGCGGCTTTTCCAAGATCACGCGCGATATAACCGAGCGCAAGCAAATCGAAGAGGCCCTGCTTGGCGCCCGTGAGGATGCGATCCGAGCGAGTAACGCCAAGAGCGAATTTCTGTCGCGCATGAGCCACGAACTGCGCACGCCGCTGAATTCCGTGCTCGGTTTCGCGCAGCTTCTGGAAATGGACGTCACCGATACCGAGTCCAAAGACAGCGTCGCGCAGATCTTGAGGGCCGGACGGCATTTGCTCAGCCTCATCGACGAGGTTCTCGACATGGCGAGGATCGAGGCCGGGCGCATGGATCTCGCTGTTGAAGCACAGCCCGTCGCCGAGGTGATCGATGAAGCCGTGTCGCTTGCAAGACCGCTCTGCGGCAAGCAGCAGATCACGATCGAGGTCGTCGAGCCGGCCGAGCCGGATATTTCGGTGCTCGCCGACCGACGGCGTCTGCTGCAGGTGTTCCTCAACCTCCTCTCCAATGCGGTGAAATACAATCGCCCCCAAGGAAGCGTAACCGTCAGCCACCGCGCGATGGATGGCGGCCGTATCCGCATCGAGGTCAGCGATACCGGTCCCGGCATTCCGGCCGAACGCGTCTCCCGGCTTTTCACCCCGTTCGATCGGCTGGGAGCGGAACGGATCAGCCAGGATGGAACGGGTCTCGGGCTCGCGCTGTCGAAACATCTGACCGACGCCATGGGCGGAACGCTCGGCTTCAGCAATCGGGAAGGCGGCGCCACTTTCTATGTCGATCTGCCGCGCGCGCCTGCAGCGCCAGAGGCAAGACCGGTTGCGATGGGAAGCCCGCCGTAAGGCATCGCCTTTGATTTGGCCGCGCCGCTTGATATCAGTTCGGCATCGCTTCAACGAAATATTGGGTCCATGACAGATTCCACCGATATCGTGCGCCGATCGACGATCCTGATCGTCGACGACGAGCCCGCCAATGCCTCGCTGCTGGAGCGTATCCTCAAGCGCGAAGGCTTTACGGCGCTGATCAGCACCACCGAACCGCGCGAGGCCTTGCGGCTCTTTCGCGAACATTCTGTCGATCTTGTTCTTCTCGATCTGATGATGCCCGATCTGGACGGTTTCGCCCTGCTCGAGATCTTTGCGAGGCTCATTCCCGAAAACAGCTATCTGCCGATCCTGGTTCTAACCGCGGATGCGACACTACCGACGCGCCGGCGGGCGCTTTCTCTCGGCGCGAAGGATTTTCTGACGAAGCCGTTCGATGCGATCGAGGCCATTCTGCGTATCTTCAACCTTCTCGAAACCCGCATCCTGACCCTGGAGCTTGCCAAACACGGGCTGACAACGCCGAAATCGGAGCGTCCCCGAATTGATTGATGCGGATCGCGCCGACAATGGGGGCCAGCCAGGGCCCCCACTCAACTCAGAACATGGTGTTCTTGTTTGCCGCCTCTTTCGGAACGGCCTGGATCACGTCCCAGTGCTCGACGATCTTGCCGTCCTTGACGCGGAAAATATCGACGATCGCCTGGCCGCGGTCATCGGCGCCGTTCGTCGCGTGCACATGCAGCCAGACGAGATCGCCATCGGCGGCGCTACGGACGATCTCGGCTTTCGATTGGGCATTCTCCTTGAAGAAGCCGGTGAAGAAGGAAATCAAAGGCTTCTTCCCATCGGGAACTTGGGGATTGTGCTGCCGGTAGTCGTCAGCGACGACCGAGGCGGCCTCGATATCGTGCTTGTTGAAGAACCTGTCGTAGAATTCCACCACCAGCTTCCGATTGGCTTCCTCGATCTTCAAATCCCGCGAGGCCGATTCAGCAATGGCCCCGGCCGGCGCGGCGACGCCTGCCAAAATGACGAGTGCGAAAAGCGATTTCCCGAATGTCATGCATCAAGCTCCTTGGTATGGATTCGCGATCTAGTCTAGTTTCCGTCCATAAACGCTGGTTTTCTTGAGCTTGCAGCGCACTTGGGTTCCGCTTGGTGGCCGCTTTGAAGCCATGCGGTGTGGCTCATGGGTGCTAATTGCGGCGGCCAGGATTTCTGGTGGACATGCGCGCATTGGCAACTGCCGGCGTCACGCCGGTCCGGTTTTGGCTGGCGACATGGGATGTCAGGTCGGCCTGAGGCGGGCGAAGAGGGCGAGATTGTATGCGACCACCGAGGACCAGACATAAGCCTTGAAGTGGTCGAGCCCACGCCAGGTGCAGCGCCCCAAGCCGTAGGCGCGTTTGAGGCAGGAGATGCCGGCCTCGATGCCGGCGCGGAAGTTGCGCAGCTTGCGATAGACCCAGCGGCTCTTGACCATGTCTTCGATCCTGAGGCCGCACTTCTTGTGGAAGGCCATGTCGCAGATGCCCCAGGCTTTGGCTCGGCTCAAATTATCGCGGCTGGCATAGCCGCCGTCGGCCGCCGCCTGACGCGGCGCCTCGCCCCAGATGCCGATGTGGCGTTCCAGCATCGGCAGCAAGCGCTCGCTGTCGGCCGGGTTGCCGGTTTCGACGACGAGGTCGAGGATCAGCCCGCTTGTGCCGGTGGTCAAATTGATCTTATGGCCATACTCGACGTCGCGGCTGCCTTTGACGATGATGTCGGCATGCGGCTCGAACAAACTGACCAGCTTGTCGCCAGCCGGCACCGCCTCGCCGGCCAGGACCCGCCGCTCGGTCTGGGCGATGATCCGTTCGATCAGCGGCTTATAGTGGCGGAGTTGGGCCTGCCAGAGTTCGACCGCCGGGCCCGCCGCCAAGGGCAGTTGCGCCGCCGCCTGTTCGAGATAGCTCAAGGTGGTGCGCGTGATCCTGAGCAGCGCGCGATAGTGCTGAACTCGTTTCGGACGACCGCGGGTAAATTGGATCGCCCGGGATCGCTTCTTCGCCGCGCGGCAGTGATCGTGCCATGAGATGGCGCTGCCCAAGGAAGCCGCCTGCTGCAACAGCCGCACCATCACCCGCACGCAGTCCCACAAAAGACTACTGTCGCTCGGTTCGTGCATCAGCGCCGAAGTGACGGTGCTGTCGATGCGCACGACCTTGCCGCGTTCCACCTTGTCCTGCCGGGCGCTCGTCAACAGCACGCGATTGATCGCTTCAAAGGTCCCGGCCCGGATCGCGCTGATCGTCTTGTGCAAGACCGACTTCTTCGGGTTCCACCCCCACGGCAGCCGGGCAAAGGCCCGGAACGAGGCGGAATCTTCCAGATGAAAGGCCAACTCCTCATAACTCAACTGACGGTGTTGTTTGAGCAGGGCGCAACGCAGCACGGCCTCCGCCGGCAGGCCCTCGCGGCCGGTCTCCTTGACGCCGTGGCGGCGCAGGTCCTGCGCTACCAGCCCGAGCAGATCACGATGCTCATCCAGCCATTGCGACATGGCTTTCAGCTCGCGGCCGATCTCGTGTTCGGCGAAAAGATCGAATATATTGGCTTGGACGGTGCGTTCTTGGCGCATTGTCGGCTCCGGCGGTTGCGGGTTTGTCTTTAGAATCAATGGCTTGATCTAAAGTATACCTGAAACCGCCGGGCTTTGCCCGTCGCAATATCGCTATTCCTCCAATAATTTCAGTGGTTTACCGTTTGTGGACGGGCACTAGTCTAGAAAGCAGACTATAAGAGCTGGTCTATGAAACCGCGGCATGCCTAGCAAGAAGGCAGGTTTTAGTGGCAAGGTCAGCCAACGATGACCGAGGACGGAGCATGCCCAAGGAAACGGACGAGCCGAAACAACAGCCCGGGGCGGGATGCCCGATCAGAGGCGTGCTCGATCGTATCGGCGATCAATGGAGCCTGCTCACCCTCGAGGCACTGGAAGACGGAAAGAAACGCTTCAACGAGCTGATGCGCGAGATCGGTGACATCTCGAAGCAGATGCTGTCCAAGACGTTGAAGCATCTGGAGCAGGACGGCTTCGTGCGGCGCACCGTCTATCCGGAGGTTCCGCCTCGCGTGGAATATGAGCTGACGGAGCTGGGGCAATCCTTCCTCATTCCCTTGAAAACCCTGATCGGATGGGCCGAGCAGAACCATGCGGCAATCACCATCGCGCGGCAACGGCACGAAGACGCCTGGGGACAGCGTCCGTCAGGCCAAGAGCACCTTGCCGCCCGCTCGGAAGGGAAGAGCGGATTGCAGGGCTTGCCGGACATTTTCCAAGGGGAATACCTCCCGCACCTCGGTCGCGATGACCTTCGAAGCAATGTGCGCCGCGATCTCGGAATAGGCCCGCTGGACGTCGCCCATAGCTTGCGAATGAACCCATTCCCGGAGGTGACAATAGGAAAAGGCGATATCGGGATGGGAGGCCCAGAAGGAAGCCGGAATGCTTTGGCCCGAAAGCAGGCCGTAATGCACGAAATGCCCGCCGGGCTTCAGCGCATCGGCGAGGGTCGCGGCGCGTGCGCCTCCGACGCAATCGAGCACCGCGTCGAGCCCATGCCGGCCGGCGAGCCCGGCGACCAGATCGCTTTCGCTTTCCTCCCTATCGACGATGACAGCCTCGACCCGGCCGCGTAGGCGCTCGAGCGATCCCTCGCTACGGACGATGGCGACCGGCTCTACGCCTGCGGCATTGGCGAGACCGATCAATATCGCTCCGATCGAAGAGGCGGCGGCGTTGATGGCGATGCGCATGCCCGGCCTCAGCCCGATCTTCTTATGCAGCATCAGCCAGGCCGTCATCGGATTGACGTAGCTCGTCGCAGCTTCGAAGTCGGTGAGCTCGTCTGGAACACGCAGGCACCAGCCGGGATCGGTATCCTTGAATTCCTGCCAGCCACCGGCGCTGCGCACCGGCAGCACGCGTGTTCCCGGCGAAAGCCCATGAACCTCCTCGCCGCACTGTTCGACCACGCCGAACGCTTCGAAGCCGGGAATGAAAGGCAATGTCGTGCGTCCACCATAGGCCCCTGATATGGTGATGATATCGGACGGATTGATCGCCCGCGCCAGCAGGCGCACTCTCACCTCGTCGCGCCGCAGCGGCGGCAGCGCAGCCTGCTCGAGTTCGACGACATCCTGAGCCGGGCCGAATTTTCGCACGACCGCCTGATATTGCATTGCATCCCCCACACACTGCGGTTAGATCACCCCGTCGAATTTTCGGTGATCGAATGAGCGTTGACGACAGGCCTTTAGCATCGTTCCGGGTCTCGATGCGAGACATCGACATCTATGGTCATGTCCACAATTCCCGTTATCTCGACTATTGCGAGGATGCGGTCGTCGAGTTTCTGCGGCAACGGCAAATTCTCAGCCATTTCCGTCACACCTCCTCCGGCGTTGCCTATCACGTGAAGAAGGCGGAGATCACCTTTCACAGCCCGATCGACCTCGACGACGTTGTCGAGGCAAAGGTGGACGTGGAAAAAATCGGGCGCACGAGTCTGTCCTTTGCCATAGAACTCTTTCGCCAGCGCGATGGCGCTCATTGCGCCTCGGCGCATTTCGTCTGGGTCTGCGTCGGCCTCTCCGACAGCCGCCCGACGCCGATTCCCGAAGCGACCAGAGCCGCTCTGTCTCCCGGCTGATTGCCGATCATTCAAACCAGCGGGTGTCCATGCCGATCCATGCGCAGCTTCTTCGACATGCAACGGAGACACCGGACAAGCCGGCGCTGGTAATCGACGGGCGCTCGCTCAGCTATGGCGAGCTCCATGTGTGCGCCAAGGCAATTTATCGGTTTCTCCAAGATCTCCCTCGCTCGAACCGCCGCACGCTCGATCTGCCCGGTGTGGACAAGCTTGCCGCTCTCAGCCTTGGCAACCATATCGGCTTTGCCGAGTATTTTGCGGCGGCCACCGCTTTCCCGAATGCCTGCGCGGTCATCGACCCGATGATGCCGGCGGAAAGGATCGAACGCATAGTCGAGCGCCTGGCGCCTGACGTTCTGATTGTCGACGACGATGCCGGGCCGAGTGCTGAAATTGCCCGGAGATTCGGCATTCCCGTCGTCACCGCCGGAGCGGAGGCTTTCGAGCTCGCTGCAGCGGAAGGTGAAGCCGAGCTGCCGGCCGATACTGACAAGATCTTTCTGATCGGCTTCACCTCGGGGACCACCGCCGAGCCGAAAGCCTATTATCGCTCGCGCGAGCAGTGGCGCCGGAGCCTCGATCGCGGACGCGTCGTTTTCGAACTCGAAGACGCGCCGTCGACAATGTGCCCAGGAGCCTTGGCTCATGGCCTGGCGCTTTATGCATTGGTCGAAGCTGTTGATGTCGGGGCAACCTTCCATTCAGTCCGGAAATGGGATCCCGTCGCAGCCGCACGCACGCTCTCCTCCTGGCACGTCGAACGGCTCGTCGCCGTGCCGACACATATAGCCGGCATTGCAAGAGGGTGGGCGGGTGAACCCGCTCTGACCTCCTTGCGCGACGTCCTGACCGCCGGCGCAAAGCTTGACAGGAACGGTGTCGAATCCATGCGCTGCCTGTTTCCGAAGGCCCGCATCCGGGAATATTACGGCGCATCCGAGCTCGGTTTCATGACGGTCTCGACCCTTGTCGGCGGCGAGATCGATTTTCCGATCGACCGGGTGGGACAAGCCTATCCCGGCGTGGAAATTTCCATTCGCGACCCCGATGAAAACGACGCCGGGACCGATGTGGCGGGAACCATATTCGTCGACAGCGACCTGATCGCGGATGGATATCTCTGGGGCGACGATGGTCAGGCGTTCCGGGTCACAGAAGCCGGAGCGACGGTCGGAGATCTAGGCGAACTCGATGCCAATGGCATGCTGCGGGTGATCGGCAGGGCGGGCGGCATGATGATCACGGGTGGCAACAATGTTTATCCTGCCGAAGTCGAGAGCGCTCTCAAAGCCTGCCCCGGGGTAGAGGATGCCGTCGTCTTCGGGCTGCCGGACGCCTATTTCGGCCAGCGGATCGTCGCTGTCGTCTCGGGTGAGACGGTGGACCCGAAAATCCTGGCCGATCATTGCGCGCAGATGCTCGGGAAGTACAAGATCCCCAAGCAATTCTACCATATAAGGTCCTGGCCGATGACGAGCAGCGGGAAGATCTCGAGGGGGCAAGTGGAGCGGGCCGTGGTTTCTGGAGACGATCTTGTCCTACACCTATCAGCCTGACGACGATTGGCAGCCGGTCGTGGTTGCCGCCTACCGGTCGCCGATCGGCCGGGCTTTCGGATCGCTTGCGACTGTCGCGGCAGAAGACCTGCTTGCGCCGCTCATCCATCGAATCCTGTCCGAGACGGGAATAGCGCCCGAAAGCATCGACGATGTGCTGGTGGGCAATGCCGCCGGCGGCGGCGGAAATATCGCGCGGCTGGCGGCGCTGACCGCAGGTCTGCCCATGGCGGTTCCGGGCGTGACCATCGATCGGCAATGCGGCTCGGGCCTGGAAGCGATCATCACGGCAGCCCGGCTGATCCAGGCGAAAGCCGGCTCGTGCTTTCTGGCCGGCGGCGTCGAAAGCGTCAGCACCGCACCATGGCGCGTCGAAAGACCAAAGGCGAATGGGATGCCACCGCGATTTTACGGGCGCGCCCGGTTTTCGCCTGACACGATCGGCGACCCGGAAATGGGGATTGCCGCCGAAAACGTCGCCCGTCAGTTCAGCATATCGCGGCAGAGACAGGATGAATTCGCCCTGCGCAGCCACCGGCTCGCCGTGCAAGCGGCCGAGGCAGGCGTCTTTCGGCCTGAGATCGTTGACATTTCCACCGGCCACGGTCTGATCGAACGGGACGAGTGCCCACGCGCGGCTACATCCCTTCCGGCGCTCGCAAACCTCCGGTCGGTCTTCCTGGCCGATGGTTCGGTGACAGCCGGCAATGCCTGCCCGCTGAACGACGGCGCCTGCCTGGTGCTGGTCATGAGCCGCGCAATGGCCAGAAGTATCGGCATCGAAAAGGGCCTTGCCTTCATCGACAGTGCCGCTGCCGGTGTGGATCCCAATCTGCTCGGCATCGGCCCGGTCGCCTCGACTAGGAAGCTGCTGCAGCGTCAGCCCGGGCTCTCACTCTCCGACATCGATGCCATCGAATTCAACGAGGCTTTCGCGGCCCAGGTTCTGGCATCGCTGGACCAGCTCGCTATCCCTGCCGACGCGATCAACAAGGACGGCGGAGCCATTGCGCTCGGCCATCCATTCGGGGCCTCCGGCGCAATCCTCGTGACCCGGCTGTACAGCCAACTGATCCGCGACGCCGGGGAAGGCTGGGCGCCGGGTGCGACTGCCTTGGCCATGATCGGCATCGGCGGAGGCATCGGGTTGACCGCCATGTTCGAGGCTACCCAGCTTTCCTGACCCGGCGAAGGCGCAGACAGTCAGGCGGCGGCGCGTTTGTGATCGGCCGGATGCTGAAGCCGAAAGCCGATCGCCAGCCTGTTCCAGGCGTTGATCATCGTAATACCGATCGAAAGCGCCACGAACTCGTCATCCGAGAAGTTGGCGTGCGCCTCTTCATAAACGTCATCCGGCGCATGGCTTTTCGCGATCTGAGTGAGTGCCTCGGCCCAGGCGAGTGCGGCTCGCTCCCGAGTGGTGAAGAGCTGCGACTCCCGCCACGCGTTCAGAAGCAGCAGCCGGTCATCTGTTTCGCCGAGCTTCAGTGCGTCCTGGCGGTGCATGTGCAGGCAGTGAGCGCATCCATTCATCTGGGAAACGCGCACTTTGACGAGTTCGAGCAGCTTCGGATCTAAGCTTCTCGCAATCCAGGCTTCAACGGCCACGAGGCCGTCGATGCCGCTGTTCTTATGAGCCATGAAGTTCAGACGCTTGATCATTCTTATCTCCATCGTGCGGATTGATGGCCGAAGTCACCGGCTTGCAGGCCAGTGAATACGCCTTGCCTTCCGGGTCGGTCATCTGCCCTGACGGTAGGTTCGGCCCATGCCTGTTGACGTGATGTTCCTCCATTTCAGCCAGCTGGCTCATCGCAGAGCCAGCTGGCCTACTACGTTCGCATAGGGTGACAGCGACCGAGGAAGAATAGTTTGGGGCCGCGATCCGGCGCATTCTCCGGCCCATCGGTTACACCAGCCGCACCGGCGACGGTCCCGATGAAGTCGCTTCGCTCATCGAGGGCGCGGGCATGCCGAGCAGTTGCCTGCTCACCTTCAGGTCACCAGAGACATTTCTCGTAAAGGACAAGGAGACTACCCATGAAAATCGTCGTTATCGGCGGCACTGGCCTCATCGGCTCAAAGACCGTGGAAAGATTGCGCAACAAGGGGCACGAGGTATTGGCGGCTTCGCCGAACTCGGGTGTGGACACGATCACCGGCAAGGGCGTGGCCGAAGCGCTCGCCGGGGCACAGGTGGTGCTCGATCTCGCAAACTCGCCCTCGTTCGAGGACAAGGCCGTCCTGGAATTCTTCCAGACGTCGGGCCGCAATTTGCTCAAGGCAGGGGCTGTCGCCGGCGTCAAGCATCACATCGCTCTGTCGATCGTCGGATTGGAGCGGCTGCAGGGCAGTGGCTACATGCGCGCCAAGATGGCCCAGGAAGAGCTGATCAAGACGTCCGGCATACCCTATACCATCGTACACTCGACGCAGTTCCACGAATTCATGGCTGGCATCGCCCAGTCAGGCACCGTCGGTCAGACCGTGCATCTGTCGCCGGCCTACGTGCAGCCGATCGCCTCGGACGATGTCGCAGACGTCATGGCCGAGGTGTCGCTCGGCACGCCTGTGAATGGCACCATCGAGATCGGCGGGCCGGAGAAAGTCCGCCTCACCGAAATCGTGACGCGTCTCTTCAAGGCGACGAACGATCCGCGCCAGGTGGTCGCCGATCCGCACGCCCGCTATTTCGGCGTCGAGCTCGAGGACAATTCGCTCGTGACCGGAGCCAAGGCGCGGCTTGGCCAGATCCGCTTCGACGATTGGCTCAGCCGGCAGCCGCCGCAGAAAAAGAGCGCCTGACAGCGAGGCTGCGCCCGTCGACCCATTCTATTAACTGAGGAGACCAGACATGCTCAGGAAAATGATCTCGGCAGCGGCATTCGCGCTTGTCCTTGCCGCCGGCACTCAAGCTCACGCCGGAGGTGGGAAAGCGAAGATAAGCGTCGTTTTCGACCAGAAGCTTCCCAATGTTCCCGGCAAGAGCATGAAGGCTGTGATGGTGGAATATGAGCCCGGCAGCATGTCGCCCGGCCATACCCATCCGGATTCGGCCTTCATCTACGCCACCGTTCTCGAAGGGGCGATCCGCAGCGCGGTGAATGACGGCCCGGTGAAAACGTATAAGGCCGGAGAAAGCTTCGCCGAATTTCCCGGCGATCACCACAGCGTCAGCGCAAACGCCAGCGACACCAAGCCGGCGCGCCTGCTTGCGGTCTTCGTGCTGGACACGGACGAGACGGAACTGACGATTGACGACAAATAAAGTGGTACTCGATGCCCGGCGCCGCCGGGCATCGTTTCCCCCGATCACGCAGCCTGCAGCGCTATCTCCAGGTCGGCAATCAGATCGTCCGGATGCTCGATGCCGATCGAAAGGCGGATCGTCGATTCCAGAACGCCGATACGCTGGCGGACATCGGCGGGCACGCCGGAATGCGTCATGGTGGCAGGATGGCTCGCAAGCGATTCCGTGCCGCCGAGGCTGACCGCGAGCTTGAAGATCTGCAGCGCGTTCAGGAATTTGAACGAGGCTGGCTCACCGCCGCGAATGTCGAAAGAAAAGGTGGAGCCGGCGCCGGTGCATTGCGCGATGAAGGTCCGGCCGGCCGGCGATTCCGGATCGTGGTAGGGCAGATAGTGGACCTTCTCGACTTTCGGGTGATCGCGCAGATAGTCGGCGACGGCACGCGCGTTGCTATTTGCCCGTTCCATGCGGAGCTGCAGCGTTTCCAGCGAACGGCCGAGCATCCAGCAGGAATGTGGATCGAGCTGGGTGCCGATCGCGCCGCGCAAGGCCTTGATCTGCTTGATCACCGCCTTGCGACCAAGAACGGCGCCGGCGATCAGATCCGAATGACCACCGACATATTTCGTCAGCGAATAGAGCGAGATATCGGCGCCGTGCTCGATCGGCCGCTGGAAGACCGGTCCGAGCAGGGTGTTGTCGCAGACGATGATCGGCATATGGCCCTGTCTTGTACCGATCATGTCGGCCACGCGTCGGATCATCGCGACATCGACCAGGCTGTTGGTCGGATTGGCAGGCGTCTCGATCAGGATGACAGAGACGCGACCCTTGGCCATCGCCTCTTCTGCCGACTTTTGCACCGATCCCTCGCTGACGCCGTCGGCAAACCCAATAGCGGCGACGCCGAAGTTCAGAAAAGTCTTTGCCAGCAACGTTTCGGTTCCCCCGTAGAGCGGCTGCGAATGCAGGATCGCATCGCCCGGCCGGACGAAGGCGAACAGAGTGGTGGCGATCGCCGCCATGCCGGATGAAAACAGCACGCCGCTTTCCGTCCGTTCGTAGACGGCGAGCCTGTCCTCGACAATCTCGCTATTCGGATGGTTGAAGCGCGAATAGACGAGGCCGGCCCCCTTCCCCTCGGGCGGCTCGCGGCGGCCCGACACATAATCGAAGAAGTCGCGACCATCCTCGGCCGTATTGAAAACGAAGGTGGAGGTGAGGAATACCGGCGGCTTGACCGCCCCTTCCGAGAGCTCAGGATCGTAGCCGTAATTCAGCATCTGTGTTTCGGGATGCAGAGCATGATTGCCGATATGGGTTTTGGAAGGATGCGGGGCGGTCATCATCGTCTCCTGTTTCGGGACTGGCGAAATGGCAGAATACATCAAAACCATATGAGAGAAGCAATCATCGCGGTCAGCTCATGGTCTCGCCCAGAGTGTCCGCAACATAGGCTCCGCGCGCTCCCATCGGCAGCGGCGTTCCCGTCGTCGTGTCCTTCGCGGTCTGATGCTCCAGTTCGGCGTTCAGCTCGCCGCCGACGATGAGAATGACGACGGAAAGCCAGATCCAGATGAGGAAGCCGATCAGTGCGCCGAGTGTGCCGTATGTCGCGTTGTAGTTGGCGAAATGATCCAGATAGTAGGAGAAGCCGAGTGACATGGCGGTCCAGGCGACCGTGGTCAGGACCGCGCCCCACGTCATCCACCGGAGCTTGGCAGGCTCTCGGCTGGGGCCGAAGCGGTAGACCGATGTAACGGCCACCGCGACGAGCAGCAGAAGCAGCGGCCATCGCATGAGAAGAGCCATGTGTTCCTTGAATTGATCGAGCCAGAGATAGGAAAGGACAACCGGCATGACCCCGACGAGCGCCACCATGACCACTGTCAAAAGCACTGCGCATAAGGTGAAGCAGAGGCCGATCAGGTTCAATCGGATAAGCCCCCGCTTCTCGTCTTCCTCATAGGCGACGTTCATCGCGTCGAAGATCGCCAGCGTGCCGCTATGCGTGCTCCAGAGGGCGATGCCGAGGCCGACGAAGAAGGTGATGCCGAGCGTAGCATCGCGCCGATCAACGAGTTCCTTGATCTGATTGGCAAGAAGATCGAACGCTCCGGATGGCATGAGGCCAGCCAATTCGCGAAGATGTTCGGATATGGTGGCCGGATCTGCAACCAGCCCGTAGAGTGATACCAAAGCCGCCATGGCTGGAAACAGCGCCAGCAGCAGATAAAACGTCACGCCCGCGGCAATCAAAGTGACCCGGTCGGCGAGGACCTCGTGGAAGACGCGCCAGAAGACGTCGCGAAGACCGCTGAAGGGGATAGCCTCGGGTGTGCTGGCGCTGCGGCCATGATCGTCAGCTGTGCGGCTGGTATCCGCAGACGGGGCGACCGACCTGCGCTCAGTCGCCTGCATCACGACAAGTGCGCCAATCGCTGCGGCCATCATTGTCGCCGCAATGGAGAATCTCTTGAGGTGAAGCACATCAGGCATGAGGATGTTCTCCGATCTGGTGCGGAGATAACGCAGGGTGCCGCTAAAGGATGCAAGCCGTTGCTTTCCTGCTGACATTTAGGGCGGAGCCGGAGATCAGTCCACTTCCCCCGGTCGGGTCAGTCGGCAGGGATTGGAGGTGATTGAGGGCTCGTCAAGCTGCGCCGCCACTGCTAATGCAAGGGATTGTAAGTAGTTTCAGAAATCATAAGTCATTGATATAAATGTGATCTCCTCCTACTGCGGAAGCGAACCTGGACTTTAGTTTCGTTACTGCGTTGCTGGATGTCTTTTTCACAAGTCGACCGATAGGACGGCTTGGCGGCTGCGAGGCCGGTAGATCGGTGCGCAGCTCGTATCGGGAGCGCGACTTGGACGTCAATTCCACCTGTTGCTATCTGATACCGGCGCCTGTCAGCGACCGGAACCTGCCGCTGACGCGTTGTGCAACAAGCCCAACAAAACAATAGCGCCGGTGACAATGGCCTGCAACAGCCGTTTACGTTATCAACGGGCAAATACCGGGGCCGGCCCATTGCCTTGGCTCGGCGTGTCTCAAGACCAAGCGTCGTCGAGGACCGAGACACTACCTCTGCAGACGCGATCTCGATGGCCTCGATGGTTGCTTGATGGCGTCTCGGCAATCGACAGAACAGTGCGCCGCGATCGACCAGGTCGCCACGCGAAAGCAACTGCGCGGCAAGGAGGCGGCGACAGGATGCGCGCTGCTCCGGATGCCGACTAGCTCGCAGCCTGACGTTAATTGCCATAGGCGGCCCCTCCCCGACCGTCACTGGAGGCGCTGTTCAGGCAGTTCATTGCGGGGCATCTCCGGCTCAATGTTGATGGGAGCAGGATCATCTCCTGGCGTATCGCCTGGGATAAACAGGTCTCCCACATTGCCAGAGGGAGGATCTGCGCGTCATCAGATAGCGCGCATCGATCACAGCGCCGCCCCATCTGATATGACGTCGCGGCCTTGGTGCCACGGTCGGTTATCCCGGGACAAAGCGGACCCCGAGGCTGTCGTTCCCGCATATGCTCAACTCGTCGCCGCAAGCAAATCGGCGCCAACCGCTGGCGTGTCATGTGCGCTGCCGGAGGGTCGGTCGATATCCGCGGCCACTCGTTCGGAACGGGCTGACGCGCCCGAAAGCCTAAGCTGTCGGCCGCCGATCCTGTAGGGTCGAAAGCGGCCCCTCCCCTGCCGCATGACCCTTCGGCTCTATAGCATGAAGAACCAGATGCGGTGGCAGTGAGGCAGCGTTCTGTCGGCCGGCTACCGCACCGGAGACCGGATTCAGTGGCGGATGGGCCGCGGCCACTGCGGCCTTTCCCAGGCGATTCCGTGAACCGCAGTCGCGCGGCGAATGTAGCCTGATCGTGCCGTTGTCCGCGGACAACCGGATTATCAACGGGATAGCCGTCAGGTTGTTTGCGCATGAGCCGACCCGCACAGCAATTGGTTGGCACGGCAGGGAAAGCATTCCTGATGTCGCCCTGCTGGTGGATGCCATGGACTTGCGGCATTGCGGCCGCCTCGATGGCTCTGCCTGGTATCGCAGAGCAGTGGTTTCATGCCCTTGCCGGACAGGCTTGTATGTCGGCTCCAAGGGTTCCGAAGAGCCCCGGCGGGTCTGCCGACAGGTCGGCAATGCTTAAACATGGTCCCCGGGGAGTGGAATGCATTCGAAGAAGCTGTGGGCTGCTGGCGCGGCGGCTTCGCTTATCGAAAAGGATGCGCGGCAACGGATGGCGGGGTGGTCGCGACGTCGTCATCCTCGCCGCTCTCGCGTCTCCTAGGCTTAGGCTAGGCGGCAACGAGGTCGTCCGTCGCTCGGCGGGAGGCTGCCTGGCCAGCGGCAGCGCTTCGGCGGCAATCTCAGATCAGGTGACTTCGTTGGTCCGTTTAATCAGTTGATCGGGCGGCAGTGGCCAGCCCCGTCCTTCGAGGCCCTGCAGGTACCTCCGGACGAGGCTGGAGAGGGTGGCATGTGACGGCGGCGAATCCATTATCCCGTCACCTTGCGCTGCATCGATCGGTTCGTCCGTCCGAGCTATGCCGATTGATACGGTGGATGGCTGAGGCCGACCGCAGCATCCGCATATGGCAGGGTGGATGGTTGGATCTTGTCGCCGTCGTTGGTGATTGGCGGCAGGTCAGTCAACTTGGTGATCGCCCCGCTCGATATCTCGGTCAATTCGGCCGTCAGTCAGGTGGAGAGCGAGGCCATGCCCTCGGGCGAAGGGCTGAGCAAGGTCCACGGCGGATCGTCGTCGATCATTGAGGCAATCTCCATTCGCGCGTCCGGCTCTTGGCGCATCAGCGGTGCGATCCACTGCCCTCATCAATCACTTTGTGGCGGCGGATCGGTCCGCTAAAAGCTGGAGAATTCCCTCGCTGTGATCGCTGCTCGGCAAGTTGTCCGCGGACAACCCGGCGCCTAGCCCTGCTCACGTACGAGAGAAGGCTGTATGCGCCTGACCCTTCGTCTGCGACATCCACGGCAACCGCCAGGCTTGAATTTACTGCATTGCGACATTACCTCGTGATGGATCGAAGCGCTTTCCCCTCGTAGCCGCTTCGGTCCGACGGACAGCACTCCTCCTCCCATGCTGTCGGTCACTATCGAAGCCCGGCGCATCTCTCCCGCGCCGGGCTTTTGTCGTCTCGGCGACCCACTGTCGTCACGATGCACGGAACGTTTCCTCGCCCCTCCATTTCTTATCGGTCTGGTCCTCACGCGAGGTGTGCCGGCAATTCACGATGCCGGCGCCGGCGATTAATTGCGTGCGTCGCCAATCTGTGTCGCTGCTGCCGTGCTGCCGCCAGCAGAGGAGCCGCGATCGGTCGTCTTCGTCCGATGGTTGGCGTGTGAGCCACCCGCCAAAACGCCGCCCATCGAGGGCCGTCGCTTGCTGGTGTCTTCACCGCCAGTGTGAGCGCCACCGTCCAAGAGGGGGCGTCGCAGGCTTAGTGGGATCGCGCCGGCAAGTTCGGATCGGCCAGCAGGTCACCCGACGGCGCGGCCTGTCCGTCTCATGCGGATCACTGATTTCGATAAGCCGGTGGTGCGTAATCCTGCCTCATCTCAGTCGGCATGGCCGCCGCTCGGATCCTTGGCAGGCTTGGTCCGACATCAATGATGATGGGCAGAAAATTTCAACAGCAGGCTTTTCGGTGTCGGACAGGGGAGGGGCGCCGGTGGTAAGCCTGCACTAAGCTTTGAGATGGCTAGATCTGATGTCGGCGCCCTGGCGTGTTTTCGCGAATGCCTTGCTCCGGATGTTTGAGCGTGGCGACGGCATAGTCCGTCAGAAGTGCGGCGAACTGATCGCGCCGGGCGAAAGGAGGATGGTGTCGAGGGCGTCGAGCTCATCGGTGCCGCGGCGCGCTATATTGCTCGCTGAGGTGCGGCGGCCGACTTTCGCGGAATCGGCGCGGATGTTTCAGACGTCGTCATAGCAGAGCGCCCATTGGTTCCCGATATACCAGCAGCGCCCTATCCGCGGCTCCGTCTTCCAAAGCAGGCTTTTGACGAACTCGATGCCGCCGCGCCTGAATGCGGCTGTCAGCGCCTCGATCTCGTTATCGTCGATTGACAATCCACCATTGGCGCAGACGAAATAGGCTGTGCCGATCCAACGCGCCGCAAATCCACTCTCGCCGCGCTCAATCCGAAGTGCAGCGCCGTAGGATGCATGACGGCCGCCTTTCGACGGTCGGTCCTGGCGCGGTACGCCGAGTGGCAGCACGAGGCGTCCTCCGGGCCGTAGCCTTTCGATCCAGGGTTCCGCGGGCCGCGCCGCGGCGAAATTCACATAGATCGCATCCACCTCTTGCTGCGGCCATTGGCTGCCGTCGGCGTTGATGACGCTGACATTGGCGCGATCGGTAAGCGCTGTTTGAGCGTGGGCAGCCAGATCCGGATCCATCTCGACGGCATAGACATGACCGGAAGTGCCGACAAGCTCCGAAAGAATGGCGCTGTAATAACCGGTGCCGGCGCCGATATGGGCGATGCGATCGCCGATCTGTACGTCCAGTTCCGCCAGGAGTCGAGCATGCAGTGAGGGACTGCCATTGTTGACACCCTTGTCGGGCTGCAGGGCGAATAGCACGTCCTGATAGGCCAGAACTAGGTCGGAGGAGGGGAGGGGGCGATATCCGCCGCCTAGGTTGGCGATCTGCCATGGCGGCGGACCGAGGAATTTTGGGCGCGGGACAGTAGCAAAGGCAGCTTCGATCCGCGGGTTCGTCGTCGCGGCGGTTGCCACCACCTGATGGGCGTAAGCGCGGCGGATCACCGCCAGTTCGTCGGCCGTAAACATCGCAGTTGGCATGGGCAAATCTCCGGGCATGGCTTTGACCTGTTCCCTTTTTACGTCCTCGCGGCTCCAAATCTATCTCTATCCCAAATGCTTGATTTCATGGGTAGGAACTCATGACGGAAGTTAAAGGTCACTTCTCTTCCATTGTGGAAAACTATGCTGTTACTTCAGAAGCTTAATACGCGAGCGCCTGCAACGATGCAGTATCGGCCTCGTTCCCTTACAACAGGCGACGCTGGGCAAGGCGGTCCGGCCCTTGGATGGCAAGCGCTCCCACAGCGCCATCGACACGTTTCAGGCGTCGGGTATCGCGCGATACCCAGCGTCCACTCTGAAACGCTTCTTGATCCTGTCGACGGGCGTCCCGTCCTGAAGCGGAACCTGGATCAGCCGGTCATAGGTCTCGAAGCCCATCTTTGCGTAATAGCCAAGGCCGCTGACATTGTCGGCCCGGATGGTCGCATTGATGAATTCGAGCCCGAACTGTTCCGCTGCGGCTCGGGTTGCCGGGAAAAGAGCGCTGCCAACGCCGCGAGTTCTTGGGCTGATTCGGGCAAAGGTCGCGATGTCAGCGACGCCTCTCGGCGGGTCGCCGTATAAGCTGAGCGATTGAAAGCCGACGAGCGCCTGATCGTGCTCGGCAACATGGCAGGTCAGGGGAAACTCGCCGTCGATGAACCAGTCCGCGAACTCGGCAGCCGAAAGCGGCGTCTCGAGCGCGGTCGTTCCGCCGGCCCGGATGATCTCGTTCAGGAGACTGCTCAGTTCCGCCGCGTCGGCGGAGTCGGCCCTTCGAATGTGCATGTCTTCACCACGTCGTCTGGGGCCTACAGCCTAGGCCCAGGCCGTTCTATTCACGTGTTTAAGCGTGCTGCGTCTGTTCGTCGAACGAGCGAGCAAATTTGGCCATTGCGGCGATGATGATGACGGCCGAGGCCGCACCGGGATCGATGTGCCCGATCACGCGGTCCCCCAATCGCGAAGCCCGTCCCTTGGCCGCCGTCATGTTGCTGGTCGCTTCACAGCCTGCCCGCGCTGCCCGCTCGGCTGCCTCGAAACATTGGGGGAGGGTCTTTCCCGACTGCCAGGCATCGAGTGCCGCGTCAGCCGCGGGCTTCCAGGCGTCAACCATCGTCTTTTCACCGGGTTCGGCCTTTCCGCGTTCCTGGATTCCCTGCGCCATCGCGGCGAAGACACGCAGGAAGTCGTCGTCGCTCAATGTCTGCTTGTCTTTGGCGGCCGCTCCGGCACGCATGAAGGCCGTGGCATATAGCGGGCCGGACGAAGCGCCGACCGCATTCAGGAAAGCCCTTGCAGCGACATTGAATGCGGTTGTCGGGGCAATCCCGGCGTCAAGCTCGCCGACCGCTTTCGCCGCGGCCTGGCAGCCCGCATCCATGGCAAGGCCGTGATCTCCATCGCCGATGGCGCCGTCCAACGCGCAGAGATGGTCGCTCTCTGCTGCAATATCCTTGGCAATCGCGGCAAACATGCGCTGCAGGTCTTCGGTCGTAAACGTCATCGATTACCTCGCAAACATCGCGCAATCACAGGGGTAGTCGATCAATTGCTGAAGCTCGTCGTCGAGATGCATGAGCGTGATCGACGCGCCGGCCATTTCGAGCGAGGTGCAGTAATTCCCGACGAGCGACGTATGGAGGACGAGCCCGGCATCGTCGAGCCGGGACTTCACACGCCGCATCATGATGTAGAGTTCCATCATCGGGGTCGAACCCAGCGAATTGACGAGCACGGCGACACGATCGCCCCGGTCTGCCTTCATCTCCCGAAGAATGCTGTCCATGAGTTCGTCGGTCACAGCGTCAGCCGGCCTCAGCGGCTCGCGCGCCACGCCAGGCTCCCCATGGATGCCCATCCCGATCTCCATCTCGCCTTCGCCGATCAGGAAGTTCGGCCGGAGGGTCTGGGGCAGCGAACAGGGCGAGAGCGCCACACCCATCGTATAGGTTCGCGCATTGGCATGGCGAGCGACACGCTCGACATCGTCAAACGAGTAGAGAAGATCGCAGGCTGCGCCGGCGGCCTTGAAGATGAAGACGTTGCCCGCCACGCCTCGTCGTTTGTCCCGCTGATCGGCAGGGGCGGACGCTACATCATCCGTGGTGAGGACGGTGCGCACTTCGATCTCGTCAAGCGCAAGCATCTCGGCGGCCATGTCGAAGTTCATCACGTCGCCGGCATAATTGCCATACATGAACAGCACGCCGGCGCCGCCGTCGACCGCCATGGCGCAGGCGATGATCGGATCGGGCGGCGGCGACGCGAAGACGTTGCCGATCGCGGCCGCGTCCGCCAGCCCCTTGCCGACAAACCCCAGAAATGTCGGTTCGTGCCCCGATCCGCCGCCGATGACCAAGCCGACCTTGCCCTTGCGGGGCCCGTTTCTGGCAATGATCGCGCGGGGCATGTTCTCCACGGCGTACAGATGGCGCGGATGCGCCGCCAGAACTCCTTGCAGCATCTCATCGACGGCATCTGCGCCGGCATTGATAAGCTTCTTCGTCTGCATGCTGATCCTCCCAGTGCGAGCTTCACCTGCATAAATGCGGTTGCACCGCCGAAGGTCAATCCGCCAGCGGGAGGGCTGCGGTCGCAAACGGCGCGAGCAGCAACTCTTTGCCCGCATCTACCGGCCGGCATGCGCCGCAATCGACCTTTCGTTCTTCGCCCGTCAGATTGACGACGTGAAGCCTGGCGCCTGCGGCATTCCGTGCAACGAAAGACAGGACCTCGGAGGGCGAGGAGGAGACGCATTGCTGCCAGGATGCGCCAGCCAATCGGGACAATGTGTGCACGGTGTTGAACAACGGGCGCCGTCCGCCTTGCTCGGTGGGTTCAGCCGGACCGGCGATCAAACCGAATGGCCCTGACAAGGCCGATAGCGTCAGGCATTCCAGACCGGCATCCAGCACCCGTATCGCGTAACCGAGCGCGAAGGCCTCCGCGAAGCGCCCATTGTGGCGTGGGTCGCGGTTGGCCATCGGGATGCGCGCGCCCGCCGGATTGTCCATCGTGCGGCTGCCATAGGGGTTCTGCCGCATCGGGATCGTTGACGGACCTATCCGGTAGGGCTTGTCGCCATAGATCGCACGCACCGACCGCGTGATGAAGGGTAGCGCTTCCAATGTCTGCATAACGCTGAGATCGTCGGCCGCATGCACGATCGGATTGGTGCAGTGGCTGACGAAGTCGAGCTGTCCGTCCGGCACGCGCTTCCGGTTGAGTTCGGTGAAATAGCTCAGCATGCCGCCGCCGATGCGAATGCCGGGAAAGGCGGCGCGGGCAGCTGTATAGACTTCATCCAGGGGCGGGCAGTCTGGCCATTTGCTGCCGGGCGGCGTCGATTGCCGGTCGACGGATGGCGATATCATGATCGCATCCGGCCGGAATTCCGCCAGCCGCATCTGGTGGGCGATCTCGGCAGCCTCGCTTGAGGGGGACGATTTGCAGGGAAGGGCGATCTCCAGCGTCGAGCGGCCGCGATGGGCCGCGGCGAGTACGGCGAACTGCGCGAGCGCGTCGATTCCGTGCCCGGCGCCCGGGTCGAAGTGGAAGAGGAGTTCCTGGGGAGCGATCTCCGCCAGGACGGACTTTGCCGAGAGGGTCGCATCGGCCTCTTCGGGCGTAATGATCACACCGATAGCAGGCATAGTGCCGATGCGCGCACCGAGTTCAAGTTTTATGGCGCCGCCTGACGCCGCAGCTGGAGAATGCCTTGTCGAACCACTGGTATCCTTGATAACAAGCGATGTTTTCTGTCGGACCGGCCGATCAGCGGGCATTTGGTACGGCCAGGGAAGAGCGAGCGGTCTGACATAGGTCTTGTAGGATGCGTCCGACCAGTTCCTTTGATCTTCCATTTCAAAGGTGTCGCCCTCCATGCGGCATTCCGCCTGAACATCAGGCATGACAGCGTGTGTGATGGCCCGCATGTCCTTGAACGGCTGCCAGGGCTCGATGACATCGGGAAACCGTGTCGCCACGGTCTGCCCGTCGACATGCTCGACCGTCGCCGGTGAACCCGCCACGCCGACGATCGGATGCAGGATGCAGAAGCCGCAACGGTTGGTCGCGAATCCGGTTGGTGCGATGGCTTCGGCCTCGAAGTCAAGCCGGTCCGGACTCCCGACGATGCGAACGTCGATGATGAGTTTGGTATCATCCGGTCCATCGCAACGGGCGAGGTAGGTGACCTCGAAACGATCGTCACTCTGCTCGATCTTGAGATCAGCGATCTCGGGGTTGTAAGTGCCCCAGTCCCGGTCGCGAACGAGATAGGAAATCGCCCGCAGCACCTCGGTTCCATTGTAGCGGATCGTGCGGAGGTTGCCGTTGGCGAGATCGGCTTCCAATTTTCCGGCTCTCAGGCGAACCGGTTGCGGATCGACGAGATGGGTTCCGTAGAGCTGGAATGCATCGATCGTCATCGCAGCATAGCTCCGACATCAATCGTCTGTCCCTCGGCAGCGCTGTCATAGGCAGCCTCGACCAGGGCGAAGGTCTTCAGATTGTCCGCCCCTGACGTCGAATGTTCGGCGCCGCGCATCAACTGGTCGACCCAATGCTGCTGGATGGCGTAGACGCTCTCCTGGATATTGTGCCAGGGCAGCGAGGCCCACGACAGCAGCTTCGGAGATACGTCGGTGGTGGTGCTGCCCTTGGCGTTGGTGATTTCAAGGCCGTAACCCTGGGTCAGGCGGATCGTGCCCTCCGAACCGTCGAGCTCGATCAAGGTCTCGGGGAACGGCTCCTTCGAGAGCTTGGTGGCGTAGCTGACGTCGACGACCGACGTGGCGCCGTTTTCGTGATCGAGCAGAATGGTCGCGACATCCTCGCCCTTGATGGTGGGATTAACCCGCTTGGTGCGGGCCGTGAGCGAGCGAACGTCGCCGAGGATATAGCGGGCGATATCGAGCGTATGGATGCCGAGGTCTTCGATGATGAACCGCTCGCCATCGGCGAGATAGGGCTGGCCGGAAAAGACGTCGTAGGCCGAACGGAAGGAGAAACGGCCCCAGAAGGGCGTCCCGATGACATCCGCGTCCAGCGCCCTCCGCACCGCCTGGATCGGCGTCTGCCAGCGAAAGTTCTCGTGCACCATCAGGGGTATGCGGGCATTGCGACACGCCTCGACCATCGCCTTCGCGTCCGACAAGGTCTTGGCGAACGGCTTCTGGCAGATGGCCGGCACCTTGTTCCGAGCCGCCATTTCGACGAGAAAGCGATGGCTTTGGACGGTCGTGGCAATATCGACGAAATCAAAACCGCCATCGGCGAACAACGCCTCGGCATCGCCATAGCGGCGATCGATGCCGAATTGGTCGCCGACGATCTTCAGCCGCTCCGGATCGCGATCGCAGATAGCGACGATGCCGGCACCTCGAACGTCGTTCCAGGCATGCATCTGGTTGATCGCAAAGAAACCGCAACCGATCAAAGCCCCTTTCAATTCCGTCATCTCAACCTGCCTTTGCCATCTGCATGAGGGTGACGCGCTGCTGCAGGCGGCGCTGCGCCTGGTCGACGACGACGGCAATGATGATGACGAGGCCCTTGATGACCATCTGCCAGAAAGAGGAGACGCCCATCATTACCAATCCGTCGGAGAGGATGCCGATGACGAAGGCGCCGATGATCGTGCCGCCGATCGTGCCGCGGCCGCCCGACATCGAGGTGCCGCCAAGCACGGCTGCGGCGATCGCATTGAGTTCGAAGCTTTCGCCGGTCGCCGGGTGGGCTGCCATCAGCTCGGAGGAGATGACGACGCCGACGATAGCGGCGCAAAGTCCGGAGAACATATAGACGAAGATCTTCACGACATCGACCCGGATGCCGGACATGCGCGCGGCGCGCTCATTGCCGCCGACGGCGAAGATGTGACGGCCAATCGGCGTCGAACGCGCGACATAGGCCGCCAGCAGGGCAAGCACGATCAGAGTCCAGATCGATACCGGCAGACCGAGAATGCGTCCCGCGCCAAAGAAATCGAAGCCGGTCGTGGCATATTCAGGCCGGCCGACAAGGTTCGGAAAGGTCTGGCCGTCCGACGACAGCAAAGCGAGACCGCGGGCGATATAGAGCGTACCGAGCGTGGCGATGAAGGGCGCGACGTTGAGCTTGGTGATCAGCAGGCCGTTGATCAGCCCGATGAGCAGGCCGATCGACAAGGTGATCAGCACGATCTCGAAGAGGTTGAAAAAGATCGTGTAGCCGATCGGCAATTCGATACCGTAAAGGATCAGACCGCCGGCGACCATGCCGCAAAGCCCGACGATCGATCCGACCGAAAGATCAATGCCGCCGGTGATGATCACGAAGGTCATGCCCATCGCCAGGAAGGCGTTCAGCGCCACATGCTTCGACATCAGGATCATGTTCGCCGTCGAGGTGAAGTTCGGAGCGAAGATCGCGAAGAAGATGATGACCGCGAATAGCGCAATGAACGTCCTGAGCTTCATCAGCGTCAGAAGCGTCGAGCCGTTGGCGCCCTTCGGCGCAAGAGTGGTTGATGTTGCCGCCATCATGACGCGAGTTTCCCTTGATGTCCGTGTCCCTTGGCCGAAGCCGCGATAATGGCTTCTTCCGTGGCCTCGTTGCGGTCGAAGACGGCGACCAGCTGGCCGTTGCTCAAGACCGCGATGCGATCGGAAAGCGCCATGACCTCCTCGAGGTCGGAAGTCGAAAACAGAATGGCGAGCCCGTTTGCCGCCAGCCGCCGCATGGTGCGGAAGACATCGGCCTTGGCGCCGACATCGATGCCTCGGCTCGGCTCGTCCATCAGCAGCACCTTCGGATTGGTCATCAACGCCTTACCGATGACGACCTTCTGCTGATTGCCGCCCGACATCGAGGTCACCTCGAATTCCGGGTTCGGCGCCTTGATCGAGAGATCGCGGATTGCATCGCGAATGGCATTCTTTTCCGCACCCCTGTCGATATGGAAGAGCCGGGTGAAGCGGCCAAGGCTCGCCAGCGTCAGATTGGAGGCGATCGAGAGCACCTGGACCAGACCTTCCCGCTGCCGGTCTTCCGGAATGAGCGCAAGGCCGCGGCGGATGCGCCGGGTGGTGTCGCGGGCACGAACGTGCTTGCCGTCGATGAAGATCTTGCCGGTCGAGTGCGTGTGGCGACCGATCACGCATTCGAAGAATTCGCTGCGCCCGGCGCCCATCAGGCCGTAGATGCCGAGGATTTCGCCCGCCTTGACCGATAGCGAGACGTCGTTGACCGAAAGCCCACCCGTCGGCCGCGGCAGACTGATGTTTTCGGCGCGAAACATCTCGGCTCCGACGACGTGGTCAACGGATTTGGCAAAATCCTTGGCATCCGAACCGATCATGGAGCGCACGATCCAGCGCGTGTCGATGTCGCGGACCATTGCTTCACCGGTGACCTGACCGTCACGCAGCACCGTGATGTAATCGCCGATCCGCATCAGCTCTTCGAGCCGGTGGGAGATATAGACGATCGCCACACCCTGGGCTTTCAGTTCCGCGATCACCTTGAACAGAATCTCGACCTCGGCTGCCGAAAGCGCCGACGTCGGCTCGTCCATGATCAGGATCCGGGCATTCAACGACATTGCCTTGGCGATCTCGACGAGCTGCTGCTGGCCGATCGGCAAATCCTCGACCATCGTATCCGCCTCGATCCCGGCATCCAGACGCTTCAGAAACGCATTGGCCTTTTGCACCTGTGCCTTGTGATCGATACCGAGGATGCCACGGGTGATTTCGCGTCTGGCGAAGATATTCTCGGCGACCGACATGTTGGCGAAGAGATTGAGCTCCTGAAAGATCATGCCGATGCCGTGCGCCTGCGCATCTGCAGGGCTGTCGAAGGATACGGGCTTGCCGTCCAGAATGATGCGGCCGAGCGTCGGACGCTCGACACCGGCGATGATCTTCATCAGCGTCGACTTGCCAGCACCGTTTTCGCCGACAAGGACGTTCACCGCGCCGTGGCGAAGTTCGAGATTGGCGCGCTTGACGGCGACGATGCCCGAATAGACCTTCGACACGTCGTCGAGGCGCAGGATGACATCGTCCTTTTGTGCCTCTGCTGTGGTCATGGGCCGACCTTCAGTTCCGAAGGCGTGACGAGCGGCAACTCGCCGCTCTTCGGCAGCGGAAAGGCGCCGATCGCAGTCACCGTCTTGCCGGGGAGGCCCTCACGCGGGATGGCGGAGAGAAAGGTGGTATTGGCCTTCTCGTTAAAGGCTTTGCCGAACTGCGCCCACTCGATCTGGTTCTTGAATTCGTTGAAATTGACGAACTCCAGCGTGTCGCGCAGCGCCGTGCCGCGCAGCGCCGGCCCGATCTGCACCTTCGCATCGGCCTTGCCGTCGCCATCTGCGTCGACATCGAGCGTTGCCGCGCGCGAGGCTGTATCGGCCGCGACAACCTTGCCGGTGATCTTCACCGCATAGGTCCATGGCGAGCTGCTCTGCTTGCGGGGATTACCGTATTTCTCGCCTGCGGCGTCGGGGCTGGAGGTGGCCAGTTGCATGACGTCCTTGAGGTCGCCGGCGCGCTTCTCGAAATAGGGCACTGCCTCGGACTGCCAGATCGCCTCGACCTTGGCATTCGGGTCGAAGGCGGTCTTGGCCGCTGCCGCCGCCTTCTCCTCGGCCGTCGGCGTCTTGATGATCTTGCAACCGGGCAAGGCGGCCGCCACGAGGGCGGCGAGCAGGGTGCCCTTCATTCTCAACATGCTTTAAACCTCGACGTCTTGCGAAATGCATTGCGGAGGGCGCAGCGCTGCGCCCTCCGCAATTCGCTGCTGATCAGTTCTTCAGGGCGAAGGTTTCGAGCTTGCCGGCATTGTCGGCATTGATGAGAACGCAATCCATCAACTGCTTCTCTTCCTTTGGCGTCGTCTTGTTCTTGATGTAGGCGTCTGCCTGTTCCACCGCCAACTGAGCCTGCGCATAGGCGGGCTGCAGGACCGTTGCCTTGATGCCGCCCGACTTGATTGAGTCGCGCACGTCGTTGGAACCGTCGAAGCCGACGACGATCACGTCCTTGCGGCCGGCCGCCTGCAGCGCAGCGATCGCACCCATGGCCATGGTGTCATTGCCTGAAATGACGCCCTTGATGTCCGGATTTGCCTGGAGGATGGTTTCCATCTTCGAATAGGCTTCCGTCTGGCTCCAATTGGCCGACTGCTTGGCGACGGACTTCAGGTCCGGATAGTCGTCGATGACGTCGTGATAGCCTTGCGAGCGGATGCCGGCATTGGTGTCGGACTCTTTGCCCACCAGCTCGACGTAATTGCCCTTCTCGCCCATCAGCTTGACGAATTCCTGCGCTCCGAGCTGGGCGCCCTGATAGTTGTTCGAGACGATCTGGGCGACGGCAACGCCGGTCGCGTTGATTTCGCGGTCGATCAGGAAGGACGGGATGCCTGCATCCTTCGCCTTTTTGACGGCCGCGACGGAGGCGTCGGCTCCGGCATTGTCGAGGATGATCGCCTTGGCGCCGCGCCCGATTGCCGTGTCGATCATTTCGGACTGCTTGTTGGCGTCATCGTCATGCGTCATGACGAGCGTTTCGTAGCCGAGCTCCTTCGCCTTGGCTTCAGCGCCGACGGCTTCGGCCTTGAAGAAGGGATTGTCATGCGCCGGCGTGATAATGGCGATGAGATCGGCCGCAAAGGCCGGAAGAGCCGTTCCAAGCGCCAGTGCGCCGGCAAAAGCTGCAAGTGTCAGTCTGCGCGTCAGTTTCATTGTTTCCTCCCTGTTGTAAATGAAGCCCCTTCTCCCTGGGGCGGCTATACCCCGTCTCCCCGGGGCAGTTGAGGGGGAGGACTTGCCTCCCCAAGCCGGTTCAGGTGATGCGCCGGATGCTTTCGGCGATCTCCTGCGGGTCGAATACCTTTTTCCAGTCGTCGCGCATCAGCGCCGGGATGCCGAACTCAATCGCCTTGTTACAGGCATCCGAGAACACGCCGTCGACTTCCTTGAAGATGACCGCGCCGAGCACGTTCATATGGCCGAGCAGGAAGTCGCGGGCAGCCTGTTCCGGCACGCCGCGTGCCACGCATTCGTCCATGGCCTGTCGCATCACGACGAGCAGCGATGCACAGACGGTTTCCGACAAGCCCGGTTCGAGCATGGCAAGCTGATCGACCGTGACCCGGTGCGAGCGCATGACCGGGGCCCAGATCAGCTTGGCGATTTCCTCGCCGAGCGCGTAGGCGCTCTCCGGCCCCTGCATCAGTGCCGAAACGATATGCTGCTTAGCGAAGAGGCCGCCGAAGTGGTCCTTTTTCGCCTGCATGTCCGTCTCGTCATTGAAAATCGGCGGATGGCAGGGATGGGTGACGAAGTAGGTGAGATCATCGCGCTTCGGCAGGTGGCCGGCAAAGGGAGCCGCGGCGTCCAGCGCGATCACCATGGTGCCTGATGTGAGCTTGTCGGCGATGCCTGCAGCGACTTTGCCGATCGCCGTATCCGGCACGGCGAGGATCACCACGTCGGCGCCGTCGAGCCCGACATCGACGGGTACGCAATCGACACCGAGATCATTCTTCAAACGGGCCTTGCCTGCGTCGCTCACCTCGACATGGCGAACGTCGAAACGCGAGCCTTTGAGATTTTTGGCGAGCCGGTATCCCATTTTTCCGCCTGCGCCGAAGAGGGCAATCTTAGTCATGTTTCCTCACCTTTTCCGTTTCTGGATAGGATCATAAACTGGTATGATGAGTCAATCACCATATCACCTAATTCGTATGATCCACACGTTTTTCCGCGCCAAGCCGGACGGAAACCATCAGTGTTTCCTTCCCTCGCGGATCTGCATGAAATAACCGTCAGTCCCGACCTGGCCGCCTTTGAGGGCGATCTGCAGGCCGTTTGTCGGCTGATAGTCGCCATGCGCAAGGCAAAGCGGAGAGCCTGGCGTCTGAGGCAGTGGAAGGAGCGTCGTCAGCGCGTCGATCTTCAACTGCCTGAGTGCGTGACTGGATGTGTCGCCGCCGGCGACGACCGCACGTGATAGTGCTTCGTTCTCGATCAGGCGGCGCAAGATCGTGCCGAGCGCGCTCCCGAGCCGGTGACGAGCGCCCGGAAGCCTGTCGATATCGGCGCCGCGGTCGGCAGACGGGCCAAGCGCGGTGTACAGAATAACGCTTTTCCCTTGCCTGAGCTGCTGGATGCCAGCCTCCACGGCCGCATCCATCGCCCCTTCGCCGTGCTCCGAGACCAGTGCGAGCGGATCGAGGGCGATGCTCTCGAAGCCGTTCTCGACGGCCGTCCGGATCTGGCGCTCGGTTGTTGGCGACACGCTGCCCGACACGACGGCGAGGCGGTTGACCGGGCCGACATCAGGAAACTCGGCGCCGCTGTTGCCGATGAAGCCGCTCCGCCGCCAAGCACTGAGCATGGCATACTCGACGCCGGAGGAGCCGGCGACAAAACTTCCGGAGCGGCCGGTGACACGAAGTATTTGTCGGCCCGCGGCCTCCTGCGTCGTCTCGGAGTCGACATCGATGAGCAGGATCCCTTCTGAAGTCGACGCGAGTTCATCGACACGCGCATCGGCATCCGTCGCGGTGATGGCGACGAGATCGGCGACCAGGACGGGAAGGCGGGTCTGCTTCGACAGGTGGACCGAAAGGTCCGCCTCCTCCATCGGAGTGACGGGATGGCGGCTCATGACCGGATGGCGGTCGATGCGGAAGATCCGGCCCTGGTAAGCGGCAAAGAGATTGCCGAATGCCGTGTAGCGTTTCAATTGCGGCGCGCCGACGACGACGGGCACGACGGATTGCCCGAAAACCGATCGGCCGATTTCGATCGCCTTGCCGATATTGCCGATGTCGGGGCTGGAATCGAAGGTCGAGCAGACCTTGTAGTGGCAGATGCCGGCGCCGAGCGAATTCAGCCACTCGAAAGCGCGCGAAAGGTGCTCTTGCATCCAGGCGGGGGTCTCGCTGCGGCTTGTCCCGGCGATGCCGATTGCGCGGCAATCCCCAAAGCGCCCAAGCAGTTCCGGCGTCGGAATGTCGAGGAAAAGCACGGTCGACACGCCGTTCGAGGCTAAGGCCTCCATGACATCGGTGGAGCCGGTGAAGTCGTCCCCGTAATAGCTGACGAGAGGTTGATCCATCGCTGTCACGCGCCCTTGCCGTCGCTGAATTTCGCTATCGAAGCGGCAAGCTCTGGATGATCTTTCGCATAGGTCTCCAACGGGATGTCTGCGACCGCTGCCTGCCAGGCCTGCTGCACGGCCCGAACACCTGCCGCCGGGCCGCCGGGGTGGCTGACGATGCCGCCGCCGCAGAGATAGAGAAGATCGATGGTGCGGCCGGTCCGTTGATAGGTCTCGGGCGCCTGTCCTCCCCACTGGCCCGAACCGGCAACAGGAAGCGGGCAATCGGAGGCATCAAACAACGGCGTGCTGACGGCCTTGAAGGACGAGACGAAACTGTCGTCCGGCTCCCAATATTTGACCCTGATGCCGTTGATCTGAAACTGGTCGACGCCCAGCAGCCGCCAGAACTGCTGGTAGACCTTGAAATCCATGCCGGCGCCCGGATCGCGCGTCAGCACGTCCCAACCATTTCGATGCGCGTGCAGCACTAGGTTGGAGCGCTTGCGCAGAAAGCTCATGCCGCCGAAGCCGATCGAGTTGATGTTGACGACGGCGCAATTGCCGCCGGCCTTGGCGACGATGTCGTGGTTGCGCATCATCTCGTCGGGGTCTGCATGCGAGATGCCGAAGGCATACATGACCTTCTTGCCGGTCTTTTGCTCGTGATCGAGAATGCGCGGCATGATCGCCGCAACGCGGTCCTTGAGCGGCGAATAGGCCGGGCTCATCAGTTTTTCGTCATCCTTGATGAAGTCGACGCCGGATGAGATCAGTTCGCCGACGAGTTCCGCCGTTTCGTGCGGTCTGAGACCAAGCGCCGGCTTGACGATCGTTCCAATGATGGGGCGACCTTCGACGCCGGTGAGGCGGCGGCTTCCAGGGATGCCGAACTGCGGTCCGGGATGCGCATTTTTGAAGGCTTCGGGCAGCGTCATGTCGACGATGCGGATGCCGGTCATGCCCTTGATGGAGTAGACGCCGCCGATCACAATGGTCATCAATGCCGAAAGGTCTGTCCCGATCGCGTCCAGCGGAAAGGCGATGTCGACATCGGCGCGATGAAGCAGCGTGCCGGGGGCGATCTCGGGCCAAGTCGGGTGACGGGCGCCTTCGAGCGGACGGATCGCCAGCACACGGGCGGCGACACGCGATTTCAGCTCTTCGGTCTCGCCGGGGACGGGCACGAAGGTTCCGGTCGACTGGTCGCTCGCGATCTTTTCCGCCATCGCCTCGACGTTGCCGGGCGTTTCGATACGGTAGGTCAGGGTAATCATCATGAAACTGGTGGTTGCTCCTCTCGCCAGGCAGATTGCCATGGCGTCAACTCATGATCTGGTATAATGAGTATTCCAAATTATGAAAAGTAGAATCTTCGGATCCGCAAATTTTCGCCGACAGCTTTGTTCTCGACCCGGAAACTGTTAGGAGGAAACATTTTGAGCCAGCGAGATGTGATGACCCAGCCCCTCGAACAAATCGTCCGCCGGAAACTCTCTGACGAAGTATTTGATCGACTTGAGCGAATTATCACCTCGGGCGAGCTTCAGCCCGGCGACGAAATGCCCTCCGAGCGCGTGCTGATGGAACGCTTTGGCGTCGGCCGGCCGGCGATCAGGGAGGCCATGCAGTCCCTTGCCAACAAAGGTCTGGTCAGCATTTCGCATGGCGAGCGGGCGAAGGTACTCAGGCTGACGGCAAAATCGATATTCCGCCAGGTCGATCTCACCGCCAAGATCATGCTGTCGCAATCGTCGGACTCGCTGGAATATCTGAAGAGCGCCCGCATCTTCTTCGAGCGGGGCATGGCGCGCGAGGCCGCGCAGCGCGCCTCTGTAAGCGATATCGCCGATCTCAGGAACATCATCGAGCGCCAGCGAATGTCGCTTGGGCGGGCCGAAGAGTTCATCGACGCGGACATGGAGTTTCACACCCGTATCGCGCAGATATCAGGCAACCCGATCTACATCGCCGTCAGCGAAGCGATGCTTGCCTGGCTGAAGGAATATCATACCGAGATGCTGATCTGGACCGGCAAGGAAAAATTCACGCTCGCCGAACATGACGAGATCGTGGATCGCCTAGAAGCAAACGACGTGGATGGCTCGGAAACGGCACTCCTCAAGCATCTGGAGCGGTCGCGCGCGCTTTACGCGAAGTAGTCGCCATTCCCCTTGCGCGTCATAGCGGTCCCTTTTGCTGTTTCAGACCTCAACCTTGACTGCGCGATGGCTGTGGGCGCGGCAGTGCATTTTGTCGGCTGCAGCCGGAACAATGATCTAAGAATGAGGTTCTCAGTGGGTCAACAAGGATCCCAAGGAGGACATCACAATGCGTATGAAACTCGTAGCAGCGTCACTTTTGGCTATCGGCATGGCCACATCCGCCTTCGCCCAATCGAATCCGGCCCCGGCTGGTGCGACCATTGATAAGAACCAAGCCGACCAGGGTGGCGGCGCAGCCAGCGACACGAAGACCAAAAAGCCGATGGCAACGGATACCACCACGACGGGTTCCACGACCAGCGGCACAATGAAGATGGATAAGACCAAGTGCCCCAATCCGGTTAATAACTCTGCCAATCTTCAGACGCAGGGCGGTACGAGCAACGCCACCCCTATGGATGAAGCTTGCGCCGCGCATAATAATTGATCGGCCGCTTCACCCAAAACCCCGCTCCGTGAACTGACCCCGAGGTTGGATGTCCAACTTTACGGGGTCAGTTCATCCGGCGGGGTTTTTGCGTGGGTACTAGAGCAAGCACGGCCGCCGACACGTCATGGGTTTTAAGCCGCCTCCTCCTGGCATTTGCGGACGACTATGCGCGCTGCGTAAGTTTTCCTTTCGGTTGCTTCTTCGGCGAGTGTTGCCTGTAGCTGCGGGAAGGGATCGTGCTGCTTTGCTCACGCGATCAACGGCCGTAGCGGGCGATCCACAGTGCCCGCCCGCGCTGGAAGAAATCAGGCCGATCTTAGAAGGCGACCGAATGCCATTATTTCGGGAACCGGCTGCTTTCCACCCAAACGGTGGCCATTGTATTGGTCCGCTATCGTACGGCAACGATTGGGACGTCCAGAACTTTCCTTTTCATCCAAGAGGAAAGAAAAATGACGTCTTTAACTACAGTACACTCTGCTTCTAACACCAAAGAAACTTCCGCAATCGAACTAGAGATCGTTGAACTGACTCCGGCATTACGTGCCTTTGCCAGAAGGTTCCTGCGCAACGACGACGATATCGATGATCTCGTGCAAGAAACACTGATGAAGGCCCTGAACTCGCTCCATCTCTACCACCCTGGCACCTCGCTCAAATCCTGGCTGTTCACCATTCTTCGAAACACGTTTTGCACCAATTATCGCAAGCAAAGACGGGAGCCGGCTGGAATGGGCGTGGCGATGGAACAGGTGTCGATCGCGCCAACCCAGGAGTGGGCGCTGCGGGAGCGGGAGTTGCAACAGGCGCTAACGCTTCTTCCCGACGACAGGCGCCGCGCCCTAACACTGGTGGCTACCGGAACGAGTTACGTGGACGCCGCGAGGATGTGCGGGTGCCGGATCGGTACATTGAAAAGCCGCGTGAGTCGCGCCCGCGAGTCCTTGCTGTTGATGCTGGGAAACCAGCTCCTGGACTGACCACACTTGCAGCGAGGCGATTCGACCGGCGAGCCAGCGTCACCGAGGCTTTGCACATGCTTGGAAGTGGCACTTCCGTATTCCACGCGTCCCCCAGAGCCTTCACGGCTGATTCCTATCAACTTCGTTGTATGCGAGGCGACTGGCTGGGCTCAGTCGCCCGCGCACAGGCCGGCCAGCCAACAATCGGGGCCCCCCGGGCTCATGCGTGTATCAGGCGCAATTCCGACGCGTTCGGCGGATTTGCCACTCCTTGTAAGGCTTTAACAGCTGTCCCGGGAAACGTCTCTCTATGGCGCTTTCGGTAAGAACGATTTTTGCGAAGTCTTCGTCATGAGGCGAAGGCTTAACCCAGGTTTCACTGCGGATTTCCAGGTCAGCCATCGTTGCGAAGAGTTCTTCATCCGTCATCGCCTCGAGAGCGGAGGCAAACGCCCGTTCCGCGACAGCTACAAAATATGTCACAGTGCACCTCCTGCCGAGCACCGCGTCTGTACACTCTATGCACAGCACGCCGACGGCGGTTTGATTCTTGGTTACTTTCCAGGGGAATCCTTTTAGGTCGTCGCAGCCGCCGGAAGCCTGTTCTGCGGCCCTTCTCTGTCGGACGTGCGCAGAGGAGCCGTTGGCGGACTGGCGAAACGCCCGACGGCGCGATCGCGACGACGAAAGCACCTGCGATGGCAGCGGCCGACCGCTGTCTATCCTGCCTGATCATTCCAAAGCCAAGAGCAATTCCCAGGAAGGCTGCTCCGCCCGCTAGTGCAAGCCAGAGGTAATTCAACGGCTCTACTCCAGATATCCGGCCACCGAACCCTGAACGGCGACGAAGGTTCCAGTGATCTCACAAACGCCTGGGTAGAGAGGGTGGACGCCTTCATAGAAACTTGAGTCTTGCGTTTGTCCGGCGGATTGACACACAACTCCTGCGATGATACTCATCTCTCAATTGGTCAGGCCAGTTGACCAGCTGCGCGGCTTGAGGAGAAGTCGCCGGGGAGGCCCACGATGTTTTCGCCCGTTGAATCACGCCGTCTTTATAGACAGGTTGCGGATCAGATTCGCTTCATGATCGCTAGCGGCGAGCTTGCCGTCGGCCAGCGGCTGCCGGCTGAGCGCGACCTTGCGGAGCAACTATCAGTCTCACGTCCGACTGTCCGCGAGGCGCTGATCGTCCTGGAGGTCGAAGGCCTCGTCAACATCCGCATGGGATCCGGCATCTATGTGGTGCGCCAGCATGCTGCGACCGTCACTGGGGCCGAGCGCGAGCCGGTGGAGGGGCCCTTCGAGCTGCTGCAGGCGCGCACCCTCATCGAATGTGCCATTGCCGAAGAAGCTGCGGGCCGTGCCAAGCCGGACGATATCGCTCTGCTCGATGAAGCTCTGACGCGCATGGGTGGTGTGGTCAACGATGCAATCGCAGTGCTCGATGCAGATCGCGCCTTCCACACCGGCATTGCCGCCATCGTTGGGAATGCGACATTGATCCGCGTAACGGGCGAGATGTTCGACATGCGCATGACCCCTTATTTCGCAAGGCTCGCCAGCCACTTCGAGGGGCCAACGACTTGGCGCAGCGCCCTGGACGAGCATCGCGCCATTCGCGACGCGATCGCCGCCGGCGATGCGGCCGGCGCTAAGGCTGCCATGCGCGCCCATCTCACCATGTCGCAGAAGAGGTTTTCCGAGAGCTTCGGGGAGGAGTTCTCGGGAGAAGAGGAGCGCGGACGCAACGAGCGGCCGTCGAAAAGAACGACTAAGACTTAACCCAAGCTCGGGAGGAGAGAGCAATGAAAAGCAGACTGGCAACGATACTTTGCACCGCAGCCGCGATCATGGCGAGTAGCGCGATCGCGCAGGCCCAGACAGTGCTGAAATGGGCGCATGTCTATGAAACGTCTGAGCCGTTCCACACGGATTCCGTATGGGCCGCCGAAGAGATCAATAAGCGCACCGATGGGCGCTACAAGATCGAGGTCTATCCGGCGTCGCAGCTCGGCAAGGAAGCCGATATCAACCAGGGCCTCAAGCTCGGGACGGTCGACATCATCATCTCGGGATCGAGCTTCGCGGCACGCGACTACAAGCCGATCGGCGTGACTTACTTCCCTTATATCTTCCGCGGTCCCGATCACCTGATCGCCTATACCAAGAGCGATGTCTTCAAGCGCCTTGCCAAAGGCTATGAAGACAAGACCGGCAACCACATCGCCGCCGTCAGCTATTACGGTACGCGCCATACGACATCAAACAAGCCGGTCGCCAAATGCGCCGATATGCAGGGCTTGAAGATCCGCGTGCCTGACGTTCCCGCCTATCTCGCCATGCCGCGCGCCTGCGGTGCCAACACGACGCCGATCGCCTTTGCCGAAGTCTATCTCGCTTTGCAGAACGGCACGGTCGAGGCACAGGAAAACCCGCTGACGACAATCGAGGCGAAGAAGTTCTACGAAGTCCAGAAGAACATCATCCTCACCGGCCACATCGTCGATCACCTCAACACCGTGATCTCGAAGACGCGGTGGGCGAGCCTTTCCGACGAGGACAAGAAGATCTTCGGCGAAGTCATGCAGGAAGCCGCCGAGCGCACGAGCAAGACGATCGCCGGCAAGGAAAACGGCCTCATTGCGACCTTCAAGGAAAAGGGTCTTAACGTCGCCGAGGTCGACAAGGCCGATTTCGAAAAGACCGTGATGGAAAAGGTCAATTTCGAGGATTTCGGCTACGAGAAGGCCGATTGGGAAGCAATCCGCGCGATCCAGTAAACTACGCGGCGCGGCGCCTTACAGCGCCGCGCGTCTTTCAGACGCGCAAGGACGCTGTAACACTTTGGCTGCTGCAGGCGCCGCGCTCCTTCATTCCGAACTGGAACAGGGCCGATCATGTCGCAAGAAATTCATACGCAAATCACGGCCGAAGAAATCGGTCACGAGTTCGAAGGGCACGCACCCACTGCCAACGTCTCGGACTACGCTATCGAAGACTGGATCACGCTGATCGTCTTCTGGTTGATGGCCGGTTGCGTCTTTCTGCAGTTCTTCACGCGCTATGTACTGAACGACAGCTACGCATGGACCGAGGAGATCGCGATCAATTGTCTGATCGGCGTCGTCTTTCTCGGTTCCGTCATGTGCGTGCGCACCTCGCGGCATATCCAGGTGGATGTGTTCTATCACTATATGCCGGCAGGCCTTGCGCGCGTGCTCGCAACCTTCGTCGATGTCGTCCGCATCGGCTTCTTCGCCTATGGCTGCCACCTGATGTGGCGCTATGTCGACATCGTGGCGGATGAGCAGATGGTCACCATCGACCTGCCGCGCAACATCGTCTTCTACACCGTTCTCGTCGCTTTCGTGCTGATGCTGATCCGCGCGGTTATCGTCTTCATCGCCAACATGCGCCGCGGCTACTCCGTTCTGGAGCGCCCCGAAGAATTCCAGACCATCGAGGGTTGATCCGATGCTACTGCTTCTTGGCTCGTTTCTGGTGCTAATGCTGATCGGGGTGCCCGTCGCCATCTCGATGGCCGTCGCATCCGTGCTTTACATCGTCCTTAACGGCGTCGCTCCCGACATCATCGTCGCCCAGCGGATGATTGCCGGGGTCGAAAGCTTCCCGCTGCTCGCGGTGCCCTTCTTCATCCTCGCGGGCAACCTGATGAACTCGGCCGGCGTCACCGGCCGCATCTATTCCTTTGCCGTTGCTCTCGTCGGCTGGATGAAGGGCGGTCTGGCGCAGGTCAACATCATCGGTTCCGTCATCTTCTCCGGCATGTCCGGCACGGCGCTCGCCGATGCGGCCGGTATCGGTACGATCGAGATTAAGGCGATGAAGGATCACGGCTATCCGGTCGAGGCCGCGGTCGGCGTGACGGCGGCGTCTGCCACGCTCGGTCCGATCTTCCCACCGTCGCTGCCTTTCGTGATCTATGGCATGATGGCGAACGTCTCGATCGGCGCTCTTTTCATGGCGGGCATCCTGCCCGGCATTGTCATGACGCTCCTGATGATGATCACCGTCGCCGCCTTCGCCTATAAGAAGCGCTGGGGCTCGGACGCGCCGTTCGATGTGAGGCAGCTGCTGTCGGCGGGGATGGAAATCGTCGTCGTCCTGGCAGTGCCGCTGGCCATCTATCTGATGATGCAGGCGGGCGTATCGATGAATGTTGCGGCGGGCATTGCCCTTGCCCTGCTTCTCGCCCTCGACTGGTATTTCCGCTTTTCCGCCGTCATGGCGCTGATGACACCCGTCATCCTGATCGGCGGCATGACGATGGGCTGGTTCACGCCGACGGAGGCCGCCGTCGCAGCCGTCCTCTGGTCTCTGTTCCTCGGTCTGGTCCGTTACCGGACGATGACGCCGTCGACGCTCGCCAAGGCAAGTTTCGATACGATCGAGACGACGGCATCCGTTCTCTTCATCGTCACCGCGGCATCGGTCTTTGCCTGGCTGCTGACGGTGAGCCAGGCGGCCCAGCTGCTGTCCGATGCAATCCTGTCGATCACCGACAATAAATGGGTTTTCCTGATCCTCGTGAACCTGCTGATGCTCTTCGTCGGCTGCTTCCTGGACACGATCGCGGCCATCACCATCCTCGTGCCGATCCTTCTGCCGATCGTCCTGAAATTCGGGATCGATCCGGTCCAGTTCGGTCTCATCATGACGCTGAACCTGATGATCGGCCTGCTGCACCCGCCGCTCGGCATGGTGCTTTTCGTGTTGTCGAGGGTCGCGAAACTCTCCGTCGAACGCACGACCATGGCGATCCTGCCCTGGCTGGTGCCGCTCTTCCTGGCGCTGATCCTGATCACCTTCGTGCCTGCAGTATCGCTGTGGCTGCCGCAGCAACTCGGGCTGCTGAGATAGGAGCGCAAGATGCGGACACGCGTGGCACGGCTTTACCAAAAGGGCGATCTCAGGATCGAGACCGCCGCGGTTGCGGCCCCTGGTCCCGGCGAGGTGCTTCTCAAAATGGCGGCCGCAGGCATTTGCGGCTCCGACCTGCATTATTATCAGGACGGCGGCTTCGGGCCGGTCCGGGTTCGCGAGCCGATCATACCCGGCCACGAGGCCTCGGGGACCGTGAGCCAAGCGGGCGAGGGGGTCGACCTAAAGGCCGGGACGCTGGTGGCGGTCAATCCCAGCCAACCCTGCGGGCATTGCGAATATTGTCAGAAAAACATGCCGATCCATTGCCTGGAAATGCGCTTCATGGGCAGTGCGATGCGCCTGCCGCATGAGCAGGGCATGTTCCGGGAATGGCTGGTGGTGCCGGCCAAGCAGTGTTTTGCGGTCGGAGTTGCGACAACTGCCGCGGAAGCTGCTTGCAGCGAGCCGCTCTCCGTCTGTCTGCACGCGGCATCGCGCGCTGGAGATATCACAGGCAAACGGGTGCTGGTCACCGGTGCCGGCCCGATCGGGGCCTTGATGGTTGCCGTCGCCTCCTATCATGGGGCAAGCGAGATCGTGGTGACCGATCTCGCGGATGCGGCGCTGGACCGGGCCAAAGCGATGGGCGCCAGCCGCACGATCAATGTTTCCAAGAATGCCCAGGCACTTGCGGAATACGAGGCGGGAAAGGGCTATTTCGATCTCGTCTTCGAATGCTCGGCCGCCGCCCCGGCCATCCGCGGCGCGATTGCCGCCATCAGGCCGCGCGGGACGATCGTGCAGGTCGGCGTCACGGGAGACGTGCCGATCCCCCTCAACGCCATCGTCGGCAAGGAGCTTCAACTCCACGGAACCCAGCGCTTCCACGAGGAGTTCGGTACTGCCGTCGAGCTGATCTCCAGCCACAAGATCGATGTGCGGCCGATCATCAGCCACAGCCTGCCGCTCGAAGAAGCCACTTCAGCCTTCACTCTCGCTGGTGACCGCGCGACGGCTTGCAAGGTACAACTGACTTTTTAGGCGCGGGGCCAGTCCGTCGACGGAGCGGAGTAAAAGACAGGCTCATACGATCGTCCGCGCCCATCAACAGGCGGCGAGCGCCACATGCTCAACTCATTGGCTGAGTGGCTGCGATCGCACGGCCAAGATCTTCGAAGATAGAACCTAGCTCGGGTTCGAACTACTTGCCCGGTTCTCGGACCGCCCGGCTGGTCGTGTCCACCTTCTGCCGGCAAGCGGCCGTGTGCCGTCGGAGACCGCGTCAATCGACTTGCAGCGGAAGCTGTCGCAACGGGACGGGCGACGATTGGGCGATCGACGTCGTTGTTTGCCCATGCACGAGGAAGCGATCGAGCAACCCGTCGAGGTCATCAAGGCTGGGCAGATGGGCCTTGAGGATGAAGCAATCGTCGCCGGTAATCCGATGACACTCGACAACGTTCGGAATTTCGCGGGCAAGCTCGGCGACCTGCTGCACTTTTCCCGGCATCGGCTTGACGCGAACGAACACGGTGATTTCGTAACCGAGCGCACGCGGATCGAGCTGCGTCTGGTATCCACGGATGATGCCGGCCTCTTCAAGGCGTTGCACACGCTCGCGGACGGCGGGCGCGGACATGCCGACCCGTCGCGAGAGCTCCGACGTGGACAAACGCGGCTGTTCGACCAGCGCCTGGAGAATCTCCAGATTCACCGGATCGCGCAGGAGTTTCGATGATCTGGGCAGAAACATTCGCGCATGAACCTTCATTTTGAAGGAATTGTCAACAAGAAACCTTCGTCTTGACCTTCACGGCATCGCCACAAAGGCCGATAAGGTTGTAATGCAGCCGATCCGCCTCCTGCCTCACAAACCGAACAATCATGCCGGCGTTGTCGACGTCGCCGCACGGCTGCCGCCGCATCTCTTCTTCATCGTCAGCGCCGTCTTTCACTATCTGGGCCCAGCCTTCGCCGTCCTGCTCTTCGCTTCTGTGCCGCCGCTCGGGGTTGCCTGGCTGCGGATATTGACCGCGGCGGCGGTTTTCGGCGCGTGGCGGCGACCCTGGAAGGCGTTCGCTCAACTGGACGCATCCAGGCGCTGGAATGTCGTCGCCCTGGGAATCGTGCTGGGCGCCATGAATGCCAGTTTCTATCTGGCCATTTCACGACTGCCGCTCGCGACGGTTGGCGCGATCGAATTTCTGGGGCCGATCGGGCTTGCCGCCATCGCGGTGCGCGGCCCACGCAACATCGCCGCCCTGTTGCTCGCGATGGGCGGCGTGTTCCTCCTGACGGAGGTTCGGTTCTCGGGGGCGCCGCTCGGCTTTCTGTTCGCCTTCGTCAATTGCGGCCTGTTCGTGCTCTATATCGTGCTCGGCCATCGTCTGGCGGAAGAAGGCGGCGGCGAAGGGATCGACCGGCTTGGCGCGGCCATGCTGGTCGCGGCGGTCGTGGCCGGCCCGATAGGCTTTGCCGACGCCGTCCCGGCTTTTGGAAATCCGACCCTGCTGCTGGCCGCGATCGGCGTGGGCATATCGTCGTCGGTCATTCCCTATGTCACCGACCAACTCGCGATGGCGCGGCTGTCGCGTGGGACATTCGCGCTGATGTTGTCGCTGCTGCCCGCCACCGCCACGGCGATCGGCTTTGTCGTGCTGCGCCAGACCCCCGCGATCCCCGAACTCATCGGCATCGCCTTGGTCATCGCCGGCGTGGCGATTCATAAACCGAAGAAGGAAACACCATGAAATATGCCAATCTGGGCCGCTCAGGCCTCAAGATTTCCCGGATCGGGTTGGGCTGCATGAGTTTCGGCGTCGAGCCCAGGGCTTGGCGGCTCGACGAAGCGGCGAGCCGACCCGTCATCCAGCACGCGCTCGAGAGGGGCATAACCTTCTTCGACACCGCCGATATGTACGGTGCGGGCGAGAGCGAGATCGTACTGGGCCGCGCGCTTGCCGATTTCGCTCGGCGCGACGCGGTGGTGATTGCGACCAAGCTTTTCTATCCGGTGCGGCCCGATCCGAATGGGCGCGGCCTGTCGCGCAAGGCGGTGTTCACTGCGATCGACGCCAGCCTGACGCGGCTCGGAACCGACTATGTCGATCTCTACCAGATCCACCGTTGGGACGAGGAAACCCCGATCGAGGAAACGATGGACGCCCTGAACGACATCGTGCGGGCGGGCAAAGTGCGCTACCTCGGGGCCTCCTCGATGTTCGCCTGGCAGTTGCTCAAGGCCCAGAGCGTCGCGGCGGCCAACGGCTTCAGCCGTTTCACCTCCGTGCAGCCGCACTACAATCTTCTCAACCGCGAGGAGGAACGTGAGATGCTGCCGATGTGCCGGTCCGAAGGCATTGGCGTCATTCCGTGGAGCCCGTTGGCGCGCGGGCGGCTTGCGCGGCCCTGGGAGGCGGGATCAACCTCGGACCGCGTGCGCCATGATCGCACCGCGGAGCTGCTCTATGCCCAGACCGAAGCGGCAGACCGGCGCGTCGTCGAAGCGGTCGGCAAGATCGCTCAAAAGCGCGATGTTTCGCGATCGCAGGTTTCGCTCGCATGGTTGCTGTCGCGGCCGGGTGTGACGGCGCCGATCGTCGGTGCGGGCAAGCTAGCCCATCTCGATGACGCGCTGGGCGCGCTCGAGCTGCAGCTCGACCACGCGGAGATGTCGGCGCTCGAAGCCCCCTATGTTCCGCACGCCGCCAGCTTCTATCAGGAGGTTCCCGGTTCCGATCAGGATCGGTGACACAGCCGTAGCGATCAGAGCGTCCGCGCGACGTGGTTTACTGCCTCGTCGATAGGGCAAAAGCTCGCGCTCACCTAGCACGCAGTTATCCGCGTGGTGATCGCCGTTCAGCGCCTGCCCCTCGTGCGCGTCGCCAGAACATTGCGGATCGAGAAGCTGGAATGAATCCTGAGGACACCGGGCAAGGTCGACAGGATCTCCTTGTGGATCCGCTCGAACTCGCCCGCATTGGCGACCTCCACGCGCAGCAGGTAGTCCGAACCACCCGTCATCAGAAAACATTCCCGGATCTCTGGATGCCGGCGGACCGCCGCCTCGAGGCGGTCGAGATAATCCTCCGTCTGCCGCTCCAGGGTGATGTTGATGATCACGGCGATCATCTCATCCGCATTGCCGGTGTCGACCAGCACCGTATAGCCACGGATCACGCCTGATTTTTCCATGATCTTGATGCGCCTGAGACAGGCCGAGGGAGAGAGACCAATCTCGGCGGCGAGCTTGGCATTGCTCATGCGGGCATCGAGGCGCAGCAGTCTCAGGATATTGCGATCGATCGCGTCGAGAGCGGGCATGAGAGATCGTTCCAAATTTTCGTTGATTATGCAGATAATAGGCAAATCATGCAATAATCGACTACCAAATGATAGGCAATTTCGCTCGTTATTTCATAAACTCCCAGAGATCGAAAAGGAGTGGACATGGATAGCGATATTTTGGTTTCCCGCACACGCACTGCCACGACCGCGCAGGGAGCCACGGGCTATCTGACGATCGATCTTGCTGCCCTTGGACGTAACTATCACAAGCTCGTATCGATGCTGGCGCCGGTCCGCGCGGGCGCCGTCGTCAAGGCTGACGCCTATGGTCTCGGCGCCGAACGGGTGGCGAGAACGCTTCACAGTGAAGGTTGCAGGCATTTCTTCGTCGCCCAGTTTGTCGAGGCCGTGAGGCTCAGACCGGCCCTTGCGCACGACGCCCAGATTTTCGTGCTGAACGGCTTGCAGCCGGGCAACGAGATCGCCTGCGCCGAGATGGGCATTGTCCCGGTTCTCAATTCACTGGCGCAGTGGCGGCAATGGTCGGCGGCTGCGCGCATTCTGAAGCGCTGCCTGCCAGCCGTCCTGCAGTTCGACACCGGCATGTCGCGGCTCGGTTTTCCCGAGGAGGAAAGAGCGGAATTGGCGGCAGCCCTTAGCGACAGCACCAATGTCGAAATCCTGTTCATCATGAGCCATCTGGCTTCGGCCGATGATATGGACAGCGAGCAGAACGGCGAGCAGTTTGCCGAGATGTCCCGCATCGCCGACGAGTTTCCGGGCTTTGATATGTCCTTCGCCAATTCCGGCGGCGTTTTCCTGGGCGACGCCTATCACGGCGTGCTCGCCCGCCCGGGCATCGCGCTTTATGGCGGCGCTCCGAACGCCGGCGAGAAGAACCCGATGGAACCGGTCGTCAGTCTCAATGTCGCCGTCGTGCAGACGCGCACCGTGCCGGCGGGTGCGAAGATCGGCTATGGCGGCGCGCATGTGACGCAACGGGAAACGCGTCTCGCCACCATTGCCGCCGGCTATGCCGATGGCCTGCCGCGTTGCCTCAGCGACCGCGGCGCCGTCTATTTCAAGGGCATCCGCCTGCCGATTGTCGGCCGCGTGTCGATGGACAGTGCGACCGTCGACATATCAGCAATGCGCGAAGGCGCGCTGACCTTGGGTAGTCTCGTCGAAGTGCTTGGTCGCCATCAGACGCTCGAAGACATCGCCCGCGACGCCGGCACCATTTCTTACGAAATCCTAACCTGCCTGGGCGATCGTTACGACAGGCAATATCGCTGAGAGCCGGCGGCTCCATCATTGGGAACATCATGAAGGTCATCGTTCTAGGAGCCGGCATCGTCGGCGTCACATCCGCTTATCAACTGGCCAAGGCCGGCCACGAGGTCACGGTCGTCGACCGGCAGCCGGGTCCGGCGCTGGAGACGAGCTTTGCCAATGCCGGCGAGGTCTCCTTCGGCTATTGCTCGCCTTGGGCGGCGCCCGGCATCCCCATGAAGGCCATGAAGTGGCTGTTCATGAAACATGCGCCGCTCATCCTGCGCCCGAAACTCGACATGGCCATGCTCTCCTGGATGGCGAGGATGCTGTCGAACTGCACCTCCGAGCGCTACGCGATCAACAAGAGCCGCATGCTGCGCCTTGCCGATTACAGCCGCATCGCGCTGGCCGATCTTCGCGCCGAGACCGGCATCGCCTATGATGAACGCATGCAGGGAACCCTGCAGCTGTTCCGCACGCAGCAGCAGCTCGATGCCTCGGCAAAGGATGTCAAGGCGCTGGCTGCCGACGGCATTCCCTATGAGGTGCTGGGCCGGGATGGCTGCATCCGCTTCGAACCAGCACTGAGGCATGTGCGCGACAAGATTGTCGGCGGTCTGCTGACGCCGAAGGACGAAACCGGCGACTGCTTCAAGTTCACCAATGTGCTGGCGGCCAAAGCCGAGGCGCTCGGCGTCCGTTTCGCTTACGGGACGACGATCAAGGCGCTGGATGTCGAGGCCGGCCGGGTGCGTGGGGTCATCACCGATCGTGAGCGGATGAGCGCGGAGGCGGTGGTGGTCGCGCTCGGCAGCTATTCGCCGCTGCTGCTCAAGCCGCTCGGCATCAGGCTGCCGGTCTATCCCGTCAAGGGCTATTCGCTCACCATCCCGATCACCGATGCGTCACGCGCGCCGGAATCGACCGTCATGGACGAGACCTACAAGATCGCGATCACCCGGCTCGGCGATCGCATTCGTGTCGGCGGCATGGCTGAAATATCAGGCTACACCAATGATCTCGGCCTGGCCCGCCGCAGCACGCTGGAATACTCGGTCACCGATCTTTTCCCCGGCGGCGATATTTCCAGGGCCTCCTTCTGGTCCGGCCTGCGCCCGATGACGCCCGATGGCACGCCGGTCATCGGCCCGACAAAGGTCGCCGGTCTCTTCCTCAATACCGGCCACGGCACGCTCGGCTGGACCATGAGCACCGGTTCGGCGCGGCTCATCGGCGATCTCGTCGGCGGCCGCCAGCCGGAAATCGATGTGACGGATCTCGCCATCAGCCGCTACGGCTGAAACCGCCCCGGGACAACACAAAAAAAGAGGGATGAACATGATTGCGCAAATCCATTATCACTTATACACATCGTCTTTCGAGGTCGAGAATGTCCGTTAATTCTCATATACATAACGATGGCAGCCTCGCCCGACAGCTGGCGGTGCAGACATGTTGTTTCGGGAAACGGCGCACAGCGGAACAGACGCGGACGAGCTCTCGGAAATATTGTCGACGCCAAACTCCCCGATCAAGGTTGCGGCGGAAGGCCATATGCCGATTGCATACGACTGCAATTTCGTCACCGTGGGAGAACAGGTAACCGTAGCCGACTGTACCTACGAAGGCACAATCCTGATCAGGCGGGAGGCGCCCAGCGACAGGATGATCGTTTTTCTGCCCATGGAAGGGAACGCGTCTTTCGAAGGCATGCGGGAGCAAATCTATTCGGTTCCCGCTCGCGGCACGATCCTTGAGGCAGGTCGTGCCGCGGGTGCTCGCCTGTTTGGGCCCCGCCGTCATTTCGGCCTGTTCGTCGATCAGGCGAAGATCACCAGCCACCTGACGCATATGTTCGAGAGAACGATCAGCGGCGACGTCGATTTTCATCCTCATATTGATCTGACGACCGGTCCGGGGCTCGTATTGCAGCAACTTGTCTCGAGCCTCCATCGCGGCCTCAGCGGGAACGGACCGCTGCAGCGCTCGCCGCTGGCCGCCGGTTCGCTCTGCGACGCGGCGATCTATCTGCTTCTGGAGACCTGCCCCAATCGCTATTCGAACGAGCTTGCGCTGCCCGCTCCGGCACCGGCCCCACGCCATGTGAAATGGGCCATCGACTTCATGCAGGAACACATCGCCGAGCCGATTTCGCTCAGCGATATCGCGATGGCAACCAAGGTAAGCGTTCGGACTTTGCAGCAGGGTTTCCGGCAGTTCAGGGATACGACCCCGATGGCCTACCTGCATGAGCTTCGGATGGTTGCCGCCCATCGCGATTTGCTCGAATCTGACGCGAGGCAGGGCATCGCCGACGTCGCGCTCAGATGGGGATTTACGCATCTGGGGCGGTTTGCTGCCGAATACAGGAAGCGCTTCGGTCAGCTGCCGTCACAGACCTTGAAGCGTTGAGCTTCGTCTCGGTGTGCCGGATGGTTCCGTCGACGATGGACCAGGTGTCCGATCGCCGGCGGGAACGGCAAGCCGTGCGGGTCTATGCTGCGCGCTTCAAGGCGTCGCTGAGGATCGAAACGATCGTGTCGATCTGGGTTTTCTCGATGATGAGCGGCGGAGAAAGCGCGATGATGTCACCGGTCACCCGGATCAGCAGGCCCTTTTCGAAGCAATCGACGAAGATGTCGTAGGCGCGGGTTCCCGGCGCCCCGGTACGAGGAGCCAGTTCGACTGCGCCGACGAGTCCGAGATTGCGGATGTCGACGACATGAGGCAGGCCATTCAGCGAATGGAGGGCCTCCTGCCAGTACTCGGCCAAGTCGGATGCGCGCGTCAGCAGGCCTTCCTCCTCGTAGATCTCCAGCGTAGCGAGCCCGGCTGCGCAGGCGACCGGATGGCCGGAATAGGTATAGCCGTGGAAGAGTTCGATCGCGTTTTCCGGTCCGACCATCAGGCCGTCATAGACCTTCCTGCTGGCAAAGACCGCGCCCATCGGGATCGTGCCGTTGGTGATGCCCTTTGCCGTGGTGATGAGGTCGGGCACGACGCCGAAATAGTCGGTCGCGAAAGGGGTGCCGAGACGCCCGAAGCCGGTGATGACCTCGTCGAAGATCAGCAGGATTCCGTGCTTGTCGGCCGTCGCACGCAGCTTTTCCAGATAGCCCTTCGCAGGCAGGACTACGCCCGCCGATCCCGACATCGGCTCGACGATAACAGCTGCGATGGTTTCAGCGCCGTGCAACTGCACCAGGCGCTCGAGATCGTCCGCCAGTTCGGCGCCGTGCAGCGGAAGGCCCTTTGAAAACGCATTACGCTCGACGTCGAGCGTGTGGCGCATGTGGTCGGCCGGTATTTGCGGGAAGACCCGCCGGTTGTTGACGAGACCGCCGACGGAAATGCCGCCGAACCCGACGCCATGATATCCCTTCTCGCGCCCGATGATCCGCGTGCGGGTACCTTGGCCGATCGCCCGCTGGTAGGCGATGGCGATCTTCAGCGCCGTATCGACCGATTCCGAGCCAGAGCCGGTGAAGAAGATCCTGTCGAGCTTGGCTTCTGGACCGCCCGGCGCGTTCGCAGCCAATTTCGCGGCGAAGTCGAAGGCGATCGGATGCCCCATCTGAAAGGTCGGCGCATAGTCCAGTGTCGCAAGCTGTCGCTCGACGGCTTGGGCGATCTTCTTGCGGCCGTGGCCGGCATTGCAGCACCAGAGACCGGCCGTGCCGTCAAGCACCTGATGTCCATCGACGTCGGTGTAGTACATGCCCTCTGCTGCCACGAGAAGGCGCGGCGTGGCCTTGAATTGCCGGTTCGCGGTGAACGGCATCCAGAAATTTTCGAGTACGGGCGCGTTCGTTTTGCTGAGCTGGTCCATCCTGGCCTCCTTTGGGGATGGCGCCGAGAATGGCAATTTCTCCATTTCAAACAAGTCCTTTTCTTTGTCGGTGCAAGTTGTTGAAATTCAACAAATTCAGCGTTATGATTTTGGATATTCTGGACAACACAAACAAACCCCATCATGTCAGTCGACATCGGCAGCCGCCTTCGCCATCTCCGCATTACCCATAAGCTTTCCCAGCGCGAGCTCGCCAAGCGCACCGGAGTGCCCAATTCGACGATCTCGCTCATCGAATCGAACGCCTCCAATCCGTCGGTCGGGGCCTTGAAGCGAATCTTGGACGGCATCCCCATCGGTCTGGCGGAGTTCTTTGCCTTCGAGCCCGAGCGTCCAAGGAAGGCCTTCTATGCGGCCGAGGAACTGGTGGAGATCGGCAAGGGCGCCATTTCCTACAGGCAGGTTGGGGAAAACCTTTTCGGCCGCAGCCTGCAGATCCTCAAGGAATGCTACCAGCCGGGCGCCGACACCGGAAAGGTTCCCCTTGTTCACGAGGGGGAGGAGGGCGGGATCGTTCTGTCGGGAAGGCTCGAGGTGACGGTCGATGACGAGCGGCGGATCCTTGGGCCGGGTGACGCCTATTATTTTGAAAGCAGACGCCCGCACCGCTTCCGCTGCGTCGGGCCGGTACCCTGCGAGGTCATCAGCGCCTGCACGCCGCCGACTTTCTAAAGTATTCGTCGCGTCGAATTGGATTCATGCGCCGCACATGTTTGGGCGACATGCATCAGTTGAGGAGAAAATCCAGAAGCGCCGCGTTGAACGCCTGCGAGGCTTCGATATTGACGATATGGCGGCCAGGCAACGACAGGTGCCGGCCCTGCTGCACACGGGCAGCAATGTATTCCAGATCGGTTGGCGGGCATACCGGATCGTCATCGCCGGAGATGGTCAGGAGCGGGTTAGCGATCTGGTTGATTTCCTCACGAAAGTCGGCGTCGGCCAGCGCCGCGCAACACCCGGTGTAACCCTCGACCGACGTCGCGGCAAAGCTTTCGAGCACTGTGCCGACGATGCCGGGTTCGGTGGTGCTGAATGCCGGGGTGAACCAGCGTTCGGCAGTGGCGGCAGTGAGAGCCGAAAGCCCGTTCATCCGCACCTCATCCCTGCGCGTCGCCCAGCCTTCGGCTGTGCCGATCTTCGCCGCCGCAGCACAGATGATGAGCTTGTTCAGGCGCTGCCCGGCATTGATGCCCAGCCACTGCCCCGTCAGGCCGCCGATCGACAGACCGCAGAAATGCGCCCGCTTTATCCCCAGGGCGTCGAGCAAGGCGAGCACATCGCCGCCGAGATCGGTCAGCGAATATGGCGGCGGCGGGGCCGACGACCGGCCGTGACCGCGGCGATCGTATCGCAGCACGCGAAAGTGCAGTGACAACATGGCCGCCTGCGCATCCCACATGCGTAGGTCGGTTCCGAGAGAGTTGCAGAATAAGAGCCAAGGTGCAGCCTGATCGTCCCCGTCGATGCGGTAATGAAGGCGATGGCTGGGAAGATTGAGATATTCCATGAATTCAGTCGCCCGCATTGGCGAAAGCCGCGCTCATCGCGGCTTTCTGTGTTGAACTTGTCGCACGGATGAAGACGGTGCGATGGTGAAAACCCAAAGGTGAGGCCAGCGGTCCGGTAACGCGGGGCAGCATCAGCCCCGCACGTTTCGCAACCGCTGCGCGTCGCCTTATGCCGCCGCCAGGCTTACGGCGCTCACGCGACGCGCGTTGCTGACCGCGAATACGAGCATCGCGGCTGCCGAGATGACGGCCGGAATGGCGAAGATCAGGAAGTTCTGCTGAAGCGGGAATTCCTTCGCCAACAGGAGGCCGCCAAGGGTCGGGCCGACGATCGCGCCGATGCGTCCGACGCCGGAGGCCCAGCCCAACCCCGTGGAGCGCACGGAGAGGTTATAGAGTTGCGCCACGCTGGCATAAAGCAGGATTTGCGTGCCGATCGTGGTGGCGCCGGCGATGAACACCATCACGAACAGCATTCCGGCGGGCAGATTGAAGCCGATCAGTGCGATCGAGACCGCAGCAGCGGCGAAAAAGCCGACCACGACCTTCGGGAGCCCGAACCGGTCGCCAAGCCAGCCACCGGCGATCGCCCCGGCCATGCCGCCGAAATTGAGGGAGAAGAGACTGAGCAGGCTCGCCCTTTCGGCATAACCGGCTTCCTGCAGCACCTTCGGCAGCCATGAGGACAGGAGGTAGACGAGCAGCAGGCAGCAGAAGAATGCCACCCACAGCATCGCCGTGCGCAGGGCGCGCTGATGCCGGAACAGTTCTGCAATCGAGGCGGCGGCCCCGGTTGTTTCGGTAAAGGTCAGCTTGTCGTTGGCGGACAGATGCACGGACGGCGCGATTTTCGCATAAATCCGCTTCGCCTGCTCCTGCCGGTCCTGACGGATCAGGAAACCGAGCGACTCAGGCAGTTTCCATAGGATGACCGGAAGCATGAGCAGCGGGACAGCGGCGATGTAGAACATCGGCTGCCAGCCGAATTGAGGAATCAGGCCGATGCCGAGTGCCGCAGCGACCATGCCGCCAACGGAGTAACCGGAGAACATCAGCGCGACCATGGTTCCGCGGAGGCGTTTGGGAGCATACTCGTTCATCAGCGCCACGGCGTTCGGCATCAAACCGCCGCAGCCAAGCCCCGCAATGAAACGAAAGATCTTGAACTCTGTCGGCGTGCTGGCAAAGCCGGTTGAAAGTGTGGCGACGGTGAACAGCACGAAGCTGATCGCGATGCCCTTCTTGCGGCCGATCTTGTCCGCCAGCGGACCGAAAATAAGCGCGCCAAACATCATCCCGAACAGCGCCCAGGCCTGCAGCGCTCCCGCCTCCGGCTTGCTGAGCCGCCATTCTGCCATCAGGGTCGGTAGCACGGTTCCGGCTATGAAGACATCATAACCATCAACGATCAGCAGCAGGGCGCAGAGCCCGACCACCATCCACTGAAAGCGTCCAACCGGATTGTTGTCTATCGCTTCATTCACATCAATAGCGCGCATGTTCGCTCCTCCACGAGTCGTTGCGTAGGTCAGTACATAGATTTCAGCCGAGGTCTCCGCCGGCGACCGGCAGCACGATGCCGGTGATGTAGGACGCCTCGTCAGAGGCGAGAAACAGGATCGGCGCAGCCTGCTCGTCAATCGTGCCGTAGCGCTTCATGAAGCTCGAATGCTTCACCTGCTGCACGACCTCGGCCATCCAGCCACGCTCCGCCGCGGTATCCCCGGCTGCATTGCGCGGGATGCGGCGCAGCGGCGCGTCCGTGCCGCCGGGCGCGGTGGCCACGACACGGATGTTGCGCTCGGCCAGTTCCATGGCGAGCGACTGGGTGATGGCATTGACGCCGCCTTTTGCCGCCGAATAGGGCACACGATGGATGCCACGCGTGGCATTCGAAGATACATTGACGATTGTTCCGCCGCCGCGCTCGAAAAGATACGGAAGAACAGAATGGCAGCAATAAAGCGTCGGCATCAGGGAACGACGGATTTCGGCGTCGATCTGTTCCGGTTCGAATTCCGAATAGGGGCGCATACGGATAGCGCCGCCGACATTGTTGATCAGGATGTCGATGCCCCCGAATTTTTCCTTGGCAAAGCGCATCGCCGCGGCGGCCCCTTCACAGGTTTCAAGATCCGCATTGAAGGCAGCCACCTCCGCGCCCGCCACTTCGGCCGCGATGTCGGCAACGAAGGCAGCGCGGTCGACGAAGAGCACCTTCCCGCCCTCGTCAGCGGCGCGTTGCGCCACGGCGCGGCCGATGCCTTGCGCGGCGCCCGTGACGACCAGCACCTTGCCTGCAAAACGGTTCGCAAAGCGCGCGGTGCTCATGCGGCCTCCTTGGCAACGGCATTCGGCGTAAACTTCTCGTAGTAGAAGCTGTTAGGCTTGACCCCGTTGTCGTCGAAATGCTTGCGCACGGCATCGACCATCGCCGGCGGGCCGCAGAGATAGACATCGACGTCGCCGCCGTTGAGCGCCTCGGCCGGCATATGCTGGGTTACCCAGCCCTTGCGCGGATGGTTCGACGCCTGCTCGGCGACCACTGTGCTGTAGGCGAAGTTGGGCAGCCGGCCGGCATATGCCTCGAGCTCATCCACGAGGACCAGGTCCAGATCGCGGGTCACGCCGTAGATCAGGTGAATCTGCTGCTGCGAATTTTCACGTGCCAGCACCTCCAGCATGGATAGGAACGGCGCAAGCCCCGTACCGCCAGCCAGGAACAAGAGTGACCGTTCGACCTTCCGCATATAGAAGCTGCCAAGCGGGCCGGTCAGGTCGAGTTTTTCTCCGACTTCGGCGCGCTCCAGCCAGCTGCTCATCACGCCGCCCGGGATCTTCTTGATTAGAAAGCCGATACGCTGTTTACCGGGCGCTGTGCTGAACGAATAGGAGCGATGCTGGCCGCTGCCCGGCACGGCGATGTTGACGTATTGGCCGGGCAGAAAGGCGGGCGCATCGGCATCCACCTCCAGTTCCAGAACGATCGCCGCATCGTTGTGCGGCGCCACCCTGGCAACCGTGGCGGCGAAGGTCTGCTGCCCGGTCTTGCAGGCGATCGAGGTGGTCGCTACGGCGATGACGCAATCGGAGGTCGGCCTCATCTGGCAGGTCAGGATGAGACCGCTCTCCGCCTCGTCGACGGTCAACGCATCGTCGATATAGTCGTTGCCGAGTTCATAGGAGCCGCTTTCGGCGCGGCACTTGCAGGTGCCACAAACGCCGTCGGAACAGTCCATCGGAAGGTTGATCTTGCTGCGGTAGGCAGCGTCGAGAATCTTCTCGCCGTCCTTGCAGTTGATAAAACGGGTAACGCCGTCCTCGAAGTTCAATGCGATGTTGTAACTGGCCATGGAACCCTCCTCGAGTTTCCTGCCGCCCGGCGACGCACGTCAGATGTGATAGACGTCGATGACCTGGCGGATGTAATCGTTCTTCAGCACGATCTTCTTGGCTGAAATCAACAGCTGGTCGCCACTCCTGCGCAGCGTGACGAACATTGTCCCGAAGAAGTGATCGGTCACTTTGTAGCGGTGGTTGAGCGTGTTGAAGTTGTAGCGGACGTCCACCTCCTCGCCGCGCGTTTCCAGGACCTCGACATTGGTGACGTTGTGGCTGGTGCGCGGCTCGGGTGTCGATGCGCCGGACCGCTCCGTCTTGATCCGGAAGACCCGGTCTTCCAGGCCGTCGCGGTTGGGATAGTAGATCAGCGAAATCTGCGAGTGCGGATCTTCGGTGATTTGATCGTCGTCATCCCAGGCCGGCATCCAGTAGCTCACGTCCTGCGCATAGCAGGTGAGCCATTCGTCCCAATCGCGGTCGTCCAGCAGGCGCGCCTCCCTGTAGAGAAAGGCGCAGATGGTCTCGTAGGAGACGCTCATGCCGCCACCTCCTTGCGCTCAAAGGAGAGCGCTTCGCGCATCACCCTTGCCCAGTATTCGTGCTGGCGGACGAACAGCCCCTCGTCCTCGCTGCGCTCGCCGGAAAGCAGCGGCTTCATGCCCATCTGCTTTGCATTGTCGTCCGGACCTTCGATCCAGAGCGGCGCACCGCGCGACATGTCGTTCCAGAGCGCGGCGATACCGGCATATCCAGCCTGGCAGGCCCGGAATTCCTCCAGGTCGTCGGCCGTGCCCATGCCCGAGACGTTGAAGAAGTCCTCGTACTGGCGGATGCGGAGCGCGCGGTTCTCGGCGCTTTCGCCCTTCGGCGCGAAGCAGAAGATACTGATTTCGGTCTTATCAACGCTGATCGGCCGGGTGACGCGGATCTGGGTGCTGAACTGGTCCATCAGGAAGACATTCGGATAGAGGCAGAGGTTGCGGGTCTGGTTGACGATGAAGTTCGCCCTGTCCTTGCCCACGCGCGCCGTGATCTCGTCGCGCTCGCTGTAAACCGGGCGTACCTCCGGGTTCATCGTCCGGGTCCAGAGTAGGATATGGCCGTTTTCGAAGCCATAGACGCCGGCGGTCGACTTGCTCCAGCTGTTGGCGTCCACCGCCTTGGTGCCCTCTTCGGCGCGACGACCCATAGTCGCCGCATAGTTCCAGTGCACGGAGCTGACGTGGTAGCCGTCGCAACCGTTCTCCATCTGGAGCTTCCAGTTGCCGTCATAGATGTAGGAGGAATTGCCGCGCAGCACTTCCAGCCCGCCCGGTGCCTGGTCGACGATCTGGTCGATGATCACCCTGGTTTCGCCGAGATAGTCCTCGAGCGAGGCGACATCGGCGTTCAGGCTGCCGAACAGGAAGCCGCGATAGCTCTCGAAACGAGCAACGCGCTTCAGGTCGTGCGAACCATTGTTGTTAAACTGTGGCGGATACTGCGTGGTCTTCTCGTCCTTCACCTTGAGCAACTTGCCGGTGTTGGAGAAGGTCCAGCCGTGGAACGGACATGTGAAGCTGCCCTTGTTGCCGTGCTTGCGACGGCACAGCATCGCACCGCGATGCGCGCACGCATTGATCACGGCATTGAGTTCGCCGGTCTTGTCGCGCGTGATAACCACCGGCTGACGGCCAATATAGGTGGTGTAATAATCGTTGGTGTCGGGGATCTGGCTCTCATGGGCCAGGTAGACCCAGTTGCTCTCGAAGATATGTTTCATCTCCAGTTCGAATAACTCGGCGTTGGTGAAGATGTCGCGCCGGCAACGAAACACGCCGGCCTCCTTGTCATCCTGCACCGCCGTCGCAAGCAACTGGTCGAGGTCGTGGGCCTTTTCGATAATCGCAGACATGGTTCTTCTCCCGCTCCCGGCGCACCTCTCCCGTGCTGCCTTTGCAACAATAAATCGATTTCACGGTGTTGGGGCGGCGGCATCTTTCAGCCGCCGCGTGCGGCCTTACGCTGCGGCGCGCTGGCGCTGCTCGTTGACCTGGTTGTCCACCCCGTTCACGAGCGCGGTGAGATGAATGTCGAATTCGATCTCGGCGAACGGACCGGCGAGATTGTTGGCCTTTATGCTGACCTCGTCGGTGCGTTCGACGATGGGCGGAACGAGACCCTCCCGGGTAGCGTAGGCAAAGTCGTCGTTGACCAGCGGGTCGCCGTCGATGTTGATCTGGGTGGTCAGCTTGCGGTGGCCATGGGCACTAATGAAGAAGTGGATATGCGCCGGACGCTGACCATGGCGGCCGAGCGCGGACAATAGTTGTTCGGTCGGACTGCCGGGAGGAACACCGTAACCGTGCGGCACGATGCTCTGGAACTTATAACAGCCCTTGGCATCGGCGACGATCGTGCGGCGCATATTGAACGGCGCCTGCTGTCCGGTCGGGTCGAAGTGCGAGTAGAACCCGCGGGTGTCGCAGTGCCAGACTTCGACGGTCGCACCCGGCAGCGGCTTGCCGTCGGCATCATATACGATTCCGTGCATGATGAGCGCATGGCCGTTGGTGTCCCTGCCATCGTCAAGACGGGCAAAGCCTTCAGAGACCGGGGCACCGGCCACATAGAGCGGGCCTTCGATGGTGCGTGGGGTCGGATTGTTGATGCCGAGCGCCGCGTCGATGGCATCGAGGCGCTCGTCGAGGAAATGGTCGAGGCCGAGACCGGGCGAGATCAGGCCGGCCTGCCCCGCCGCACCGAGTTCGTTGAGCCAGGCAATGCCGGTCCAGTATTCGTCAGGGGTGATGTTGAGGTCGTCGATTGCCTTGAACAGGTCGGACATCACCCGATGAACGATCTGCTTCATGCGCGGATTGCCGCCGGCGTTGTTCAAGCCGCTAAGAACCTTCAGGAAGTCCTGCACCTCGGGCTTGTCGAAAATCTTTACGTCCATTGCCATACTCCTCCTCCTTGGATGTTGCGAAGCCGATCGAGACGCTCGCCATCCGGCAGAGCGCCGCTGCCGGCGCCTTGCTCAGCTGTCGTCGTCGCTGATCGACGACGGATGCCGCACCAGCGGCGTGACAGTGATGGTCATGAACTTGAACAGGGGCAGACCCGACAGGATCTGGTGCAGCTCGTCATTGTCCCTCACGTCGAAGATGCTGTAGTTCGCGTATTCGCCGACGATCCTCCAGATGTGGCGCCATTTGCCGCTGCGCTGCAGTTCCTGCGAATAGGCCCGCTCCTTCGCGATGATGTCTGCCGTTTCCTCCGAGGCGAGATCTCGCGGGATGCTGACATCCATTCGAACTTGAAACAGCATGGTCTGGCTCCACTATTTGGCGATGCTGACGGTCTTGCGCAGTCCATCGCGCTGGAAGAACCTGACGCGATCCTCATCCAGCGTGATGCCCAAGCCCGGTCCATCGGGAACGGTCAGTTCGAAGTCGCTGTAATCCAGCGGCGTTACGAGGATCTCCTCAGTCAACAGGAGGGGGCCGAACAGTTCCGTGCCCCATTGCAGGTTGGCGAAGGTGGAAAAGGCATGCGCCGAAGCGACCGTGCCAAAGGCGCCTTCGAGCATGGTGCCGCCGTAAAGCTCGATCCCGGCCGCATCGGCGATCGCCGCCACGCGCAGCGCATTGAACAGGCCGCCGCTCTGCTCGACCTTGATCGCGAACACGTCGGCGCCGTGGACCCTGGCGATCTCGAAGGCCGATTCCGGGCCGTGCAGGGATTCGTCCGCCATCAGTGCCGCGGGGAAACGGCGCATCAAGTGCGCCAGCCCCGCAGCCGAGGCTACCGGCTGCTCGATCAGTTCGCAGCCGGCATCGGCCAGCGCCGCCATGCCATAGACGGCTTCGGTCTCGCTCCAGGCCATGTTGACATCGACGCGCACCGCACCGCGGTCGCCCAGCGCATGCTTGATCGCGGCGACATGGGCAACATCCTCGCGGATCGACCTGGCGCCGATCTTCAGCTTGAAGACCTTGTGCCTGCGGATGGAGAGCATGTGTTCGGCTTCAACGATATCCTTTGCGGTGTCGCCCGACGCGAGCGTCCATGCGACCGGAAGGCGATCGCGGCGGCGCCCGCCGAGCAATTCGCTGACCGGAAGCCCAAGCCGCTTGCCGTGTGCGTCGAGCAGCGCGGTTTCGACTGCGCTCTTGGCGAAACGGTTCTCCTTGACCATCTTGCCGAGCCTCGCCATCAGCGCCTGCACACGGGTGGCATCCTGGCCGACCATCACTGGCGTAAAATAGGTATCGATGGCCAGCTTCATGCTCTCCGGGCTTTCTCCGCCGTAGGCCAGTCCGCCGATTGTGGTTCCCTCGCCGATGCCGACGATGCCGTCGCTGCAATGTATTTTGACCAGCATCAGTGTCTGGCCATTCATCGTCGTCATCGACAGCTTGTGCGGCCGGATGGTCGGCAGATCGATGAGCAGCGTCTCCAGACGCTCTACCAGGGGTAACGCTGCGGCGGTCGAGACAATGGATATTGAGGTCGTGTTCATGGTTGGACTTTGCGCCGGCCACGGACGCTCGTCCAACATCATTTGCGTCTGCTACGATACCTATATGGTATCAAATTGGAAAAAATGCTAAGTTATCTATACTTGCCGCACTGCAACATATCGTGGGTGGTAGTAAAATTAATCATGAAGGAATGGGCCGGGGATGGATCTTCGCCAGTTGCGCTATTTCGTGGCCGTCGCTCGGGAGAGAAACTTCACGCGCGCCGCCGAGACGCTGCACATCGCTCAACCGCCGCTGAGCCGGCAGATCCAGTTGCTGGAGGGTGAATTGGGCGTCCCGCTCATCATCCGCAAAACCCGACCCGTCCGGCTGACGGAGGCGGGGCGGCTATTCTACGAACAGTCCCTGCAGGTGCTCGGTCGGGTCGAGCAGATGCTCGCGGCAACGCGTCGGGTCGGTCTGAACCAAAACAGCGTGCTTTCCATCGGCTTTGTGGCGTCGACCTTGTACGGCGGACTGCCTTCACTGGTGCGAAAGCTGCGGCAGCACGCGCCGGAGCTGGACATTCAGTTGCTGGAGATGGTCTCCGTCCAGCAGATCCCAGCGCTCAAAGAAGGCCGCATCGACATTGGTTTCGGTCGCCTGCGGCACAGCGACCCGAACGTGATCGGAACGGTTCTGCGCGAAGAACGGTTGGTCGTGGCAATTCCGAAAGGCATGTCGCTCGCCCAAGATGCTTCGCCCCTCCGGGTCGCGGCCTTGGCCGGCCAAAAGGTCATCGTCTACCCGAAAGAGCCGCGACCCGGCTATGCCGACCATGTGTTGAATCTCTTGCATAGCCACGACGCGCGGCCGGCCGAAGTGCAGGAAGTGCGTGAAATCCAGACCGCATTGGGATTGGTCGCCGCCGAAGCCGGCCTGTGCATCATTCCCGCTTCCGCGCGCCAGATACGCTCGGACGTGCACTATCGGTTGCTCGACGGAAAGGACGCCACCTCACCGGTGATCCTCAATCACCGGGTTGGCGACAACTCGAACTATATCGACCTCGTCAAGCAGCTGATTGAAGAAATGTATGCGGAAGATCCGCCGTGGCTGGACTTGGAACACAATCTTCTTCACCGTTCACTTCTAAGCCGCTAGACTGGCCAGATGCGCCTCAGCTCCTGCGGCCCTCGATGCGGGCAAGCACGCCGTCGAGTGCGGCGGTCAATGCGGCAAGGCCGCCCTTCTTCTCGAAGTCCGAAAGAACCTGCTCGTTCAGTCCGCCCTTGGTCGCGAATTCGCGGCTCAGCGCGCTGAACGGTTCGTTGCTGGGGCTGTTCGCTTTCTGCGCGAGGCTTGCAAAGAGCGGGGCAATGTAGGCCTGTCCCTTCGCCTTTTCGAGGCCGCTTCTTTCCAGCCAGACGGCAACCTGCTCCATGATGCCGAAATAGGTCGACATCATTGCGCTCGCTGCCGCGAGAAGATCATATTCCTTCCTCGACTGGCATTGGACAGCCGTTCCGAGCGCATCGAAAAGCGCTGCGACGGTGGTATCGGTCGGATAGATGGCGGTGACGCCTTGCCGGCCTGCGACGAAGGGCAGGGGGATCGCCTGCACCAGATGCACGTCGGCGCCGATCCATTCGGAGAGAGCCTGGCGCTCCGTCGCCGCAACGAGACTGACGACCATTTGGCCATCCCTGAACGATAGCGCGCGCACGACCTCCTCGGCGACCTGCGGCCGTATCGCCAGGAACACCATGTCGCTGCGCTCGACGACGTCCTGATTGTCCTTGGCAATTCTGACGGCGGCGAATTCGTCGGCCAGCGTCGCGGCGATGTGAGCGCTTCGTGGAGACACGTGAATCTCGGAGGCATAGGCCGGCTCACTGAGAAGCCCGCGAACCATCGCTTCGGTGATCGCGCCGGTTCCGACGAATCCGATACTGTCGATTTTCATTTGACTACTCCGCAGCCCGCAACGGGGCCCAACGCGACATCCCTGCGCCGAACCACATCGCCTACAAGACGACAAAGACGGCCGTTGCCGCCCTCACCCAGAACTTCGCCCGCGACTATGCACCTGACAAGGTCGGGGTCAATGCCGTCTGCCCCCGGCGAAATCCATACGCCGATGCTTGACGCCGTTATTATGCGCGCCGGCGGACGCTTGATCCTGCTTTTGTTTCGGATTTCATCCGGTTACAAGCGAGGAGGCTGCGAACATTCGACCGAACGGAAGGCATCGATCTTGAATCTCCTGCGTCGCGCGCTCTTGGCGTCCATCGGGGCGATGATCGGCTGGAAACCGTCGTGGTCCAAGCAAATCAGCCCGGATTCCGGCGAGGAAACGGTGACCCAAAACGAGGTGGAGAAATCGTCGGTGACGCCCCGGCATGTCCTTTGTTTCCTCGGCAAGGGACGTGACCTCAGCCCCTTGTCCGACGCCGCATCGCAGGCGATCCGTGAGTTCGCAACGGGCTTCAGCATCGACGAGGACTATTCCCAGGCCGAGCCGGATGATCGGATGAGCCAGTCATTCGCCGTGTGCTGGGATCGGGTCGAGGCCGATGCGTGGAGCCCGGCAGACGAAGATGCCGTCACCGATCATCAGTCGGTCCTCTATATCCTCGGGCCGAGCATGCAGCAGGCGGAGACGGTGAAGGTTTCGATGGTAGCGCTAAGCCTCATCGAACGGTTGATCGATGCGGGAGCGGTTGCGGTAAAGGGCGAAAGCGCCGGTATTGCCCATGGCCTCGACCGATGGAGAGAGCTGATCCGGCAAGGCGCCGAGGTGGTAAAGGACGCCGACCCACTGGCTGAGCAGCGGATCGGCCGACTGGCCTTTGCGAAACGGCCGCTATCGGTTTCGGGATATCTGGAGAGCGTCGGTTTCCATCTCGTCGGATTGCCGGAGGTCTATGTGCCGGAAACGGCCGGCAGCGAAAGGCAGATCGTCGCCATCATGGATGCGGTTGCCGACGAGATCGCGCAGCGGGGCCTCGAGCCGACGCTGAAGGCTCGCCGCGCAAGCCTCTCCTTCGATTCGACCTACGAACCGGATGAGTTCAAGTTCAATCCATACGGCATCGTCAGGATGCCCAAGTGAGCCCGGGCTGTCGTCCCGCAGGGGCTTCGATCTCCGGCTTATTTGTAAGTGATCGTGTCGCCGACTCTCGGGCGATTGAAGTAATGGCGATCGAAGCTGTAGCCATTCTGCCCGGTGAAGTTTGAAAAGAACGCCGAGACCGGCGTCGTCAATGTGTATTGCACCCTGGTCAGCACGACCTGCACGCCGTCATCCTGGATCTCCGAAGGGACCTCGATTGTGCTCGCCGAGCCGGAGGTAAGGGCGGAGGTGTTGAGCGCTGCAGACCAGTTGACGGTCGCGCTGCCGCTCTTGGCGATATCGTCCACCGCAAGGGTGATCGTGAGCCCCGTCGTGTCATAGGGCTGCAGGATGAAGCTGGCGCCGGAGAGAAGCTTGGTGACGTCGGACTTCGTCCAGGCGCCCTGCTGCGAAATCATGTCGCCGGTGGAAGAGGCGATCTCATCTATCTTCCGGCTGACTGTGAGTGCATGGCCGAGATCGACGGTGCCGAACAGGAGCATCACCAGGATCGGCAACACCAGCGCGAATTCCACGCCCGAAGCTGCCGACCGGTCGCGCATGAGATGGCGGGCGCGGGAGCGGACAAAGCGGAAGAAGGACTGGCTCCGTTTCATCATGTCAGAAAGGCTCATTGCGGAACAAAACGGAAGATCCGAGCAGGTAGCGGCCGTCGGAAAGCTTGGCGCTCGACAGGCTGAAGAAGTTAACGACGGCTGTCCATGGCAGGAACGTCTGAACCAGGATGTAGTCGCTGCCCTTGCCGATATCATAAGTCTCGGTGACCGTAAGATTACCGCTCTCGTCGATGGGGTCGGTGCTGGCGGCCGAGGAGAGGTCGGAAAGCACGATCACCTTGACCAGCAGACCGCCGGAGCAGCTGAACGAGAGAAGCATGTCGTTGCAGATCTTCGCCTTGAAATCGGCCAGCGTGATGTTGGAGGACGCAACCTCGCCGGTGCGGATCATCCGGGAGATCTTGTGCACGGACGCGTCCAGCGCCGAGTTGACGAAGAACATCAGCGACACTTCGATAATGCCGAATATCATGATGAAAAGCGGTAGAGCCAGGATCGCAAATTCGATCGCAGCGACCCCTTTGCGATCGCCAAGCAGACGGCGCAGCGATGCGAAGCGTTTTTTTCGTCTCATTGGGTCAGCCGGACGGATGCGAGATATTGGGTGAAAAGCGCCGACAGGCCTGCGGTAATCTCGGTCGACGACGACGCGGACAGGAACAGGCTCTTGGAAGATGCGCAGTCGGAAAGCGCATAGGGGATGTAGTCGCGTCTCGTGATGCTGGTCGACACGCCGCTTTGCATGGTGCCGCCGTAGGTGCTCTTCCAGCTGGCGCTTGCCATGGTCGAGCCGACGGTTGCGTTGTAACCCCAGTCCGAGGTGATCGGCAGGTATTCGGTGTAAAGAACCGCCATGGTGGCGGACTGGTTTTTGACGTAGGCGCACCAGTCCGGATTGAGAGGCGCCACCTTGTTCCAGTATGCTCCGTACGTGGCCTTTCCGTTTTTCCATGTCACCTTGTCGGTCACCCATTCGCGCTGCGACTGGACGCCGTCCGTCAGCAGGAGAACCAGCTTGAGCGGCGAGCCCGAGGATGTTCCGTCCCCTCCGGTGCCGACTTTCTGTTTGAGCGTCGCAAGCGACACGTCAAAATAGGTGGCTGCCTTCGAGGTCGCGCTGGTGAGGCCGTAACTTGCGTCCGCAAGGCGATTGCGCGCCGTGTCCGTGCTGAGCGTCGGGGTCAGAACTTCCGTGAGGGTATCGCCGAGGCTATATAATCCGACCTTGATGCGTTGATGATTGCTGTCGGACGTGTCGATCATGTCAAGCACGTCTCTGACGGCGTCACCGGCAACATCGGCGCGCAGCTTTATGTTCTTGGCCGTGCTGTATTCGTAATTGTTGGCGTATTTCGTCTTGCCGATAGTGTGCGCGTCGCCCGTGTGGCAGGCGAACTGGCATCCGATGCCGGAATACATGGCCGACTGGCCGGCCGTTGTTGCCGCCAGAAGCATCGACGGGGATGTGTCGATGACGATATAGACGTTAAGATAGGAGGTGGCCGGCCCCTTGACTGCGCTTGCCACGCTGACGTCAACGGTGTCGATGTTGGCGATCTTCATCAGCGTCGTCGGAACCGTGCCGCTGGCCGTCGCCGTGATCTTATGGTTCGATGTATCGATGTCGATGTCGCCAAGCGTATAGCTGTTTTCCACCTGCGCGTGGAACCAGTCTGCAACCTTTTCCTTGAGGGCGTCGGTGTCGTCGGTATCGATCTCTTTGACTGCGGCGATCAGGGCCGTGTCCAGGTCGCTCTGCATCCTCTGGCGGACATTGTAAGTACGGATGTAATCAAAGCTCGCGCCGACAGCGACGATCATCGGCACCAGGGTGAGGGCAACGACGATCGCGACATTGCCGCCCCTGTCCCTTCCGAGACCGCGAAGGGTTTTGAAGACCCCAGCAAGTGAATATGAAAGACCCGAGCGCAAAAGAGATCACCGTCACATAAGTCATACTAATGTGCGAGATGTATCCAAGGTGCTTGAGTCTTTGTTAATTCCTGCATTTTTCGAGGGAAGCTGGGCTGCCGACGCACTGATTCCTGCGCAAATCGTACATGTCTGCGAATTATGGATATTTGCCGAACGATATATCATCGTCTTTCACGCTGATGGGATCCGCATAAGTGGATTGTCTGCGCCCATCGGTGTTCAGCGGACGGGCTGGCCAAACGCGGCGATCAGCGCATCGGGGCAATTGGTGGAATTGATCGTTCCGATCGCCAAGGATCGGTCGTTCTCTTGTCCAAGCCCGGCGTAGAACCGTTTGAATTGCAGCCCTGGGCACTATATCCGTATTCTCGTCAAAATCAGTTTTGGATAAATCATGCTGCCTGAAAACGACCACCAAGACTGCGGTGGACGACCGTTACCGTGCTCTTGTCGACGGAATAACCGACTACGCGATCTGGAATGCCGGCACGCGCGTCCGAAAGGATGGCACGCGCTTCTGGGCTCACGTGGTCATCGATGCCATCAGGGACCGGAACGGAGATCGCCTCGGCTTTTATCTCGATAACCCGACGTGCGTGCGAGCGTTATGAGGATGCAGGCTCCTTGCCTCGCTTACCTATCGCAGCGACTAGCTCTACGGGCCGTCAACGGCTCTATGTGTCCTCAGATCCTGTACATAAGACCGTAGACAA